>JAQICJ010000017.1 GCA_027858615.1 Deltaproteobacteria bacterium
GTGGATAAGATAGGAATCGCCTTTTCTTTCAAAGGTGAGACCGGTCAAATTAACTGGCATTACCGAATTGTCTCCTTTGAATTCTCTAACGACGTAAATGCCCTGAAAGCCATCTTTGACAGGAGTTGCAGCTTTTTCAGGTTCATTGACTTTTTGGGATTTGTTACAGGCGGCAAAGGCGGTAAAACTGATTAATACTAATGTTATTAATTTTTTCATGATTGATTCCTCAAAAGGTGTAAGTAGTTCAAAAAATTTAAAGTACAAATTGAAAAACAACTGTTGGCGAAATAAAACTTTGCTTAGAGATTTAACCTTTAAAACCCTCAGTTTAATCCAATTTTTTTAAAAATGGGTATTTTTGTTAATCCTCATTTGCAATTCTATCTCTTATTATTGTATTTTTGTCAATATTATCTTATTACAAAAAAGTACACACTCTTTACTTTCTATATTATGTGCATAAATTATTTCACCTTCATGGAAAGTTGTTGTCCAGGAGTACCTGAGTTCAACCCTCAGTTTAATCCAAACTGTGTTCAATATTATCTTCCGGGTTTTCATTATCTTCCGGGTTTTCAAAATTGACTGCTACTAACTGCCAAAGGAATATGTAATTGTGAAAAACTCTTTTTTCAATATTTTCCCACTTCTATTTTTTCTTTCCTGTAATCAAAAGGACGGTTCCACCTTTTCAGATACAATTCCGGTTAATCCTTCCCAACCTGTTTTGAAATCTCTGGAAAACTCCGACTCTTCAAAAAACAAAGCGGCTTTATCTTTAAAAGAAGCTTTTAAAACTGCTCTTCTCAACAATCCTGATCTTGCTCAATTCAAATACTCCCTGCGCCTGTTTGAGGCTGAAAAACTCCAGGCTCTTCAACTTCACAATCCCGAGATAGATTTTGAGGTTGAAGACGTGTTGGGAAGCGGGCAGAGAAAAGTAGTCAATCAGGCTCAGGCTACTTTAGGAATTTCTCAGGTTTTTGAACTGGGAGGTAAAAAGCAGGCCAGACTGGCTAAAGTCAGTGCAGCCCAGAAAAAAGAGATACTGCGTTTTCAACTGAAAAAACGGAGAGTACTTCTCAAAATCGCCTTGCAATATTATGATACCGTATTCTATCTGCATCAGGTTGGTCTCGATCGAAATATTCTGAAAATTCATAAAGATATCCGGTATATTTTTACCAACAAAGTCAAAGCTGCCAAACTTTCTCCCCTGCAACTTGATAAATTCGATCTTGATTTCGGACTCAAAAAAATCACCTGGCAAAACCATAAAAACAGTCTCAAACAGCAAAAAGCCCAATTGGCCGCCTTACTGGGCCAAAAAGAATTCAACTACAAATCCATGTCGAATTGTTTTTCCATTCACAAAAAAATAAAGCCCTTCGGGCAACTCAGTGCCGAACTGAAGAATCATCCTTCATTAAAACTGATCGAAGCCGACAATAATCTGCAAAAAAGGGAGTTGGAGTTGGCCGAATCTCTGCTGGTTCCCGACATAACCCTCAAAGCCGGAATCAGATATTACAACGACGAAAGAGATGTGGGAACAGTGGTGGGTTTTTCTGTGCCCATTAAAATCTTCAGCAAAGGTGAAGCCCAACGCAAAAAAGCAAAAATCCTGCTCAAACTCAATCAATACAAAAAACCGGCTTTGATTATGCAGTTGTTTAAAGAACTGAAAGTGAATTATCTGAAATTCAAAAATCTTCATGATCAGGTTTTCGAATTTAATGATAAATTCATCCCCAACGCCAAAAAGAATTTCGAAAAGATCCAGGAAGGTTATCAACTGGGCAAATTATCCTATCTGGAAGTTCTGGATTCCGAAAGAATATTGAACCGGGTTCACCAGCAATTTCACCAAGTTCTCAAAGAATACACCCGAGCTTTTATTATTCTTTCCTTTCTTGGTCAGACAGAACCTGTTCCGGCCCAAGGTGCCATTGTAAAACATTGCCTGGACGCCAAATATTAAGGTTGACAATTATAATAGTTCCCCTCTCACCATGGAGAATTGACTGGTCCCAACTAAAAGTTAAAACTAGTTTTAACCAGCAAGGAAAAACTTATGCTGAAATTTATCAAAACCTGCTTTATTACAGTTATTTTAATAATAACTTCTTTTTTGGGCTGCTCCTCGGAAGAAGCAAGCAGCAGCCAGGAGAAATCCAAACCCGAATTTCTGGTGCTCTCCAAAAAGGCCGTGGAAATTGGCAAGTTCAAAACTCAGCCGGTCCGCCAGGGAAAAATCAGAGAAATGGTGCAATTGCAAGGCAGCATCCGAGCCAATAAGAACAATGTTACCAGCGTTGTTACCAAGGTTTCGGGACATGTTCTCAAAATCCACAAACAACTTGGAGAAAAAGTAAAAAAAAATGATGCTCTCATGGAGTTGAACAGCAAAGAAATGGGAGAAGCCCAACTGGAATATATCAATCTCTATCAGAAAAAATCCTTCGCCTGGAATCGTCTCAAAATGGAGAAAAAGCTCTACAAAAAGAAAATCAGTTCCCGCCTCGCTTATCTGCAGGAAAAGGAAAAATTCGACAAAGATTCCATAGCACTGAGTATGGCTTCCCAGAAGTTGAAACTCCTGGGAGCAACATCAAAAGGTATCACAAACCTTCCTTCTCGAGACAAAGAAAAATTAACTGTCTATATTCTCAGAGCCCCCGTTGGTGGAAAAATCATCGAAAAAAACATCTCCCGGGGAGAAATGGTCAAATCCGACCGGCCCGTCTTTGTACTTGCCAACCTCAATTCAGTCTGGCTGGACATCAAGGTTCCCGTGCAATACCTCGACAACATCAAGCCCGGAGAAGAAGTCAACGTCTTCTCCGGCAAACTCAAAAAGAATATCGCCGGTAAAATAAAATACGTTTCACCCACAGCTGATGAAAAAACCCGTAGCGCCTTGGTCAGGGTGCTTATGCCCAACAAAAAAGGAATCTGGCGTCCAGGCTTGTGCGCCATGGCTGAATTTGTAGTCAACAAAAAAGAAGTAAAACTAATGGTACCTAAAACCGCCCTCTTCCAAATGACCAATAAAACTTCAGTTTTTGTGGAAACCAAGGAACGCCACTACAAACTTAAAACAGTCATCACCGGAGAAGCAGACGATAACTCGGTAGAAATCACCCACGGATTAAAACCCGGGGAAAAAGTAGTAATTAATAACGTAGTCGCTCTCAAATCTGATTGAAACCGCAGTCTGGACAGTTGAAAGCTCCCTGGGACAGGCAATTATCCTCGTCTTGATTGTGCTTTTCCTTTTCCTGGGCAATATCTGGAGCGCCCTTGCGGCAGGAATTATCCTGCCCATCAGTGTTCTGGGGTCATTTTTGCTGATGTACTACTTCGACATCACCGCCAACCTGATGTCTCTTGGAGGTCTGGCCATTTCCATTGGTATTTTGGTCGATTCCGCCGTGGTAGTTGTGGAAAATATTCACAATTTCCTCCAAGAACCTGACCACAAAGTCCATAAGCTCAATCTGGTTTATCGTGCCTCCAAAGAAGTTGCCATGCCGGTGGCCAGTGCCGTTTTGATTATTATTCTTTCCCTTATCCCGATCTTTATGCTCACCGGCATCGAGGGCAAGCTTTTTCGTCCTCTTGCCATCACCCTGGGATTTGCCCTGATTACCGCGATGGTGGTAGCTCTAACCATTATTCCGGTAATTTCCAGTCTGCTCATGAAAAAAAGTGGAAAGGGTAAAACCAGCAGCAAATACTTGGATTTCCTCAAAAAATATTATGGGAAAATCCTAAACTTCATTCTCCGTCACAAGAAAAAAGCCATCCTGGCAGGATTTTCAGCGGCAATTCTTTCTTCTTTACTGTTTCTGCTCATCGGCAAAGAATTTCTGCCCACCCTCAATGAAGGAACCATGGTTCTCCAGACAGAGCATTCTCCAACTATTTCTCTGCAACGCTCCCTTGAGGATAATCTCAAACTGCAAAAAGCCCTGATGGAACTTCCCGAAATTGACGGCGTTGTCACCAGAACCGGCTCTGATGAACTCAAGCTCGATCCCATGGATTTTTACCAAAGTGACAACTACATAGTTTATGCTCCCCGCTCCCAATGGAAAGTTGACAATATCGGAGAACTCAAAACCAAAATGCGCAAAATCATAGATAATTTCACCGGAATCCAGAGCGGTTTTACTCAACCCATCGATATGCGTGTTTCTGAAATTCTCACCGGAGTTAGAGCCGCCATCGCCATAAAACTTCATGGAGACAATCTAAACCTGCTCGAAGAAAAGTCCATCGAAATTGAAAAACTGATCAACGAAACCCAGGGAAGCACCGACGTGATCAGAACACCTCTCAAAGGTCAGGAATATCTGCAGATAGAAATGAACAAAAAAGCCTTGGGCTGTCAAGGCGTTACCGTTAAAAAGATCAGCAATCTGATTGAAAGCGCAGTTGGTGGTGAAATCATTTCTAGTATTTACAAAGGCAATATAAAACGCCCCATTTTCATTCGTTTTCCGGAAAGTGTCAGAAACAGCGCCCAGAAAATCGCCAATATGCGCATAAAAACCCCTGCAAAAGGAATGATGAGACTTGGTGATCTCACCATAATCAAACAGGTGGAAGGTCCTTTGCAAATCTCAAGGGAAAACGGTGTGCGCCAAGCCCTGATTCAATGCAATGTAGAGGGACGTGATATTGTAGGTTTTGTCAACGAAATCAGAGAGAAAATCAACAAAGATGTCAAACTTCCTTCCGGATATTATGTCAGTTTCGGGGGCCAATTTGAAAACCAGCAGAGAGCCACCAAGAGAATACTGATAACTGTTCCTTTGACTATTCTGCTCATTTTCATAGTGCTCTTCTTAATCTTCAAATCCGCCGCCCAAGCTTTGATGATCATGCTCACAATTCCCCTGGCCTTCATCGGGGGCATTGTTCTGCTATATTTTGCTGGTTATTATCTTTCCATTTCGGCTTCCATCGGCTTTATTGCTCTTTTCGGAATTGCCATCGAAAATGCCATCGTCATGATCAACTATTTCAACCAATTGCGGGAAACCGGAGCAGGAATTGAAAAAGCTGTCAAGAATGGCGCTTCCCGCAGATTGCGACCGGTGCTGATGACTGCTATCCTGACCATGCTCGGTCTGGTTCCAATTCTTCTTTCCAGCGGACCCGGTTCGGAAATCCAAAAACCTCTGGCTCTGGTTGTTTTTGGAGGTGTTTTCAGTTCCATGATTTTGACCTTGCTCATTTTGCCGGCCATGTACATAATTGTTGAAAAGAAAATAGAGCAAAAAAGGAAATTCTAATGAAAATTCTCACCCTTTATGTCCACAAAGCCACCAAACAAAAGATTCTCGACAAGATCTCCAGATTTGAACAAATCAAGGGTTGCTACATGACTAGAATCGAAGGTTATTTTGAGGGAATAGGATCCAATCCCTTTGAAAGCAAAAGAGATCTTGTGGTGGGCTATACACCACGCCTGAAACTTGATATCATGATCGAAACAGACAATATTGATTATCTGCTCAAAAAGATCCTCAGTTGTACCAGTTGCGCCGAAGGCAAAGGAATCTGGACAATACAGGATTTGGACAAATGGGGTAAACTATGAAATATGGAAAATCATTTTTACTGAAATGGTGGTCAACTCAACTTTTGGTTTTAGCCTTGCTTATCAACTGCAGCAAAGACTCCGACAACAACCACGGTTCCACTTCTCCCGAAAAAAAGGAAAAAACAACCGATAAAACATCCGGCAAGAAGACCAATAATTCCACTGCGGTCAAGCTCAACCAAAAAAAACAGGATACCTCCTCTTCCAAACCACAATCAGAAAAAAACAGCAAAAAATGCATCTATAAACTCAATCCCCGCTCTTATACCTCCTACCTCCGTGAATTGAGATCAAAACACAAGGTTCCTCTCAAGGACTTTCAGCAGGAATTTCCGGCAAAACCTTTCGGTACCAAGGCCAAGGCGCTTGAACACACAAAAAAATACAACTTTCAGGGAGAACCTCTTTTCTTTTTTGATCCTGAAGCCAAAAAAGCTGTAGTCAATCAAAAGGTCTTTTCAGATCTGAAGCAGGGAAACCCATCTGGTTATGGCAAAAAAGAAATTAAAATTGGAAAAATCAAACCCGAAGCTCTTACGAAGCTTTCTCCCGCAAAAATTACCAAATTTCTTCTGCAAGCTCAGATTATCCTTACTTATGCCCATATTGAGGCCAAACTCTGCGCCCTTAATGAAAAAAAACAAAAAAATAACAATTATGAGATTTCTTTTAAAGTTGAAAGCATTTATTATACTAACCAGAAAAATGTCAGCCATTACGGTTTCAGAGTAAAGATTTCAGCCCAGGGAGAAATTTTGATTAAATCCCTCGATTGGACAAAATTATAAAATGAGCAACAACAAATCACCGGACAATACTAAACAAATACGCAAGTGGTGGGGTAATTATAAAACCAAAAGTAATACCTACACTTTTTTCAAAATCGGCCCTCTGCAATTGTGGATAAACCGCCTCAATGATACCTGGGAAATTGGACAAAAACAAGATGCTGATCCCCTGGCAAGCGAGCTGGCACATGAATTTATCAACCCCAATGACGTACTCAATCCGGTAACCTGGACACGATACGGGATCAGGGGCAAAAATCCAGAATTCTCTCTTATACCGGTAACTGCGGATCGTCCTGTTGTCAGCAGGCTCAATGAACCCTATTTTCTGCCCCCTCGGGAGAAAACAACTCTTTATATCGGCACTCCGCTCTGGTTCCGGATGAAATCCCTCAATCCCGATAAAATCATGCTGGAACAAACTTTTTACCGTCCCTCAGATACCTGGTTCGGCCCTACTACCAATGAAGGCGAACTTTGTTACGCCAGCATAACTCCCGGCAGAACCCTATTAGAAGATATACAGTATTGTCCTCACCGTGCCATCACCACTGTTGTTTTCATCAATAAAACCAATAACGTACACAAAATTGAAAGCTTTAAATTGCCTGTTGTCAACTTTTCCCTGTTCCAGGGATCGGAAAATCATTTATGGACACAGGACGTAGTCTTTGAATTAAGCGGGGACAACGAATTTGCCAAAATGGCCATCAAAAAAGATCCACCGGCAATTCTTTCCCGAGCTAACAAAGTGGCCGGACCCAGAGAAGAAGCTTACGGTTCCATCTCCCTCAGGGTTTTATCCATGATCTCCAGGTAAGTATTTAGTAGTTAGTTCCCAAAAAGGTAAAAATGACTCAATATTTAGATTACATCAGAGCAATAATTTCCAATCCCCTCACTATCAAAATCATCCAGGCGATCTTTATCTTCATTGGTGGTTTTGTGGGATCACGCTTACTCATCGCCATTTTGCCGGTTTCAAGGTTACAACTCCAGCACCAGTTCGTCATCAAGCGTTTGGTGCGTTACTCCATCATTGTTCTGGCCTTCACCCTGGCCCTGCAGAGGGTGGGTGTCAGTCTCGGAGTTCTGTTGGGAGCAGCTGGTATTTTGACAGTTGCCTTGGGTTTTGCTGCGCAAACATCAGCTTCCAATCTGATCAGCGGCCTTTTTTTGATGGCGGAACAACCCTTCAAGGTGGGCAGTATCATTCAGGTTAGCGATATTGTCGGCACGGTTATTTCTATCGAATTGCTTTCGGTAAGGCTGAAAACCTTCGATAATATCCAGGTGAGAATCCCCAATGAAACCATGCTCAAATCCAATTTGTCCAACCTCACCAAATACCCCCTGCGCCGTTACGATTTAAAATTGGGAATCTCTTATCGGGAAAATTTCGACAAAACAAAAAAAGCCCTGCTTGAAGTGGCGGAAAGTCTGCCTATCTGCCTCGACAATCCCAAACCCCAAGTTTATTTTCTGGGCTTTGGAGAATCAGCTATCAACCTGCAATTTTCTGTCTGGACCGTCAATCATAACTGGATGGAATTGAAATACAAACTTGGAGAAGAAGTAAAAAAGAAGCTCGACAAAGAAAACATAGAAATCGCTCTTCCCCATCTTTCCCTTTATGCCGGCAGCAACACCCTGCCCATACCGGTGGAACTCATCAACAAATCCACAACGGACAAGTAAGCACATAAATCCACAACGGGGTTATTATTTTTCCCCTCAGAACGGGGATTTGACAACACTTCCAAGTTCTTAACGGGGTTATTATTTTACCCCATCACAACGGGGATTTGACAAAACTTCCAAGTTCATAACGGGGTTATTATTTTACCCCCCCACAACGGGGATTTGACAATTTTTGGGAAATTATAGATCTTATTGGGAAATTCTGGTTATGACAATGGCACAGATTGTCAGGAAAATAGCAATAACTTCTTTTTTTTTGAGTCTCTCCCCGAAGAGAGCAACTCCGCCTAAGGTGATCATCACAATTGTCATGGAACTGTACAGAGGGAAAACCACTGCTGCCTTCATGTAATTAAAGGATTGAATGAGAAACCAGGAAGTGAACATATTGGGTATTCCTACTAAAATTCCCACCAGGATATCTTTGCGGGTTATCTTTCTTGATTGCAACAGGGTAAAAAGTCCGCTGATCAGAAAAGCCGTGAAAAAAACCGAGAACAGAAAGAGAGATTTGAACCTGGTGGAAGCATAATGCTGAAAAAACTTGTTGGAAAACTCACTCAACCCCACCACAAAAAACACCAGAATCAAACTTTTTTTAATAGAATTGAGACTCTGTTTCAAATCTTCAGTATAGTGAACACTGGCAATGGCTATAATTGCCAAAGCTATTCCAACCCATTGAAACAAAGTGGGTATTTCCTTCCACAGAAAGATGGAAAAGGCCATGGGAACAAAGATTCCCAATTTGGCAAAGGCGCTGGTAATGCTGACTCCGTTTTCCTTTATCGATTTTTGAATAAAGATAAAACCGAAAAAATAACAGACTCCTCCGGGAATCCCCGCCAATATTGCCCAGAAAAAACTGCCATTTTCACTGAAAACAGGAATTTGGCCCTGCAAAACCGGTAAAAATGAATTTTTGAATTCCCCCAGTTGAGGATTAAAATTAAAAATCCCCTCGCGCCAGATAAGATATAAAGCAATCAGAAATCCAAAAAAGTAATTGGTGGAAGTAACCCCTAACCTGTTAAGTCGACGGGTTTCACTGTATTTGAGAATCAAGGAAACCAGGGTACTGAAAGAAATCGCAATCAGGAGATAAACCATATTTTCTTCTAACATATTTTGAATAAAATGGAGAAAAATCCACAACGGGGTTATTATTTTCGACCCAGAGGACGCAGGTTTGCCATGATTCAAACTCCACAACGGAGTTACTTCCTTTGACCCTCAGAATGAGGTTTTGCTTTTTTCAGAAGTACCAGCAAAACAATTTATGAAAATAAACTGCACCTTGTGTGAAAAAATCTTTCGGGAAAAATTTCTGGAAAAAAGATCATTTTGTTCTATAAAGAAAATGGTAGTCATTGATAGCCTTGTTACTATTTCCGGCTTTTGCCGGCTGCCTTCCACATGCAACTGCAACAGGAGATTCTATATGAAAAAACTAAGTTTTTTACTGGTTCTGGCATTTTTGACTCTGGCCGGATGCAGTGATTCCGACAACAACAACATAAACAACCTCAATAACGTCAATAATACCGATCCATGCAGTAAAGTTACCTGCGACTCCAATTCGAGTTGTCAGTTAACAGAAAGTAACAATGCCAATTGCGTTTGCGATTCGGGATATACCGAAGAAGATGATGTCTGCATCAACTTCAAATTGGTAAACTGCACCGATGAAGCACCGGAAAATGCACAATCAGAGATAGTGGAAGTAGAGATCACCTGGGATGCTACTTCGGGATGGAGTGATCCCGAACCCTGCGAGTGGGATTGTGTCGAAGGCTATGTCCAGGATGGCACAGCTTGCCTGGTAACTACAGAAGAAGTCCCCCTCGATGGATTTGGTGAAATCACGGGTCAATGTGGAGTTTTAACTCCCACCGAATTGCAGACTGATCAGCATTATTATTACTTGAATACCATCGATTTTGGCAATGATACCTATGATGCCTCCGATTTTATCTATCTCAGTTCCGGGGGACAAATTCTGGCAGAAACCGAAAATGCCGGAGGAAGCTCCTCCTGGTCCGAAGTTTTCGCCTATGAAATGCTCTATCGTTGTGAATTGGGTCTCCTCTTAAAAACAGAGACTGAGATCATTTATGACGAACAAGGTTCAATCACCGATATTCTGGTAGAAATTGACCAGTTCAAAATCGGCGTCAGTGTTACCAGGGCCATGAGCTGGCCTCGTGATACACCTCTTGATCCCATTTCTACCCAAGACCTCCTTGAAAGCAAATTGCTGGGCATTCAGGAAAGTACTCAGAACGTTGCCGATGTTGATGTCTGGGTCAAACAAATCTTGCATGTTCTGGCCGACAGGGTTGAACATGTTGACGTCATCGAATCCGCACTCGAAGACATTGACCCCCTTGTCAAAGGTGATACCATCATTATTATAACTGTAACCGATGGTCTCGACGACTTCATTTATACCAACGAAATATAATACTTTTCTCCATCCGGTAATAAGTTTTATGTCCCAGTTCAAGCCACTACCCACTAGTATCAATTTTCAAAATCAAAGGCGCAAATTTGGTTCAGGCACGCCCACCCTACCATTTCAGAATGGCCAATTGCAGAATTGACGAGGTTGGGTGGAATCTGCATGTTGAATGGAACAGTTGGATTGTTGTTGAAAACCTTGGCCCACAACAATCAATTGCGGGGTCAAATGCTGAAAGAATACGCTGCATCTGAATCCAACAACTCTATCTTCAGCCAATCTACCTGGCTCGATAAAATCAAAGATTATGTCAGTGAAATCCAAAAATAAACCTATAATCGGAATTACCCGGGGAGTAGAAGATTCTGCTTTTCCCTGGCTGGCTGTCGCTGCAGGTGTAATTTTGGAAGGAGGAATTCCGCAAAAAATCACCCCGTTGAAAACCGATAAGCTGTCAAAATGTGCGGGAATAATACTATTGGGAGGAAGTGATATCCATCCTTCATTTTACAGGGAAGAGGTTCAGGAAGGCAAAGTTTACAATTTACAGCGGGATCATTTTGAATATGACCTGATGGGTTTGATTATCCAAAAACATCTGCCGGTTTTAGGAATATGCAGAGGAATGCAAATGCTCAACATTGCCCGGGGAGGCAATCTTTACCAGGAAGTTGACAGCCAATCTGATGATTTTATCGCCAATACACGATGTAGAAGAAAATTGTCGCCCGCCGCGAAGTCCTGATACAAACTGACAGCTGCCTCAACCGAGCTTTGAATCAGGAAACATTAAACGTCAACAGCCTGCACCATCAAGCCATAAACAAACTCGGCGCCGGTTTCAAAATAGCTGCCCGGGAAAAGGGAGGCAGGGAAATATTCAAACTTCTGATCGACAAAATTAATTAGTCCAGGTAAAAATCCTTTCATTCTTCTGAAATACCAACCTTCAATTTTCCACCTGTACTGCAACCAACCTTGTTCGATCATTCCACCTGTTTTCAAATACTTACACCGCTTTTTCCCTCTGTTTCCAAACCTTCTCTTTCACTTTTTTTACTTTTCCGTAAGGGGGTTCTGGATTTTCTTTGGGAATTATAATTTGTCGGTAAAAGGTAGTTGCTTTTCCAGATCGAAATTTCGCCTGCGTCCATAAATTGTCCAGTCCAGAATCGGCCATTTTCTCTTCCCTGCCAGATGACGCAACTTTGGATCCGGATTTACAATTCGCGGATAACCTACTGCTTCAAGTAAAGGCAGATCTGTTATTGAATCTGTGTAAAAATAAGATTTATTCAGATTTATCCCATTTTTTTCAGCCCACTTTTTGGAGCGAACAACTTTGCCCTCTCCATAACAAAGTGGCAGGTCCAACTCACCGGTTATTCGACCTTCATCATCAACAGGAAGATTATTGGCAATCCAATGATCGAATTCCCATGTTTCACTGATAACCTTGGCCATAAAGCCGGTGCTGTTAGTAACCAGAACCAACGGATCCCCCCTTTGGCGATGCCACTCAAGAGCTTTCAAAGCCCCAGGTTGCACATGTTTTTTTACCTCTTGCTCAAACCAGATTCTGGTTAATTCTTCCAAAACATTCGCCAGACGACCTTTATAAAGCTGCAAAGCCTCACTGTATGCCTTTTCTATATCTATGAAATCAAAATGATACAAAACCCCGTAATATATTGAAGTAAAAAACTGCCAGGTTGAAATAGTTCCGTTACGATACTCATGCTTGGCAAAAAGCAAGGCACTATTTACATCAATAACCGTTCTGTCAAAATCAAACAAAGCCGCAGTTTCATCAGGCTGATTTATAATTTTATTTTTACTCATTAAATTTTAGCCTCACTACAAAAATATACAAACTCAACAAAAAACTAGAGGGCAAATTCCCTAACCAGGATCAGGTTTATACAATTTATCCAAATAAACTTGACCCTGTTCTTAATAATTTTTATAGATATATCATGAAATGTACACTTATAGAACAAATTCCCCATCTTTTTAAAATTTATGAACTCAAAACTTTCCGTAAAACTCCGGGAGTTATCTTTGATCAATTCCCCATGGCATGTATTCAACAAGTCAACGCCATAGACAGAGTGCTCCACCAAAAAGGAGCAATATCTCCTGGACCTGTAGGCGAAACAGAAAAACCCTGGTATATGCACCCTCACCAAGCTGACAACCTTATTGTTTTAAAAGGTATCAGATACGTCGATTTGTATACTCAGGACCATGGCAAAGTTGAACACTTTACCGTGGAACCCAATAAAATTGCCAGAAATGGCAAAGTTATTATTAACAAAGGTGCCATTCTAGTCTGGCCTCAACATGTATTTCACCGCATTACCAGTGGACCGGAAGGCTCAGCCTCCATTAACATAGCCCAACATTTCCAAGGCTTTGATATTAATACCAATTTCAACATATACAGTTTAAATACCGATACCGGAAAATTTAAAGTAATCCGTAGAGGACATGAAGACCAATTTTGAAATCCCGATCCGGGTTAGGGTTTTCCCCAAATCTTCCCCCACTCAATTTTCACCCGACTTTTCATTTTTTCCCACTTTTCTCCATAATTTCATCGCCAAAACTGCCGATTTTCAGCCCCCAAAATACACTTGTCCAATTGATTTTCCACCCTTGAAATTTAAATCACACCCTGAGCCGGTCTGTTCAACTAACTGCTGTCAAATT
>JAQICJ010000030.1 GCA_027858615.1 Deltaproteobacteria bacterium
TCTTTAATCAGATTTGAATATATGATCATTCCCGAAAGATAATTTTTGTCTATGTTTAAAAAACTCTTTCTGATTTTTAAATTTATTTTTCGTCCTCCGGAGAGAACAGCGCTGGCAACTGAAGAAGTAACCAGACGCAAACTGCTTTACTTCTTCATGCTGGTTGGACTGCTCTATAGCTCAATTTTTCTTGTTTATGATCTGCTCAATGGCGACTATTTCCATGTTATTTTCACTGCATTTTTTCTGGCAGGGCTTTATTCTTTCTGGAGATTTTACCCAAATCGTTCATCCATCTGGGTTTTAAGGTTCAGCATCTACTTTTTTTTCGGTCTCAACTGTTATCACATCTATGCAGGAGGACGGGAAAACAATCTGCTCTTCTGGCCTCTGCTTTTCCCCCTGGTATCTATTTTCCTTCTTGGCATCAAAGAAGGAGTTATTTGCAATTTGATTTCAATTTCAACTTTTTTTTTGCTGATGGTTTACCCCGGCTGGTTCAATTCAGAACAGGATTATTCAACAGGGATCATTATCAGATTCATCTCAGTGTATCTGTTGATAATGGTTTTTGCTTATATATACGAACAGGTCAGATACGCCTTCAATATGGCCGTTATTCTGGAAAAAGAAAAATTGAAACAGGAAAAAGCCAAATTGAAAAAGGCAAAAAGTCTGGCAGAACAAGCCGCCAGAGCCAAAGCCGATTTTGTCGCCAATATCAGTCACGAAATCCGAACTCCCATGAATGGAATCATCGGGATGATCAACCTTTTGGAATTGACTTCACTCAGCCCCGAACAAAAAAAATATCTTCAGACCATCAATTACAGTTCAGAAACTTTGCATTCTCTTATCAACAATATCCTGGATTTGTCCAAAATAGATGCCAATAAGGTTTTTCTTGAGGAAAAGCCGGTTAATCTGCGCAGATTGCTTGAGAAAGCAGTTTATTCACAGGAAAGCTTGTCTTCCGGGAAAAAAATGGAGTTATGCTGCCATTGCGACAGAAAAATTCCAGCATATATTTCCGGAGATCCACTCAGAATAACCCAGATTATCACCAATCTACTTTCCAACGGCTTAAAATTTACCGAAGCAGGTTGTGTTTCTCTGGCATGTTCTCTTCTGGAAAAAAAATCCTCAAGTGCAGCTATTCAATTTGAGGTAAGTGATACCGGCATTGGTATTCCCAAGCATAAAATCAGCAAAATTTTCGATTTCTTTACTCAGGCTGACAATTCAATTGCGGGTGATTACGGAGGAACAGGTCTCGGGCTTGCCATTTCCAGGCAACTAGCTCATCTGATGGGAGGCACAATCGAGGTTGACTCCAAAGAAGGTAAAGGATCCTCCTTCAGGTTTAAAGCTGAATTTGAAATTCTGGAGCCGGCTGCAGAAACACCTTCTCTGGCTCAAACCATCTCCGGAAAGATTGCAGTTTTGTCCGGGAATCAGGCTTTCCAAAAGAAATTGACTGAAATTTTTGAAGATGTAGAATTGGAAGTGGTACAAAAAAATGTTCAGGATATTCTGGATGAAGAACTGGAAGATTATTTTTTAGTTCTTGATGATCTTTATTCCAAAGAGTTTTGTGCCCGATTGAAAAAAATGAAAAACCCGAATAAAACCAATATCTCTCACAAAATATTGCTGCTCAAATCCATTGGAGTTTTTTTTGAAGAGCTCTGCCCCGAATTAAACATGGACAACAGCGTAGTGCTCGAAATCAATAAGCCAGTTATCAGTTGGCGGTTGCGTTATGAACTTATCAAAGCATTTTCACCGGATCCACAAAACCAGGTTGCAGCCAGCAAGGGGAGTCTGGCAGAGCTTGAAAATAAAGAAAAGTCCAGGATTTCAGATAAAACAGTTTTGATAACTGAGGATAATCGGGTCAACCAGAAAGTTCTCCAGAAAATCCTCGAAAAATTGGGTTGCAAGACTGAGATAGCTGAAAATGGCAGTCAAGCACTTGCACTTTTGGAAGAAAAGCAGTTTGAACTGGTTTTCATGGATCTGCAAATGCCTGATATGGGAGGAGTAGAAGCAGTAAAACAAATCAGGAAGCGATATGATATCAAAAAGTTGCCGGTTATTGCCTTTACTGCTTACACCTCGGTTGACGACAAGAAAAAAGCTCTGGAAGTGGGAATGAATGATTTTCTGCAAAAACCTGCAAACATGACAGACATTAAAAATATTCTCAACAAGTATCTTTTGTAACTAGTTCCCCTCCCAGAATGGGGTTTTTTGACTGAACATTCAGCCTACCAGGGGGAGATTTCTTTCAGCTGCCATTTTGTTGAGGCGAGTTTGCATGATCCCGATTATTTCCCGGGAGCACGCCTGCAAAACTTCAGGATTGTCGGCGTCCTCGGGTCCATATTTGCTCCAGTCCAGGGCCGGGAGGAATTCAATAATAATCTTTGAGGGCAGGGGAATATAAGGAAGAAATCCGGAAGTCAGTCCCCAGGGAAAACTTAAGACAATGGGGAAAACAGTAGTGCGCAATTTCTTTTTGAAGCCGAATATTTTGGCAATTTTTTCTCCCCTGGTTAGTACATAGAAGGTTTCGTGGCAGCCTATGGAAACACAGGGATAGACCGGAACTTGTTTTTGCAAAGCCAGACGGATAAACCCGGTTCGGTTTCCAAAATCGATTTTGTGTCTCTTTTTGAAGGGACGGAAGGTTTCGATGTCGCCTCCAGGGTATACAATTACCAGTCCTTCTCTTTCAAATGCCAGTTCAGCCGATTTATAGGTGGCTTTCAATGCTCCCATTCTTTCCAGAATGTTGGAGAGGGTGCTCTCTCTGAAAAGAAAATCATGTGCCAGTCCATATACAGGCCTGCTGGCACCAAAATATCTGGCAATTGCACCTCCGGCAATAAATGTGTCAACCGGGACCAGTCCCCCGTTATGATTGCCTACTATCAATCCTGCACCCTTGGCGGGCAGATTTGTCAATCCATGGACTTCGGGGCGAAAATAGGGCTGGGTTGCTTTTTTGAAGATTCTGGAGGCAAAGGAGACAAATTTGGGATCCCGTTTTTCCGGACGAAAGCCGGCATTTTCTTCAGGATTATCGATGCCGAGCAACATCTTGGAAAATTTGAGCAGAGTCAATGGAGTGAAGGTGTAAGTGGCCAAGGCATCAAAAAAGTCGTTCAGTCTTGCTTCAAGTGGTTCTGCCATTAAAAGATCCTGATAGTTAAAGAGTTTAAGTTTCCATTCCCAAAAGGGGGTTTGGCTGGGCAAGAAATTTGTCTCAGATGCGCGGAGAAACCTCGCAGACATATTAGATATTATTTCAAGAAGTTATAACAAAGCAGGTGAGTTCAATTTCCGTATTCAGTTTGAGACTAATCTTTTTCAGGTGGATTTTCAAAGGAAATAATCAGGGAGGAGAGGGGAGCTGTTCAAGGGAAGAAAATTATTGAAACTGACTGAGCAGGGAATTGGTTTAGAGAGGATTATTGAAGGGGCCGACAGCGGCATCTTCGACCCAGTCGAGAATGGTACCGTCTTCATAAACTTCGGTGATGACAAAGGTGTGTCCGGAAGCGATGTCTCCGCACCCGGTACAATCATTAACAGTCACTGTTCCCGAAGGCATGATTGCTGTAGAGAAGGTACCTGTGGCAATGGGAGTTTCGTCGTCAACATCCATGTCATAAACAGCAAAAGCTTTGTTGTTTTTGTTGGCAGGAAGGTTTTTCTCCAGGGTGATTTGGAGGGGGTCACCGGCATTGACGTTGTCAATGGCTGAACGCCATGGATTGGCCCACCAGTTGAATCCGTAATGCATTCCCAAAGCATCTTGCAAAGAAAGATACATAGAAAAGATTTGAGGATAGGAAATAAGATAGGAGAAATTCCATTCAACTCCGAAAGGAGGTGTCAAAGTTCCCAGTATTGTATCCCCATCATTATATTCGTCATTTTCATTGGTATCCTGATAAAGCACAGCCAAAACAAACAATTGTTCCATCTGGCCTGCTCCCCCAATGTCGTGACTTACAGTCCACTCTTCAACCAGAGTGCCATCCATGACAGCAAGAGGATCTGCAAGGGTAACTGAATAGGAGTTGCCACTGACAGGGGAATCTCCGATTTGGACTGAATGATCCGGATTGTTGATCAATTCGAAAGGGTTGGTTCCTTCGTTGTTCACCATGTAAGGAGCGTCGATAATGAAGAAAGCCATGCCTTGGTTGCCAAGGGAAGGACCTGAAACAGTGCCTGAAACTTCAGGAGTTCGAACCGGAGCTAGCCAGAGGTTGAAATGGAGTTGATCCTTGTTGGTTTCCCAATCCATTAAAGTTGGATTATCCTCCAAGGTTTCAATGAGATTATATCCGTTGTTAGAAGTGTTTGTTCCCTTGAGAAAAACAATGATTCCCTCGTTCATTTTGGCGCCGACGATTATTTCATCTTCGTCAAGGAGGTCATTATCGTTGATATCATCGTAAACAATAACCGGGAAAATGCCAATATCTGAGTTCTCCTGATTATCATGAGTAAGCATAGCAGGATCAGGAACGACAGGCAGTTCCAAAGTGTATTCCTGGGAAAAACCGTCTGGAGTCAGTAAACTGTTTGCCGGAATTTGTCCCAGAATTTCGGAACTTTCAAATTCAACTGAGATGAGGGTGGCTTTGGGATTGACAAAAGATGGAAATGAAGTTGTACAATCGATGGAACCACTGATAGTGGGTCCGCTTACTTCAGTTATCAGTTCTAAAGGAGTGTCAATACCGGCCAGATAGGCTGTAATAGTTTTGTTGCCGGCTGACTCGGCAGTGAATTCAAAAGAAGCGATACCCGAAGCATCAGTGGAAATAATCTGGGGATCCACAGTATAGTCGCCGGTTCCATCTAGAGTAATCTGAGCACCTTCCACCAGCCCGGAGGCGTCGGCTACTTCAATTCCCAGATTTGCCATGGCTCCAAATTCATCGTAGGTGTATTCTCCGAGGGTGAGGAGATCAATCTGCAGATCAAAAATGATGTTTTGAGAAATGGAAATGAGGGGCTCTTCAAAGTCGTCCTGTTTGGCAATGTTGGCAGTGATAGTGGCAGTGTCAAGTTCGGTTGAAACAACTTTGAAGTCGGCGATGCCGCTGGCATCTGTCAGAACTACAATATCAAGTTCAGAATCAAAGGAAATAAAGTCGTTTGGACTTTCCAAGGTTACAGCCATATTTGAGATTGGTTCATCTTCATCATTTCTAACATAAATCCTGATATTGGAGTAAAGCTCGGTAGCGTCGGTACTATAGATAATGCTCCCGGCTTCAATATGTGAAAAGTCGGTTGAAGGATCATTGGCTGAATTATTACCAGAATTGCTGTCATCGCAGCCTGCAATCACCAGTGAAAAAATAAATAAAGAAAATAAATATTTGTGCATAATAAACTCCCTGTTGGACCTGCCAATTATAAGTTGATTGTTTTTTGGCACAGTAGATAAGTAATAAGTATTTACAGACTATCGGGGGCGCAATATCCAAGGTCTCCCGAGGTGTCACAAGTTTCAAGTGCAGGAACAGGACATTCTTCTGTGATCGTACAAGAGTTGACACACACCTTGTCACCGTCAACATCAAGACAATAACCGTCGCCGTTCATGCATTCGCTGTTGTCCTGGCAAAAATGACCTCTTTCTCCTTCGGCGCCAACATACCAGAAATCTCCCAGTCTGTCTTCGCAGTGGATCCCCTCGACGGGTTCAGTAAAATCGATAAGCTCGCTGGGATTGAGGGAGGAGGCACCAAGATAATAGCTGCCGGAAGTAAAATCGGCAATTTCGTAAGTGACATCATAGGGGCACATGCAATCACAAAGACCACCGTTGTCAGTTGAATCAATCAGAAGATTCTGGCCGCTGGCATCAACAGTACCGGTAATACCAAGGGCTTCATCGGGGCAGCAGTTGAGAACTCTATTAACATGCACCAAAGTAAGATCGGTGCCATCATAGTTGTAATAAATGCATTCAAATCCGCTGAGGCTGTAATCGCTGAGGGCTTTAACCCCACCCATTTTGCAACCTGTGTCGGATAAAACCACTTCCCAATCATTGGTGTTATTAATGTTGTTGACGTTGTTAACGTTGTTGATGTTGTTGGTGTTGTTGTTGGATTCTTCGTCTTCGCAAGCGGCAAAAACAAGACTGACAAAAGCTAAAATAAGAATAAGATTTTTCATGATTCACCTCTTTGATTAAGATAATAATTTTCTGAACTGTACTTGAATTGTAATACAGCATAATACGGATTAGCAAAAAAGCAAACAATGAGTTTTAAAATTTGAAAAAATAATCTGTTGTGGGGATCAGCGTAAACTTAGATAGATAGTAGCTCCGAGGTTATCTTTGAACAATTCGGATTCAAGCCCCAGCCGGAGACTGGAAACTCCAAAACCCAAAAGAAACCAGTATTCTTTGTAAAACCTGTAACCCAGATAGGCAGCTGTATAATTGAGTGAGAAAATATAGGTGCAGTTGGTTTGATCTTCGGGGGAGGTTTCCTCGCTGCAATTGTCGATAGTTCTTTCTACGGATTCTGCAATGATTCCCGCTAGCCAGTTTTGAGAAAACTGATAGTCCACCTGAAAGGTTGAATTGGAAATTGTATTTTTTTGTGTTTGGCTGATTGTCTGTTCAAATTTAATGATCCAGTTGCGAGGCAGCCATTTTATGCCCCAGGATATTCCCCCGGCCAACACGGGTTCTTCGCTGTAGTAATTATTTAATTCGGTGTTGGATAATTCCCTGACCTGGTTGAGCTGGAGAGCCCCAAAATGGAAGTCGGCGAAAAACCTGACTTTATCCCAGACCCATAACCTGCCCAGTTTGACAAAGGAAAAATAAGAGGTGTTTACGTAGGATTTTTGATCTTCGCTGGATTTGGCAAAAAAATTGTTTCCCAGCAATTGAAATTCAAAAAAAGAAAGATAGATTTTTTCAGCCCACAGGTGTCCCAGGTTAATTTTAAAATATTCCGAACTCTTGAAATTAAGATAGGAAAAGGTAGGGGTGGTGTAACCGAAAAGAGTATCACTGAAATTGTCTTCGTATTCTTTGTCAAAGGGAGAAGAAGCCTTTGCCCCGGTGGAAAGGTGAAGGGAGATGACAATAATCACAATAAGGAAAGGAAATTTTATCATTCTGAGTTTTCAGCCTGGTTTGGAATAAAATTTTTGTTGTGTTTGATAAAATATTGCTTTTGTTGCTCCTGAAAAATAAGATTGAGCGTATCAGGTAGAAAAATAATATCCACTCGCTGTGCGATTGTCGAGTTTTTATTTTATCAGGGAGAAGAGACAGGATGTTATCCCCAATTTCAACAAACAGCTCTGTTGAAAATATTTGACATTATTTTGTTAAAAATTGTACAATCTGATTCAAATTTCAAATCTTTTGCAGCACGGAGGTTGCTTTGTGGAAAAATTAATTTTAATTCCGCTTTTTATTGTCGCTTTTTTTACGGCGCTTTTTTTTATTGCCAGAAACAAGCAGCCGCGAACATCCTGCAACAAAGGCATCAAAGGCAAATTCTGGTTTGCAGTTGCTTTTTTTGCAATAATCTTCGGTTGCAAACCTGGTGGCACCGCTACCGGCAACAACGATACCAAACCCGAATTATCCGGCAATTCCACAAAATCCAACCCTCAGAAGGGCAATTCGGGAAATGCCGGCAAAGTCAAAGTTTCCGGTGGTTCTACATCATCATCTTTTTCGCAAAAAACTCCTGATCTTTCCCAAATGAAGCTCCATGTAAAGAAAATTTTTAAAAATGCCTCCTTCAATCACGATTGGCGTGATCCCGGCATCAAACCCAATCTGAATAAAATCCTGCATGAACTGGGAATATTTAAAAACTATGTCAGAGTAAGTTGTTACGACAGGATGGCCTCCCCGGCCCAAGAGCGCAGCACCGAGCTGGTGCAACTGCAGAAAAAACTTCTGGATAAAAAGGTCAAAGCCGGCATCCTCAGTGTTGAACAGGCCCAAAAAATAGCCGGGCAGGGCAAACAATGCAACGCTTCTGCCGAGAAAGTTAAAAATTATCAACTCAAAATTAAACGCCTGGTAAGATTGCTCTACAAAAACGGCGAGCTTCCCAGTTCTATCGTAAACAAACTGGAAAAAGCCATCAATTGTCAAATTATCAACTTTTCCCCGGCCCAACAACTGGTTAACGATGTTACTTTCCATTTCAGCAGCTTGCCCTATTATCCCAATACCAGAACAGTTCTGAAAATCCTCAAAAAACACAAAATTATTAATAAAACCCTCAATCACAGAGGTTTGATGCAACGTGGCCCTGGCCCGGTTGCCCCTCATCAGCAAAAAATAAAAGAATTCAAAGCTCTGCTCAATTCTTCCCAACCGGCAACCTTGGCAACCGATGGCAACAAGGTGGTGAAAATCTCTCAAGTTCCCGCTTTCAAAAGGAAGTATAGACTGCAGGTGCGCAAAGCTGTCCGGGCTCTGCTCAAAACCAAGTTGACCAACGGCTACAACCTCAAGTATATAGAAAAAACACTCGGAGTAAGCATCTTGGGTAAATTGGAAAAGTAGTTTCGGGCAGTTCTCGTCAGCCCCGGCTTGGTTACAGATAGTAAAAATTATGAAGTTTCTCCGGAAAATACGCCAAATTTTCAAATCCCCGCCACCTTTTCCCCTGGAATCTGTTATTTACGAAGTTACTCCCGCCTGCAACCTTTCCTGCCTTCAGTGTTACAACGTCTGGAAAGACGATGTGGATTATTCTCGTGAGCAATTGCCAGCGGTCCAAGCCAAAGCGCTGATTCGCAAAGCGATACAGCAGACCGGCTGCTCCGACTTCACTTTTTCCGGAGGAGAGCCTTGCTGCCGCGAAGATCTGGAAGAACTTGTCAGGACCGCCGTCGACCTCAATTGTCAGGTAGCTCTTATCACCAACGGAACTCTGCTCACCCGCAAACGAATTGAATCCCTGGTTCAGGCAGGAGTGGAGCTGTTTGAGCTTCCCCTCAACTCTTCGGTAGCCAAAACCCACGATCAACTGGCTGGCAAAGCCGGCAGTTTTGACAAGGTTGTCCAGGCCGCCACAGAATTGGCCGAGCTGGAACAGGATGTTGCTTTTGTATTTGTTTCCACCCGCATCAATCAAGGTCATTTTAAAGATGCGCTGGATCTGGGAATTGCCTTGGGCGCCCGTTCTTTTCTTTATAATCGCTATAATGGCGGTGGCCAATATCACCGGCAACCCGAAAAACTGATGCCTTCCCTGGAAACTCTGCATGAAGATCTGGCTTATGCCCAAAACATGTGCTCAGAATATGGTCTGGCTATTGGAGCCTCCATTGCCATGCCTCCATGTCTCATCAACACTGCAGCTTTTCCCGATGTAGGTTTTGGGTTCTGTGCCGCGGGTACATCCACTGCTTATTACACTCTCGATCCAATGGGTAATCTTCGTCCCTGCAATCACACCCCCACCATCCTGGGTAATTTGTCAACTTCAACCTTTGCTCAAATGGTCGCTTCAAACAAAATGAAGGAGTTCACCAAAGCCCGCCCCCAACTTTGCTCGGGCTGCAAACTCGAAGAGCAATGCCTCGGTGGTTGCAAAGCAGCAGCTGAGGTTTGCTACGGCGACATTACCCACCCCGAACCCTTCCTCTACCTCAACCGCAACCAAATAAAACCCCCAACCTGAACCCTTCCTGTTGTGCCCAAATCCACTACGTAGGGGAGGCTCCCGTGTTTTCCCGCAAGGTCCCGTGTCTTCCCCGTCTTCATATCAATAGGTAAAGGTGGTGGATAGCAGGAGAGAATAGAAATTATGTTTAAATTTATTGTATTGGTATTGATCAAAAAATCCGGACAGTTTAACTTTTATATTATCTTTCAGCCAATATCCTGCAGCAGCTTGCCAGCGCACAACTCTCTGATCCATAACCGGGGAAGAAATACCTGGTTCATTAATTAATGAGGGCCAGACACAACTGTGGCCAACACAATAAGGACTGGTGGAAATTCCTTGGCCGTCGCCATCGGTGTCCTCGGGCAGCCAGAAAGAAGCTCGCAATGCGAAATAGGTTTTTTCCCAGAAGGTTGCTTTGATTTGGGCCATGGCGGTGTAAAAAATGCTGGTATTTGCTGTATCTGCAATCCTGAACCAGCCGCCATATCCTTTAAAAGACAATTTTACCGGCCGCCACTTGAAATCCAGATGTAAATCCAAAAGCCCACCGGAAATCATGTTGTTCATATCCAGTTTGTCGCTTATATCTCCCGTAACCAGCCTCGACTGTCTCTGATCGGAATGAAGAGCATTGATACTAATTTTGTAAAATTTAGCAGTATGAAGATCAACTTTGCCGATCAAGGCAAAATTGCCATCTTCATTGGATGCACCAGCTTGGGCACCGTTGGAAAGACTAACTAACCAACCCCAGTTTTTTGTTTTGTATTCTGCTTTCAAGCCCACAGTATTGGTTGTACCAACAGGGTTTCCCCCCAACATGGAATAAAAAAGAGAATTTGCCACAAAGGGGTTTTTGATGGAATAGGCATTGTTGGTAAGATACCAGGTCATTTCGCCAAAGGGAATATCGTAAGAACCGGTTGTCAGGGAGAGATTTCTCAAAAGAAAATTATCAAATTGAATATACAAATCGGTTATCACAACTTTATCGTCAGCCTTGAAGCCAAGATAGTCACCCCCGCTGCCTGCGTGCAGCATATGCCCAAAATAAATATCTTCCGCAATTTTAAAGGTAGATCCAAAATTTACAAGACCATTGAAATGATAATAATTATCATAGCTTTGGCCTTGAGCGTTTTCGAGAGTAGTATTTAAATCTCCTTGTTTAACCGCTCCCAACAAAGCATGGCCGGAAAGATGAGGAGTAATCCGCTTGAGAATATTATCCACAGTTTTATCTTCAGCCTCCGATGGACTGGAAAAAAAAGACCCTAACAACAATACACATAAAATTGATAAGAAAATAGTTCTATTCTTCATTTTAAACTTTCTGAGATTAAACCCGAATTTAAATCTTGATTTCATGTTCTTCAACAAAATCATGATGAAAAACAAGAAAAAGAGCAACTATATTTATTTTTTGCATAAACCCCCCCAGTAGAAAAGAATTTTCTAAAACCTACAATCTAAAATCCCCATTCTGGGAGTTACAGAGTAAAAGAAAAATTATAATTTTTCTTACCAAGTGGTTCAAATAAATTTGACAATCAACACTTCCCTGATAAAGATTTTTTCCAAATAATAAGAAAATCCAAATAATTCAAGAATCCCTCTCAAATAAACCAACAATTTTCCTCTATTGAAAGTGACAATCAATATTGGTTAAAAAATATCGTGGTCGTCATCGTCACCGTCACCGGAATAATTTCCATTGGGGGTGAGATGAAGCTTGAAATGGGAACCCAACTCATGGAAACTCTGGGAAGACCCAAAGACATTGGTATAAGTATAAAAAGGCAAGATCCACAAACCTCCCCAGAATGATGTGCTTAATCCAAAAATGCCTTTTCCATTATATTTAATATAAGAGGGTCCTGATTCGATGCCGATAAACGGTCCTACCAATTCCCCTCCCAAATGGTATTTGGTCAAACCATCAAAATTTGAGTCAATACTAAAAACAAAACCGTAAGCCCAGGGTCTTTCCTTCATATCATCCCAGGACTCAGGCATGAGAACTACACTTATTTCAAAACCCCAAGTGAGTCCTTCCCCAAAAGTATAACTGATCTTAACCCCTGGATTGATCCACACCATGGTGTCAATAGCATGGGATTGGGA
>JAQICJ010000076.1 GCA_027858615.1 Deltaproteobacteria bacterium
TCAACTATTAACAATAAATCTCATAAATGCTGGGCTAATCTAGTCCTGAAAGGTTAATCATGAAAGACGACAAAATCCTTACAACTACAGAGGTTTGTGACCTCCTTAAAACAAACAAAAACACTCTCTATATGAAAATCCGTGATAAAGGTTTACCGGCGTTTAAATTAGGATTAGGCTATAGGTTTTCATTGAAAAAATTGAAAGAATGGATGGAAACTCAATTCAATGAAAGCTCTTCAAAAAATAAATAGATTATAATCTAAATAGTTCTAGTCCCAAAAAGGAGGGTCATCGTCTGGAAACAGAAGTTGAATTGTGCTGCTTTGTCATAACTGTCAAAAATAGTGGTTATCTTCACAGTTACTCCACATATCTCAGTTCAACTTCTTCCACAGTCAATAACCCCTATCCTGGGACAGGAATAAAATAGTAATTATCTGTCTCTCAAAATTGAAGGGTTTAAAGTAACTGCAGGTATTAACAGTTACTACAAGCCCTTCAGTTTCGCTTCTTAAGCCTTAATAGCTTTGTGACATGGTTGAGAAGGTTATTTACTTTGAAACAATGTTCTCTTGCCCTCTCAGAAAGCATCGGGACAATTTATTTGAATTAAAACAAAATGACGGCTATATCATAAGTTGATGCTGCTGTCGTAACAAATGGAGATCAATTTTGGCCTCTAAATATACGACAAATAATGGTTTTAGATGGATGGGAGATCTGTCTGTCTACAGTGAAAGAAAGGATAAGGTGATCAGAAAAAGGAAGAAAGGTTTCAAAACAAAAAAAGCTTCAAAAGCTTGGGAAAGTTCTAATCATTTAAAAATAATCGAAGGACGAGATATTGCCCCGAAAAATATAGATAGAACTGTTAAAGTTCAGAAAGTATGGCAAAATTTTATCGATAACAAAAAGAATTTAAATCTTAAATTTTCTACGGTTGTAGGTTATCAATCCATTTATGCCAATCACTTTTCAGAATTATTTCAAAATAGCTCTATTTCCACGGTTGATATATCTGTTGAGAGAATTATTGAAGATGTTTTGCAAAAAGATATTACAGCTAAAACCAAAAACAACATTCTTGGTTTACTAAAATCTTTTTGTAATTATCTCAATAAAAAAGGATATCTTTCAAATATCTCTTTTGATTTTCCAAAAATCAAAAGTGATGATCCAGGTTTCAGGTATTTATCTTCAGAAGAGATTGAAGCAGTAAAGACAGAATTAAAGTCTACAGATAAAAAATATTACCTGATGTTTATTTTAGCTATCAAGACTGGTTTAAGAATGGGTGAGTTATTTGCTTTGAGGTGGAAGGATATAAATTTTCAAAAAAATTTACTAACAGTAAATATTAACTATGTAATGAAGAAAATTACTACACCAAAAGGTAGACGTAGTAGAACTATCCCCATCTCGAATTTTACTATTGAAGAACTTAAAAAGCACCAACATGATAGAGAATTTATATTTTCTAAACCCAATGGTGACTTTTTATCAAAATCAATGGCAGACAAAGTGTTAAGGAGATCAAGTGTAACTGCCAATGTAAAGCCTTTTGGCTGGCATGTCCTAAGACATACCTTCGCTAGCATTCTGGCCTGCAATGGCACCTCTATGGCTGTTATCCAGAAACTACTTGGTCATCGTGATATAAAAACCACTTTAAAGTATGCTCACTTATCCCCCAAAACAAAGCGAAAGGCTATTGGTGTTTTGGACAATTACTGATCAGATTTAGAATACTTCGTCTATTTTTACCAAGAAGAATATATTCTCTTTTTTTGTTAGATCTCACCAAATCAACTTTAAACTAGGTTGACTGCGTCACTCAAAGTGACGAGATTCATGCCCCTTAATCTCTTATTGGTTGTAATATCAATGAGTTGAGTTGGCGGGGTGGACGGGACTCGAACCCGCGGCCTCCGGCGTGACAGGCCGGCGTTATAACCATCTTAACTACCACCCCAAAGTGATAGAAACTCCCTATGGGAGTTGTGGGCGGAACAGGGCTCGAACCTATGACCTATTGGGTGTAAACCAATTGCTCTTCCAACTGAGCTACCCGCCCGGGAATCTGCAGGGTTCTGGGCCCTGCATTTTAAATAACAGAAGTCAAAAGTTCCGTTATTTAAAAAGCGTGAATTGAAATACGGTATATTTTGGAAACTGTCAACCATTTTTTGAAATAAAAATTAAAATTTGATGTTTTTTTTGGGCGGGAGGTAGGGGAAGAGTCTGGTATTGAGGTTTTTTTTTGCTTTACTGGTTTGTTTGTTGATGGGAGGGTGCAAAACCTTCCCCTGTACTTTCGAAGTGGGTTTTTGGGGGATAAAAACTAACGGAGGGTGGGGGATTCTGCTTTGCTGGTTTGTTTGTTGACGGGATGGGTGCAGGAACCTCCCCTGGGTTTTTCGGGGTGCGTTTGTGGGACTTTAAGGAGAAAATTATGTAGTTAAAATTACTTGTCCGAAAGTTTGTTATGTACTAAAAGTTGCAACCTGACAGTTTTTATTCTAAGATTACGTATTAATCAGAAACTGTTCAAATCAAGGAGATTGTTTGTGGAACTGGAAATTTTATTAAGACTGATATTAATTGGCGTTCTGCTGGCTTTATCAGGTTTTTTTTCAGGTTCCGAAGTAGCTTTTTTCTCTCTTGATCCCGTTGCCCGCAAAAAGCAGTTGATCTCCAAGGATAAAAACTCCAAAAGAATGCTCTGGCTTCTGCATCAACCCCGCAGGTTGATTATCACCTTGCTGGTAGGCAATGAAATCGTCAATATTTCCACTTCATCCATCAGTGCAACTTTGTCGAAACTTGTTTTCACTGAAGCTAGTCAATTGGAAAGAATCCTAATCTCGATTTTCATTGTATTGCCAATTCTTTTGATATTTGGAGAAATTACTCCTAAAACAATTGCCTACCACACTTCTGAAGGATGGAGTACCAAAGTTGCCACTCCCCTGTATTTTTTTGCAAAATTAATTAAACCGATCCGTTTAATTTTTCGTAAAGTTTCCGATCTGGTAGTGAATTTGCTAGGCGGCAAAATCTACTCCAGACATAAGGAAATCAAAGAAAAAGATTTTATCATGCTGGTGGAAAAAGGTAATAAATACGGTAATATACTCGATCAGGAAGGTCATCTGATTAAAAACGTATTTAAATTTGGCGATAAACTGGTAAAGGATGTCATGACTCCCAAAAAGGACATCTATTCCATTCCTGGCAATATCAATACTTCAGAACTTTTACACAAAATCAGAAAGGGAACTTTCTCCAGGGTTCCTGTTATTCGTCCCAATACCAAGGAAGTTCTCGGTATTCTTCATATTAAAGATATCATTAATATCGATTTTGAAGACAACGATTTTTCTGTGATGGATTTTATCACTCCGCCATTTTATGTTTCCCAGAATACCAAATGTCTTCGTTTGGTAAACGAATTCCAGAAACGCCACATTCATTTCGCAATTGTCCTCAACCAATCAGGTAAAATTGCAGGTCTTGTCACAATGGAAGATCTGCTTGAACAACTGGTGGGGGAAATAATCGATGAAAAAGAAAATAAAATCAAAAGCTTCAAATCAGGAGAACCAGCTTGAGTCCTTTTCTTGTTTTAATTGTCTTTATTGCAGCCCTTCTCCTGGAAGGATTTTTCTCCGGCTCAGAGATAGCCATAGTGTCCTGCAACAAAAATATAATCGAAAAACAGGCTGAAGAAGGCAACAAGGGCGCGGCTCTGGTTCTCAAACTACTGCGCAAACCCAATAATCTTCTGGCCATCACCCTTATTGGAACCAATCTTTCCGCTGTCACCAACACTGTAGTGGTTACTTTGTTTTTTCTGCAAAAGTTTGGAATCAAGGGCGAGCTTTATGCCTTTTTGCTCATGTCGCCCAGTATTCTTCTTTTTGGCGAAATCATCCCCAAAGCCATCTACCAGCAAAATGCCACCAAATTTGCCACTAAAATAAGTTTTCCCCTTAGAATTTTCGGTGTTATTTTCTCCCCCCTGGTACTGCTTTTGGGTCTTTTTTCCCGCAGTGCCACTTCTTTTCTTGGTATCAAACAAAATAAAGCCAATGCTCTTTCCAGGGAAGATCTTCAATTTCTGCTCAAAGATTACGAAAAATCAGGTTATGACAACGAAGAAGAAATTCCATCTCTGGAAATGGATTCCATCAAAGAGGGAGAACGGGATATCATCCAGAATATACTTAATCTGCGTGATACTACCGTGGAAGAAGTAATGCTACCCTACAGCGAGGTTCTTTCGGCGCCTGTTCATACTCCCATTTCCAAACTGGCGGAGATAGTCAAACATAACGGTTTCACCCGCATCCCCGTCTATAAAGACCGCATCGACAACGTGGTGGGCTTTGTTCATGGATTTGATATTCTCAATGCACGAGATAAATCAATCACCGCAGACAAAATCATGCAACCCCCCATTTTTGCGCCTGAATTTCAAAAGGCCTTCAGGCTGCTGGTAGACCTGCAACAGGCTCGAAAAGGAATAGCCATCATTGTTAATGAGTACGGCGGAGCCGAAGGTATAGCCACCATTGAAGACGTTCTCGAAGAAATAGTCGGGGAAATTGAAGATGAATTTGACAAACCAGATGCCGTTATCAAAAAACTCGATGAATATTCCTATCTCATGAACGGCCGGGTTACTATCAATCAGATTAATGAAGAATTGGAAATTGAAATAGAAGAAAATCCCGAATACGAAACTGTAGCCGGACTTATGCTGCACTATCTCAAACACTTGCCTTCAGTGAAGGATTCCATCTATCTCAAAGAACACCACCTTCGAATTGAAGTCACCAGAATGAGCGACCGGGCAATTTTGCAACTGAAAATAATCCTCGATACCCCCACCGAACCATAATTTGTCTTTTCTTTGCAGAGTCTGAACTTTCCGCAAATATCCGGTTCCAGACTGATTCTGATAATTTCCCCTGTCAAATATATAATAGTTCCCGTTTTAAATATCTTGAGATTCTTGGAACAAAGAGTCGATACTGCTGGATGATCTGGATATTTTAATTGTTTTACCGTTTTGTAATTCCAATTGTGAAATTCTGCCCCTTCTTTCCCGAAGCAGATGATTCAGAAAATTACAGATGAAATCCACCAGAAAAGCGGAAATAATCAATAAAAATCCCCAGAACACAGGAGCAAGTTCGCCCCCGTAAATCCCCCGAAATATCTGCATCATTCCCAACACAAAAAGATAGAACATAAAAACCAGGCCCAGATATACAAGAGCGCTGTCTCCCTCTTTTCCTTCGGAAAAGGCGGTAATTCTACTTAAGGGAACAGTCATTTTTTTTTCCTGAAAGGGAACTCCGAGACAGATTTGTTTTAATTGGATGATTATTTTCCTGTCTTGCAAAAACAAACTGACAGTTGTTTTGAGACCCACCAGAATACCAAGAAATCTCACGAAATAAACAAGGAGGTAGGCCAGGGAAAATACACCAATAAAGAAGAAAACACCTTCTTTGTTGTTTTTGAGGAGAATTCCCTTGAGATCTGGCTGTTTCATTTGGCTATTTCCACTGATTTGAATTTACGGATCAGGGTTACTTTGATTTGACCGGGAAAGATAATGTCGTCGGATATTTTTTCGGATATTTTGTGAGCTAGCTCTGACATATCTTTGTCTTTTACCTTTTTATTGTCCAACTCTATCCTGAGTTCGCGTCCGGCCTGAACTGCAGAGACATCTTTTACCCCTTTGAACCTGCTGGCAAGTTGGGTCAGATCCTGAATACGGGTAAAATAACTGTCGGAAAATTCTTTTCGGGCTCCGGGACGGGCTCCGGAAAGAGCATCCACAGCCATAACCAGTGTAGAATAAAGAGATTTGACAGATTTATCTCCATGGTGGGAAGCAATTGCGTTGACAATCAATTCGTTTTCACCACAATCTTCAGCCAATTTAGCACCAATGAGAGCATGGGAACCTTCAACTATATGGGTTAGAGACTTGCCAATATCATGCAAAAGAGCGGCTCGCTTGGCAAAGCGAACATCAAGATCGAGCTCGTGAGCTATAAGCCCAATCAATTGAGCAGCTTCGATGGAGTGAACCCATTGATTCTGGGTATAACTGGTTCTAAAATACAACCTGCCTAAATGGCGAAGTAACTCTTTTTTGCCGGTGGGTTTGAGATTGATGATTTTGAAAGCTTTTCGGCCGTAACCAAGAAGTTCGTTGTCCATGTCCCTGCTTTTTTTGTCTTTCAGCTTCTTGATTTCCTGCAGGGTCTTGATTTTTGATGGCAGTTTTTCCAGAACCCGGCGGCAGATCTCACGATTAACGGCATCAAGGGTATCGAATTTGATGGTTACGATCTTTTTCTCGATGATGGGCATCATTTTGATATCAAGAATTTCTTCAAGCCGGCTGATATCATTGTTACTGATTTCAAGGAGTCTTTCATATTCCCTGTTGGAGAGCTCTGCATGAATTGGAGGTCTGTTGACTTTGATCTTGCGAGTTATCCTGCCTATAGAAATGCCGATGATCCTTTTGGCAAAGGGGACAAATTCAGATTCTGAAATTTCGGAAGTTTCTCTCAATACAGCCTTGTTCTGATTGCGGGATTTTTCGACAAGTTCGTTTTTAATTTTGTCAACCAGATCTTTTTTGCTTAATCCGGCTATTTCTTGAAGCTTTCTGACCATCTCCCTGCGAAAATATTGTGCTGTTTTTTTGTTGGATTTATTTTTATATCTCAGTTTCTCCAGAAGCTGATAGTGGCGATTAACTTCATTGAAGCCTTTGTCAAATTCTTTGTTAATAAGCTCAAGGCGCTGAGATTCACCTTCTACCTGTAATTCATAATTATGCAGTTCTTCCTCCTGAAGTATATTTTCCTGTTCAACTTCTTTTTTGGCTTCGATTTGAATTTTGAAGGCTTCTTCCTTGGCTTTGTCAAGAACAGACGAAGCTTCCTGTCTGCTTTCCTGCAGAATTTGTTCGGCCTGTTTGCGATTGGTCTGCAGACGATGCTGCCTGCGCCGGTAACTGAATCTGTAAACCAGTACTGTAGTCAGAGTCAATCCAAGTGAAAATGTAAATATAATTCCTAAAACCATTGTTTACTCAACTTTAACCCTCTGGGTTCAAACTTCCTGCTGCCGCCGATGCAACTCTTCGATAATGAAGGTTGCTACATCTTCGGCAAAGCTTCCTCTGCCAAAACAAGCATCATAACCAAGTTCTACTGCAATGGAATTGTCGATGCGGGGACCGCCGGCAACCATTACAACTTTATTTCTTATTCCGGAAGCTTCAACCAATTCTACCATTCTGGTTAGGTTTCTCAAATGGATATCTCGCTGAGTTACTACCTGAGATATCAAAATAGCGTCAGCTTCAACTTCCATGCTTTTTTCCAGAAGCTCGGAAGGCTGCACCTGAGCACCAAGGTTGTACGTTTCGAACATGGAATAACGCTCAAGACCGTAATGACCGTCATAGCCCTTCATGTTCATAATAGCGTCTATACCCACTGTATGAGCATCTTCACCGATACAGGCACCTACTACCACCAGTTTGCGGTTAAAATAGGTGGAGATCATTTGATCGCTTTCCTTGCGTTCCATGACTTTAGTATTAACTTCGAGGGGTTTGATGAACTCGGTGTTAACAGTAAGAGTAGTTTTCCCATAAACTACGAAAAAAGTAAATTTTTCTCCAATTAGAGTTTGATGAACAATCTGAATATCCTTGAAACCCATTTTCAGCAAGAGTTTTTTTGCTGCCTGAGTCGCTATGGAATCGTTGTTCAAGGGCAAAGTGAAACTGAGTTGAATAGCTCCATCTCCTGTGGTATCTCCATATGGTCCAACAATTTTTGAATTTAAATCCATTGTTTGATCTCCTTTTCTATACCCAATTTTTCTGCAAAAATTGGCACAAAAGGATTGTAATATCTTCTGCTTTTCTGAACTACACCATCCATGCCCTTGCCTCCGTGGCGGCTTCTTTTAATCTCGGCAAAGCGACCAAGTTCTATTGCCCGGAACAAGCCCTCATCCCTGACCAACTCCAGGAATTCCTCTGTTTTATTCATTACTTCAACTGCTCTATCCTTGATGATGCTGTTCTCTTTGACATTGAAGACATTGTGGATATTACTAGCGTTATTCATAACATAAGCAGCATTTTCCAGTGCAAGGTATCTGTCCTGCATGTATGGAGTATGCATTGCTTCAGTCAACATACCAAGAAGTTGGATACCCTGCTGAGACCAGACTCCGATGAGATTGAACAGAGTATTCATGGCATATCCTTTGAAAATATCTCCGGACATGAATTTGGTGGGTGGCATATATTTGAGGGGTGCCTCGGGAAAGATTTCCTTGAGCATGAAAGCCTGGGCCAATTCCAGCAAAAATCCATCTTCCTTATTGGGATTCATCTCAAAAGCATGTCCGAGACCGAGCAATCCCGGTTTCAAACCTGCCTTGAGCCCAAAGGCTTCATTAATAAAATCGGAAGCCAGAACTGTATGGGCGTTTTCGATGGCATCTGAGGTTGTAAGATAGTTGTCCTCACCGGTATTGATGATGATATCGGATACACCGTCAATCATCCGGGAAAAGAATTGGTCAATAAAAGTTCTAACAGGGTTTATATCACGAAACAAAATACCGTACATACTGTCATTGAGCATCATGTCCAGTCTTTCAAAGGCCCCCATGACAACGATTTCAGGCATACACAAACCACTGGCGTAATTGACCAGCCTGATATATCTACCGGTCTTATCCATGACTTCATCAAGAGCTTTTCTCATTATCCTGAAATTTTCCTGAGTGGCATAAGTCCCGCCGAATCCTTCTGTTGTGGGACCGTAGGGAATAAAATCCAATAAAGATTGTCCGGTGGATCGGATTACTGCAATAATATCGGCTCCACGCAAAGCTGCATTTTTTGCCTGGATAGCATCGTCATAAATATTACCGGTAGCAACGATTACATATTTCCAGGGTTTTTTACCTGAAGGATACTTTTCCAGATAGGCATCTCGCTGGGCCACCATCTCGTTGATCCGCCCGGTTGCCTCCATAGCCATTTCATTGAGAAAATCTTTGATCTCGGTTTTGGGAAGAAACTCCTGCTGCATCAGGTTCAATTCGCCACTGTCCACTTTTTCAGCTATCTGACTGAGGGAATAACCGTATTTCAACATGGCATTGCCGACATACATGGCAACCCCGTCGCCAACCACAGGTTCGAGGTGATCGACAATTACGTTGGGATAGGGAACTTTTCCCTCGCTGACTCCGTCAAGTCCGAACAGTCTGAGGACTGACCTTTCAACAGATACTGTAGTGTAGCGTTTCAAAGTGGGGGCAAGGTCGGAGACAATATGGTCAGCTGTATCCCTGAGTTTTTCAATCTGCTGTTTGTCCAAATTAAGAGTTGTGGGCATTACTACTCCTTAAAAACCGAATATTTTGCAATAAAAACCATAAGATAACTATAAACTGCAGCGCTGTTTTTCCAAGCAAGGATTCAACCTGTCAGTTAAAAGTTCCAATACCTGAACAAAAAAGATTTGTTCAATTGCAACAAAATATTTCAAACTGTCTGGATAAATATAAAATAATAAAGGAAAAAACAACCTGTTTTTTTGATTAGTTTCCATCCCGGAATGGGGGTTATGGCTGAGGCTGCAGAAAAAATCTGCAAACTCAGCCCGCTGAGGTCAACAAGTTTGCAAATGCAACTGCAGAGGAGAAATTGGAATGGAGAAAAGCCGGATAACAGGCTGAGACACTAGTTGCCTGCACGAAAAATGAAGCTGATTAATGAATAAGTTTAAGCTTTAATGAACGTACCCGGGACAATTTTCTCCTTTGCAGAGATCACTGTTCTTCCCAAGTTTTTCAACTTCTGATTTCTGGGAATTATTGTTATTTTTATCGGTCTTAGTGTCTTTGTTGGGGGTAGTGTCCGTTTTTTTGCCATCACTGCATCCTAGAACAAGACCAACAGCAAATACCACTATGAATAGATTTTTGATCATAGGTTACACCTTTGAAAAAATTTGATTAAAAGACTAGTTAGTTCCCATCACAAAAATGGATGTCATCGTCTGGCGACGGAATTATACCTCATCTGCTTTGTCGTAACTTCTTGAAATAGTGTCAACCATGTCTGCGAAGTTACTGGGCGCATCTGAGGCAAACTTCTTCACCATCCAAAAACCCCACTTCTGGGACGGGAACTAGTTATCTTCTACCCTGACTCCAAGCAGTCTTCTCAATTCGAAATATTTTTCCGAAGAAGCAAAGTTAAGGATAGCTTTTTTCTTTTCTTTTATACTCATGCCACCTTGGTTCATGGGTTCAGATTGAGCAACTCCGATGGCTGTTTCGAGATCCTGGACTATGGTCAGAGCAGCCCTGTTGGCTGTACGTTCTACATCTTTGACGTATTTGCTGACATCGGGCATATGATTCTTGGAGATCATTCTCTGAATAGTAGCTATCAAATATTCCTTGCTTTGAGGAGGCAGAATATTGTTTAACTGGCCGGCAGTCTGGTTGATGACATTTTGATCGCCTTTGAGTTGAATCTGATTATTGGCCATTCTGATGGCTCCGAGAACCAGACCGTTGAATTCGCCGATACTGCCTACAACTTTGAGCAGATAGTATTCGGGTTTGATATAGGTCAACTCTTTTGCGATGAGATAGACCAATTCTTTTTCCATTTTACCATGGAGAAGATCCTGACCCACTGTCATCATGGGAATCATCTGATTGTTGTCATTGGCAACGAAATGACCCATGCCACCGCGGGAATTTTGCAGAACATAAAGCTCGGGTCGTACTTTGAGTCCCATATACTGGTATACCCAGAAGAACATTTTCGTAAAGGTGGGACCTTCTACGTTGGGATCGGCTTGCTGGGAAGGATCGAGATTCCACTGAGCATGAGGTCTGCCCTTGAGCATGGCCACAGTGCTGGAAAGTGCACCGCAAATTCCGCGCAGATAAGCATCTTCGCTGGGATTGTAGATGAAACTTTTCCAGTATTCACCGTTCAATACTGATTTGGGAGCATTGAATTCTCTTCCCGGTTTATACTGCTCGTAAAATCCCATTTTGTCTGCATCGGCTGCTTTAATACTGGTGAGTACCGCAGCAATACACCAGGCTTTGTCATATTCGTTGGAATTGTAGTAGATTTCGTAGAGATGACCCAGGGCGTCCGTGTTGAGAGCATCTTCTTCGAGAATCTTTTGATACATGCGAGCTGCATTGTCCAAATCTTCGTTGTGTTCGTAGAGTTCAGCCAGTTTTTCGGTTCTTTCCAGGCTGAAATCAATCTTGTTGGCGGTTTCAAAGGTGGCTATGGCCATCTCGAAATCACGCATACGACTTCGGTAGATTTCGGCAAGATTATCCCAGAAGTTTACAACCAGGGCATCCATATCTTCTTCTGTACTCATCAGACGTTTGATCATCTTGCGATAATTTCTTTCCTGCATTTTCCAATCCTTGCGTTTGGTCAGGATTTTGTCGATATACTGGAAAGATTTGAGATTATCCATGGAGCAATCTTCGTCCAGGGAAGCGTTGTAGAATTCGATGGCATCATCAAAGGACTTGATGTATTTCCTGCAGATACCGGCAATACCATAAAGGTACTGAGCTTTGATCTTGGGAATAGTCTCACGCTCAGCCATGATTTTCATGAGTTTGACAGTTTTCTTCCATTGTTCTGTCTGATTGTAGAGTTCGATGAGTTCCATTACCAACAGTGTATTGGAATCGTCGAGCTTGTAGGCTCGAGCATAAGCTCTGATAGCAGCTTTGGGTTCTTTGACTTTGTTCTGATAAAACTCACCGAGTTGTTGGAGATACTTGACCTTTTCAGATACGTCGTCGATAGTTTCAACAACTTTTTCCATGGTTTCGGCCACCATTTTGTAGTTGTTTTCTTTTTCGTAGAGCTTGATCAGTGCTTCGAGAGTTTCACGGTGATCCGGCTCGGCCTCGAGAGCTTTTTCGTAGAAATTGAGAGCTCGGCGGTAATCCTTTTGTTCAAACTTGATGGTACCCAGGTTGGAATAGATATCCACAAATAGTTCTTCACCGATGTTTTGCTGTTGGCTTACCAGAATCTGCTTGTAACTGTTGAAAGCATCATTCCATTTTCCCAGTTTTTTGTAAGTTTCAGCCAAGCCTTTGAGAATGGGGAAGGATGGTCTTTGTACATCGGCAGCCATTTTGAAAGCTTCCAGAGCTTTTTTGAAATTGCCAACTTCTTTGGAAGCAACTCCGTAGCGGTAATATATCCTTTGCAACTTGTCCTTGTCGATATCGTCTCTGGTTTTGTACTTTCTGACCAGCATCTGAAGATGGGGCAGCATTTTTTCGTATTCTTTTTCATCCCAGAGAATATCCACATAAAGATAAGCAGCTTCCACATGTTCGGGATCGAGGTCGAGACATTCGTCAAAGAGGTTGATAGCCTTGGAAGGCTCCTCCAGATGCAGGGTGTAGATTTTGCCGGCCTGGAAGAGATAGTTGGTTTTATCTACAACATTGGCTGTGTGTTCCTGAGCCTTTTCCAGCATTCTGGTGGCCTTGATCCAGTCTCCCCTCTGTTCGTAAATACTGGAGAGTTCGTTGAGAGATTCAAGGTAGGAGGGATTGAGAGCCAGAGCTTCGGCAAACAATCTTTCAGCCTCAGAGGTGTTGCCAAGATGGTGTTCTGAGATTTTACCAAGACGATGATAAATCTCAACCTTGTCTTTTTCGTCATCAATAAGGTTGACCAGTTTTTTGGAAATATAAAGTGAATTATCCCAGTCTTCCTGGTTTTCATAAAGTCGAGACAAGGCCTTGAGGGCATCGATGTCTTCTTCTTCTTCATTTAAAATTGCATTGTAGGCATCGATTGCTCGTTCAGGTTCTTGAAGTTCCTTGTCAAGTACTTCGGCTGCACTCTTGTAAAGTCTGACCTTTTCTTTGGGATCGAAAGTAGAATCAATATGACGATAGAGAACATCGATATATTCAGTCCATTTCTTTTCCTGGCGATAAAGACGAGCCAGATTGCGGAAAGCTGATTCATCCCGATCGTTGATGGTGATGATATTTTCGTAGCACTCCATGGCCTTTTCGATTTTTTCGTAGTGTTCTTCCCAGACAGCTGCCATCTGATGGTATTTGGCAGCCCTTTCATCGTCGTTGGTGATATAATCCATCTGGGTTTCAAGCAAGGCCAGATATTCTTCCATGTCACCGATTTTGTCGTACAATCTTTCGAGGGTTCTCATGGTGGGAAGATGATCCGGACGTTCATCAAGAATACCTTTGAGTACGTCCACAGCCTTGGAAGGAGTTTGTCTTCTGTCATCAAGGAGTTCGGCTATTTTTAATTTGAGGTCAAGAATTTCTTCGGGATCTTCGCTTTTTTCAACTTTGTCCCAGAGAATATTGATCAACTCGCGCCAATTTTCTGTTTCTTCGTAAAGTCTTTCCAGAGATGCCACAGGCTGAGGTTTTTCAGGCTGAGAATCATAAGCTACTGTGTAATATCTAATGGCTTCGTTCAAATCGCCAAACTCTTTTTCGTGAACATGAGCCAATTCCATGGCAGCATCATATTTGAGCTCTTTCTTAGTCTCAATATCGAGGGCTTTTTTGAGAGAAAGAATATACTCGCTGATGGAATTGTTGCGGCGATGAACTTCGGCCAGAACCAGATGAACAGCACCATTGGTGGAATCAAACTTGAGTGCTCTCTTTAAAACTTCGCTGGCTTTGTCGAGATCTTCAAGTTGTTCACAATACCAGCGGCCGGTTTTGACTAGTAGATCGCACTTGATCTTGCGATCATCGATGGCAGCGATATTATCTTCGTACATCCCGATAAGTTCGTCCCAATTTTCTTCGATGGCTGTAATAGCCTCGAGTTTGCGGGCCGTTTTGTTGTCAGTGGGAAGAATGAAGAAGGCATCAGCCAGAATTTCCCAGGCTTGTTTGCGATCATTCATCTTTTCTTCGTAGATAGCCGCCAGTTTTTGCAGAATAACGGCTAGAGGCTTCTTGTTCTCATCGGGGATAACTTCTTCCTGACCACCCAGGTTTTCAAATTTGTGGAGATACAATTCCACTAGATTATCCCAGTCGGAAAGCTCTGTGTACAAGCGCTCCAGATTATCAAAAGCTTCTTTGTGAAGGGGTTCAATGGAGAGAATTCTTTGATATGCTTTGGTGGTTGCAGCCTTCTCATCAAGTTTGTTTTCCCACAATTGGGCAACCTGCAGCATGATTGCAATTTTCTGTTCTTTTTCCGGAGTTATCTTGAATTTTTCTCCCAGAATTCTGATGGTGTCGTTCCAGCTTTCATCCTGAGTATAAAGAAGTTCAAGTGCTTCCAGAGCTTCCTTGTCGCCTTCGACATAATCGAGAACCTTTTCGTAGGCGGTAATGGCTCTGTCAGTTCTAACCAGATATTCTTTTTCGATTTGGCCGATTCGGGCATATTTATCGCGAAGAACAACGGCTTCCATGGATTGAGCACCGGCTCTGACCAGGGTTTCAAGTACTTCGACCAACTCTTCCCAGGCTTGAGATTCTTCATATATAAATGATAGTTTGTCCAGAGCTTCGAGATTGTCAGGATCGATGGAACGTACATTCAAATAAGCATCCATGGCTTTACGATGATCATCGAGGTGTTCCAGGGAAACCCGACCCAAATTCAAGTAGGCGTCAACCTGTTCGGAGATTTCGTAAGAAGCTTGAGTTATTCTGTCGAGGAAATCAACAGTAGCTTCCCAGTTTTCATCCTGCTCTGCGAGGAAAGCCAGTTCCTTGAGGGCACAAGCGTCTTCTTCACGAACATCAAGAACCTTCATCCACAGAGTCTTGGCGTTTACCGGATCATTAAGGCCGTCAGAAGAAATCTTGGCCATGCGAGAAATTGCATCGGCTCGATCTTCGTCTGAAGAGAAAATATTGGTCATCCGATCGTAAACGTTGAACAGATCTTTCCAGTTTTGCAGTTGGAATTGCAATCTTTCCAGAGACTCCAGAGACTCCATATTGTCTGATTCTTCTTTGTAGATATCTTCGAGGGCAATAATGGCTCGATTATAATCCTGAAGTGATTCTTCACACAACCTGGCCAACCTGAAAAGGAACTGGATTTTTTCATAGGAATCTTCGGTGGATTCAGCTCTCTTTCTGAGAGTATCAGCCAATTCAGCATACATGTTGTTGGCAGTGTAGATGCGATCCAGTGATTCAAGAGCTTTGAAATTGTATTTTTCCAATTTGAGAACTTCAAGATTGGAATTTTCGGCACCGGCAGGATTTTGGAGTTCTTCCTCGTAGACTCGGGCTGCTTTGAGCCAGATACGAATGATGGATTCTCTCAAATCTTCATTTTCTGGATCATTGCCCAATTGTTCTGTAAGGTTTTTGGCTACCTTTTCATAAACTTCTGTAAGATCGATCCACAGGGATAAACTGGCTGCCAGTTCTTCCAATTTGTCGCAGGTTTCCACATCATCGACTGTTTCTTCAAGAATACGAGCATAGGTGCGGAAAGCTGATTCAGCATCAAAAAGATAATTCTCATAGATCTCACACATGGACTTGAACAGTGGAATACGGGCTTCCAGTTCATTTACAAATTTGAGTTCCATTTCGGTGAATTCAACCACTTTTTCCCATTTTTCGTCACGACGGTAAATGGGCTCGAGGATTCTGTAAACACGCTCGTGGAGAATACCTTGTTCCAGAAGTACTTCCAAGCTGTTGCGCCCACCTTCGTGTTCTGGAGCTTCTTCCAGAAGAGCTTGGAGGGTTTCAACAGCTTTTTCGTGATTGTTGAGATATTCGAGATTTATTTTGGCCTGTTTATAGCGGAGTTCCTGAATAACTTCGAGATCCACCGCATTTTCGATTCTCAGTTGGAGAATCTCACTGAGTTCGGGCCACATGTTTTCTATTTCATAAAGTCTATCCAGACCTTCAAGGGCTTGGGGATGAACCGGATCAAGTTCTTTGACCTTGACCAATCTTTCGATGGCGTCTTTGGGTCGAGCCTGTTCCTGTTCGAGAATTCTGGCAATCTTCAATTGGAAAAAGATTTTATCTTCGTCCATTTCGAGGTTTTCAATGACTTCATCATAGGTTCTGATTAACCAGTCCCAGGACTCGGTAATGGTGGCAATGCGTTCGATTTCTTCGAGTGATTTGGGATTTCTCGGTTCGAATTTGAGAGCTCGCCCGACTGCTGCCAGTGCTTCCTCGGGTTTCATGAGGTTTGTTTCATGAAGTTCAACAATCCGATGAAGTTGACGAACCTTTTCAAAAGAATCTTCATTCTGTTCAACCATTACTTCCAGAACTTCAACCAGATTTTCCGGTTCTTCCATTCTGGTGTAAAATTCATCAAGTTTTCTGGCGGCATCCAGTCTGACTTCAGATGGATATTCGATTTCTGCAGTATCCAGCTCTTCATTGTTTTTGCCACCATTCATGATTCTGGCGAGAGAGGAAATGATTTCGGTGTTGTTGGGATCGAAATCCAGAGCTTCCCTGAGGAGGGGAACTGCTGTTTCAGGTTCTTTCAACTCCAGTTCATAAATATTTGCCAGTCTTAATTTGTAGGAAGCTCGTTCAGCATCACTTTCAGCATTGCCAATTTCAGCTTCCAGAATATTGATCAACTGTTGCCACTTGCCGACTCTCTCGTAAAGGGCATCAAGGTAACCGAGGGCATTACTGTCCATGGGATCTTCATCAATAATCTTTTCGAAGGTCTCAATGGCCTTTTCGGTATCATTCATGTTGGTGTCATACATTTGACCAGCAACAAAAAGCATGGATTTGCGTTCTTCAAGTGAGGGTGCAAGATCGGCTTTTTTGCTGTATATATCTTCGAGATTTTCCCATTGTTCTCCATTAACAAAAATGGATTCCAGAGCATCAAGAGCCCTCATCTCGGTGTCGTCAATTTCCAGGATAAGACGATAGGTTTTAACAGCTCCCGGTTCGTTTTCAAGATGTTGCATTTGAATATCGGCTGCTTTGAAGGCAAGCTCTTTCTTTTTCTGGATGTCGAAAACCATTTCAACTTTGCGCAGAATGGTTTCGACCTGTTTTTCCAGATTACCGCTGTCTATATAGAGTTGTTCCAGAGAATCTATGGTGGGAAGATGATCCAGCTTAATATCAAGAACCTTGTTGTAAGCCTTGGCAGCCCTGTCAATATCGCCAACTGCAGTTGCCAGCAATTCGGCAATTCTGGTCTGAAGCATCAGGGATACTTCAACATCATCGTTTTCTTCGATCTTTTTGGAGTAAAGGTCAAAAAGTGCTTCCCAGTTTTCAGTAACCTGGGACAACCTTTCCAGATGTTCACGGGTTTCCTCGTGTCGGGGTCTAATCTCAAAAGCTCCTCCGTAGGCTTTGAAAGCATTTTCCAATTCCTCGAGGGAATCTTCGTAAAGACCGGCTATTTTGTGTTGCAATTCGATTTGTTCTTCGGGATCGAAAGACTTGTCCTTGATGATTCTATAGATTTTGATGAGGTTATTCCACTGGGACAAGACCTGATAAATAGGTTCAAGGATTTTGACCACGGTCAAGGCATAATCTTCACTGTCAAGCAGTGATTCCAGCGCGGCTATGACATCTGAATCTTCAGGTTCAATTTCAAGGGCATTTTTCCAGGTTTCAATGGCAATTGCTGTTTCTTCCAGCTTTTCATGCTGCAATTTTGCCAATCTTTTAAAAAGTTCCAGCTTTTCATCAGGTTCGAAAGTCAGTTCAAGCTGCCTGTTGAGATTGTCTGCCAATTCAATCCACATTTCCAGTTTGGAATAAAGATGATCCAAAGCATGCAGAGCTTCGATATTATCGCTTTCTTCCCCCAGAATTTCTTCGTAGATCTCACTGGCTTCTTTGGCTTTATCAAGTTTTTCGTCCAGAAGTTTACCACAACGGAAACGTAATTGCTGGCGTTCTTCCAGATCTTGAGCCAGTTCCAGTTCTCTTCTGGAAATTTCGAGAAGAGACTCCCAGTTTTCTTCTTCGGAATATAGTATCTCCAGAGCCTTGAGAATATCCTGATTCATGGAATCAAGTTCGAGAGCTGCCCGGTAATTGGCAATAGCTTCTTCTTTTTTGTTGAGCTGGGTGTTGGCTATTTCGGCGCAACGAATATGGAGAAGTTTGCTCACTTCGGGGATGATCATTTCATCTTCGAGTACTTCTGTATAGACCTTGAAAACTTCATCCCATTTTTCTTCAATGGAAGCTATCTGTTCGAGATTTTCGCGTGCTTCTTCAGATTCAGGTTTATGCTGTACCGCACTGGAATAGGCTTCAAAGGCCTTGTCAATATTGGCAAGGTTTTCCGACCATATTTTACCTGTGGTCAACAACAATTCCAGTTTTACAATTGGATCAGACTCAGTTTCGGCCTGAATTTCATGTACCTGCACCAAATCTTTAAACTGCTCAAGTTCGGTGTAAACAGGTTCGAGAATATCCGCAGCTTTGCGTTTGTTGTCAATATCTTCGTCCTGGAGATGATTTTCAAGGGCTTTCCTCGCACCCTGATGTTTGGAATCCCACTCGAGTACTTGCTTGTAACCTTCAATGGCACCGAAAATATTATCGAGTTTTTCTTCCTGTAATTGGGACCATCTGAACTTGAATTCAATTTTTTGTTCATCTTCTTCAGTGAATTCCAGTTCTCTTTCGAGAATACTTGAAAGCTCCATCCACATTTCGAGACGTTGGTATAAATTGTCCAGTTGCCCCAGGGAATTGATGTCATCGGGTACGATGTCAAGTACTGCATTATAGCAAGTAACAGCTTCTTCAGGCTTTTCGAGAAGACCGTCAAAAATTTCGGCTTTTTTCCAATAAAGATCTTTTATTTCTTCGTCATCAAGGGAGAGTTCGATTTTTCTGGTGTAAATATCGAGGAGTTTGTTCCACCCTTCCTTGCTGCGATAGATTCGTTCGCAAGCATCAAGAGCTGCCTGGTTGGAATCTTCAATTTCCAGAATAGCCAAAGCAGTTTTCAGGGCGCCTTCGTTGTCGTCAAGTTCTTCTTCCTGGGCTTTGAGAACGACTTTCATGAGGGGAAGCAGTTCCAATTGATCGGTAAATTTGTCATAAGAAGAAGTGTAGGTTTCGACAAGTTTGTCCCAGCCCTTTTTAACTCCAAGCGCCAACTCTTCGATTTTTTCGCGGATATCAACTCTTTGAGGCTCGATTTCAAAAGATTTGAGATACCATTCAAAACTTGATTCCTTGTCATTGAGATGCTCGTTGTAGATATGGGCAAGCTCTTCCATGCGATCTCGTTTTAGATCTTCTTCCTGGGTGTTATTGATGCGTATTTCAAGAACATCCGGAAGATTTCTGAATTGCTCTTCGGCTTCATATAATTCGATGAGAGCATTGGCAGCTTCGAGATTTTCCTTGTCAATTTTGAGCAGACTTTCATATGCTTTGATGGCGTGTCTGACATCGTTGAGAGTGTCTCTCCAGAGACGAGCTTCTCGGAAAAGCAAAGCCACTTTGTCTTCGTCTTCTTTTTGTTTGCGAACCTCCTGGGAAATAATCCTGATAAATTCAGACAATTTATCCCATTGGGTATAGAGGGCTTCCAGCTCATCCCATTCGCTGTCATCTACCAGTAGTTTTTTAAGTGAATCCTGTGCCCGGCGTTCTTCAGGTTGGAGTTCGAGCAATTTACGCCAGATTACTTTGGCTTTTTCGGAATCATTGAGTTTGCGTTCGTAAATAGGGGCAATTTTAAGGCAGGTTTTGACCATGCTGTCTTCATCGACCATGAGCTCAAGCTTGCGCTCGGCGATTTCGGTCATTTTTTCGTAGTTGCGTGCTTTTTCGTAGAGGTTTTCCAGCTCTTCGAGAGCTTCAATATTTTCGGGATCCAGTTCAACTACATCTTCCCATAACTCAATAAGGGTTTCCGGTTTGCGGATTTTGGAAGAGGCCATCTGAGCCAACTCAATGGATTTTTCTTTGACCAGTTCGGAATCTGAAATATTTTCCATTTCGGTTTTGGAAAGTTCGATCAGTTTGTCAAATTTGCGCCCCTGTTCATACATTTCTTTGAGTTTGGCGATTGCTGTTTTGTTGGTCGGATCCAATTCGAGAAGTTTTTCGTAGGTATTGATGCCTTCTCTTTTGTTGTGGAGCTTATCTTCGTATAATTCGGCCATGGCTTCGAGCAACTCGATCTTTTTGGTTTCGTCTTCGAGAGCTTCAAAACGCTTGTCGTAAACCTTGGCTAAATCAGGCCATCTGTTCATGTCGCCAATTACCTGAACCAGTTCTTCGAAAATATCATCGTCGTCAGGAACTATATCCATGAGCTTTTTGTAGGTTTTGACCACTTTGGGCATGATCTTCATTTCATCCCGCAGAACCGGGATAGTGGCTTTAAGCAGGTTGACGGAGTCTTGTTTGCGATCTTCGTCGAGTTTTTCGGCAACTTCTTTGAGGTTGTCTACATATTGCTTCCAGCGACCCATTTCTTTGTAGACTTCAGCCTGTTTCAACTTGATTCCCAGAAAATCAGGATTATCTCTTACAATTTTACTCCAACTGCTGAGTGCCCTTGAAGTATTGCCTTCTTCAAGGAAGTTATTAGCTTCATCAATTTTGTTTTGAAGTTCTTCGTCGTAAGTTTCTTCAATTTCGATAACAAAATCCTGAATTTGATAGTCAGCCACGGTATCCTCCACAAATAAAATGAGTGAACGTTCAAAAGGTAATTCTGCCTGTGTTCTGAATGAGAGAAAACTGCAATTGTCCGGGCAAGTGATTGCACCGGGTATCGGGAAAAACTGATACAGGCTTGCAGCCAATCTGCAAAACTGAACTTGTGGCAGATGAACCTTAACGGTAATATATTTATTTCTGATCTTCCAGTTTAAAAATGGATGTCAGTTGAACACATTGAAAAAACGACTCCAGCAGGAGAATGTTTTGCATAAATGATATTCCGATTATGAACGGAATATCAAACAAATAACGCAATGGGAAAAGCTCTTGAAAAGTAATGTAATCAACGGCAAACATTGCCAGAATATCAGGACTTGAATTTATATCATAATAAATGCTTGCAAACAATCTAAAACTGACTTGGATTTTCCATTGAATCAGGTTGAATTGACTCGGAGACAACTGCACCAGAAACTGGTTTCTGATGTTCAAAAGCATAAAACAAACTGTGAAAACCAAGGGATATTTTTGACTAATTACGAAAATTGATTGTTTCTGGGCGGGTTCCCGCGAGGGTGAACGAAGATTGAACAATTAGTTCCCATCCAAAAAAGGAGGTCACAGTCTGGAACGCGGAATTTGAATTGATCTGCTTTGTTGTAACTTCTTGAAATAGTGTCAACTATGTCGGCGAAGTTATTCCGCGCATCTGTGGCAAACTTCTTCACCAGTCAAAAACACCACTTCTGGGATGGGAACTAGTTAAAATTAAGGAGTCATTGACGTCTGGTGATGATTCAATTGCATTTTGCAGAGTTTGATTTTGATCTTATTTGTTTGATCTGGATTTTTTTCTATATTAAAGGTGCCGTCAAAAGAATTTATCAGTTTGAAAATGAGCATCATTCTGAAATCTGAACTTTTCCAACTTAAAAGGTGATCCCGTTGAGATAATAGTTCAAGATATTGCAGATCTCCTGCCAAGCTCGGGCATTGCTCACAAAGGGGAAAATCCGGACCTTCTAACTGAAAAACCAGTTCGTCGTGAGCAGGGAAGGAAACCTTGAATTCAATTTTTTTTCCCTTGGAGGAATGCCTGATTGCCACTGACAACAAAGAAAAAATAATCTGCCTCAACTTCAATTGATCGGTATGGAGAATCACATTTTTTTCCCGGGGAAGGGAAAAATCAAGTTCCAAGTTTTTTTGCAGTGCTTTATTTTGCCATTGTCTGATGGTACTGTTGAAAAAATCTATAAAATTAAATTTATTGGAAACCAGCCGGGACTTCTCACTGTCAAGACGAGTCATGGTGAAAAGATCTCTGATCAAAACCAGCAATTGATTGCCTGATTCGATTATTTCATTGATAACTGTCTTCTGCTCCTGTTTGAGGGGGCCCAGAGAATCATCTTCAAGAAGCTGGGCAAGCCCCAGAACTGCATTGAGGGGAGTGCGCAGTTCATGGGAAATATTAACGAGGAAACTGGTTTTCATTTCGGATGTTCTGAGCAGCAACCTGTTATTTCGTTCTATTACCAGGGTCTGTTCTTCAAGTTTTGCCTTTTGTAGGCGCAGATCTCTATATTGTTTTATACTATTAAAAACAATAGCTAATTGCTGGATCAAAGGTTCAAAAAAATTTTCCAGTCGGTCTTTTGAAGGCTGAGATGTAAAAGCCAAGGTAAGTATTCCTGTCATCTGTCCTCTGTACTGCACCGGAAAAGAAATAACGCTGGCTGGTCTCCAACGTCCCAGGGGAGTCTGGAGTTCCATGTTGAGCCCTGCACAATTCAAATTGAGAACTTTGCGACTTCTGGTTTTGATAATTTCTGCAAAAATTCCCCCTTGAGTTGAAATGTGGTCGGGCAGAGAATGCTCAAAGCCATTATCTGCAAAAAGCTGGAATTGGGACTCCTGTTTTTGATAGCGATAAAAGGAAGAAACATTTGAAATCCCCATCTCCGAAAGCAATTGCAAAAAACCGTCCATTAGTTCTTTGGTATCCCAGATGGAATTGAAAAAATAAACAAAGCGGGTAAAAAGATGAAATTGATCGGCAATTTCTTTGTGCTTTTCTTTGATTTGAGCGAGTTGGAGCAATAGATTATCTACCAGAGAAGCTTGACTGAATAATTTTTGTTGAAGATGAACTTTCTCTTTTAAGCAGTCAGATTCATCTAAGGAATTGAGATGAAAAATCAGCAGCAGCAGAGGATTTTGCTGATTTTGTTCAAGGAGGACAAAACGTCCTTCAACCTGAATGAATTGTTCTTTTTGGTTGGAAATATATAAATAGCGTTTGAGTAACTCCTTGCTATCTTGGAGTTTTTCAATAATTTTAGTTAATGAGAAAGAAGTTTCTCCTTGAAGAATAGCCTGAAGGGGATCTTTGACAAAAAGCACTTCGCTCCCGAAAATATCGGCAAAATTGCCACTGCAATTAAGAAATTGAGCCTCTTCATCATAAAGCAAAAATACAGAGTCCGGGTACAACTTGCGAAGCACAAATAATTTGTCTTTAGTTTGATTGGAAATTTTGGGAGAATTGCCACTGAGAAGCTTCATGTATTTTCCGGTTTAAACCGCCGGGCTACGTCAATAAATTGCTCCTCGAGTTCAAGAAAAGCATCGACTACTTCCGGCTGAAAATGCTGCCCCTTTTCTTCAACTATTATAGATTTGGCCTTTTCATGGGAAAAACCGGGTTTGTAAACCCTTTTGGAGCGCAAAGCATCATACACATCAGCCAAAGCTACAATCCGGGCACAGAGAGGGATATCCAAGCCTTTCAGTCCTTTGGGATAACCTTTACCGTTCCACTTTTCATGGTGATAAAAAGCCACATTGCAGGCAATTTGCAGATAATCCCCGGGATTATTTAGCTCGTTCATGGCATCCTGAAGGGTTTGGCCTCCCAAAATAGTATGTGTTTTCATGACTTCAAATTCTTCTTTGGTAAGCCGGCCGGGTTTGAGCAGAATGTTATCGGGAATACCAACCTTGCCTATGTCATGTAATACTGCAACTTTTTTGAGGGTTTTGGGAAAAGAGGAGTCCAAGATGAAACCATCTATTCCCAACAGTTTCTGGGCCAGTATCTGGCTGTAGCGGCTCATTCTTTCGAGGTGATCTCCAGTTTCAGGATCCCGTGATTCTGCCAGCCTGGCAAGACAGAAGGCAATGACATCCTGGGTTTCCCTGAGAGCTATAGTACGCTCCTTAACCTTGGTTTCGAGATTTTCGGCATAGTTATTGAGCTGTTTCTGATATTTGCGCAAAGAAAGATGAAGCTTCACTCTGGCCAGCAATTCGCGTTTCTGGAAGGGCTTGATGAGATAATCTGCAGCTCCCATTTCCAGAGCCTTGATTTTTTGATCATCTTCCATAATAGCAGTGAGGATGATTACAGAAACCAACTCATGGCCGGGAATTTCCTGCATTTTTTCCAAAACTTCAAAACCGTTACAGACGGGCATCATGAGATCGAGCAGTACCAGATCGATTTTCCGGGTTTTGATGATCTCAAGAGCATCTTCACCGTTTACTGCTTTGAAAATGTTTACCCCAAGATTTTTGAGACTGAGAGAAACTACTTTGACATTGAGAATTTCATCATCGACTATTAAAATTGATTGTCGTCCATTGGAGGCTGGAGGTTGGGAGTTCATTACAAATTCCATCCTAACTTCAGAGATACCAAATTCCTCAGAGAAACAGGCGGGAAATTTTTCTCTCTGGCAAGTTTATCAAATAATTCACGAGCTTTTTCAAAATATTTTTCATCCATGTGCAAATAGTAGTCAGGGTGAATTTCTCTCAACTGACTTTCCACAAAGCGCTTATCGATCGTGTGATTGCGATCTTCTCTAAGCACCTTCTTTAAATTATCGACCAAATCGAAACTTTCTTTATCATTAATTGGAATTCCCCCAAAATTAAATGCATATTCCAGAGGCTCATATGACAAAACTACTGCTCCACAAAGGATCAGGGCTGTAAGCATATTTTTTTCTTCTTTGCTTTTTATGGTATTGAGTAACTCCTCCATGGTGATTTTGCCGTTTATTCTGGTGAAAACATTAAAATCCAATTCGTTGGGCAAAGGCTGGTAACGCAAATAAACAGATGAATTGGGAAAAACATAGTAGGGATGAGTTTGATTTAAAAAAGCCGACAGCAGGCCCTGAGAAAGCAATTCGATACCGTTGTAAATTATTTCGTAGATAGTGTAAGGCAACTTGCGCTCAGGTTTTTCAACTTCTTCCTTTTTGAAAATGTATTCTCCCTCTTTCCAGTTGAAGGTTTCGATGATTTTGATGGCCCATTGACGATCGAGAGCTTCATCCCTTTCCTTTTCGTTGATAACTCCCATTTGTATCAGTGCTTCCCCCTGGAGAATATTTTCTTTTTCAGCCAGTTGATGAGATTCGGCAGCCTGTTTTTGATTGATGACTCCATCATCAACCAGCATATTGCCAAGAAGATCTCCCTTTTTATTAGAGCGGATATCAACCGGGATTCCTTGGTAAAAATAAATGGCTTTTTTGATTTTACCCGATTTCAAAAACAAAACTCCAGTTTCTTTGCGCCCGTAAATGGCTGCAGCCTTGTTAATACAAACACCCTCCCGAATCTGCCCCCTTGGATCTCCCAGGGGAACAGAAACAAAGTTGCTTTGATTTTCTTCAGCTATCAACTCTCGTTGTTTAATCCGGTGTTCAATATTTAAAACAGAAACAATCTCATAATTAAAACCCCGCAGATTCTCACATGCTTTTCTGGTTATGGGAATGTTGGAAACCAGAATCACCGGTCCCGTTTTTTTATTCCAGGTTTGTAATTTCTCCCCCTGAACAACATCCGGATGGGTTATGTCAATGTATAATTCTTCACCACCACTCAAATCAGACTGAGGAATGCCACTGTGATAGTTATTGAGGATGGAATCAGGGAAAAAATCTTCTTTTAGTGAAATCAGAAAATAATCGATATTAGCCATAGGTGGAATTTCTTTCGATATTTAAATTAAAATTTTGCCAAATTTGACAGTTATATAATAATGAACCAGAAATTGACTGTAGTTTTTATATAAAAACTGCAGCTTGTACCTGAAAAAAGTTTTTTAATGAGACATTGCTTAAACTGATTGTTTTGGGAACTGAATCCCATGGGAGTTTTATTTTTATGAGCCTGCACACTGCATTTTTTTACCTGGTGTTATTATTCCAAATATCCTGTGAAAATAAAAGTAAAAATAACAACGATAATGAAAAAAAACAACGGAAAGAAGCCAAAATTAACAGAAGTGAGACTGCTGCCAATTGTCTTGATGGGGAAAAAGAAAAAAAGCACGATTTCAAACCGGAAAAGATAAATCCCCAAATGTGGTCTAAAGAATTTGACATAGTTAACAATTTGGATCAGCCCCATATTCACCCTACTCCGGATGCAACAGAAATCATGGATGCCCTTCGGGGAATTTTTAAGAAAATTCCCAGGCGAGGCAACTGGTATAACTCTCTGGGTGCCTCCAAGCCTTCCAAAATTTACTCACGCCCTTCACGCAAATCATTGGAACTGGGTAGAATAAGACCCCGAACCAGATTTCCCACCGTCGGTCATTACAAGGGAAGCGGCTGTTCTAAGGGATGGCTGCGAATAGGACTGGAAGCCTATGTTTGCACCAACTCCTTTCGTAAAAGTCGCAAAATGCCGATGACCAAGGTACTTCCTGTTGTAAAAAAGGACAGAATTACCCCGGGGAAATATGCTTATGTCAGAATAGGCGGAACAAAATGGTATCCTTCACGCAGTGCAGTAAAACAAAAAAAATCCGGCGGTAAGTATCCCCAGGGATTTTATGTACATTTCAAACGCTTTACGCGAATTAACAACAAGAATTACTGGAAAACCATAAAAAACAGATATGTACCTGTTGACCGCATCGCCGGTCACAGACCTGCCAAATATACCGGAGTCAAACTGGGTGGAGAACTCAAACTACCGATTTCCATAGTTATCGCAAAAGACAGCAAGGGTAAAAACGCACCCATCAATGTTTATGATAAACCTGGAGGCAAAAAGATAGGAAGTCTGCCCGCCCGTTCAGCTGTCAATATCTTCGGCGAAAAATTCGGCAAAGAAGGTGCTTATTACAGGATCGGAAAATGCAAGTGGATCAAATCAAGACAAGTGGCATCAGCCTTTCCTGCACCCGTTCCTCCCGGGGTAAAAAAGCATGAGATGTGGATAGATATCAACCTGGGAAGACAGACTCTGGTTCTTTATCACGAAAAAACTCCTGTTTTTGCAACAATAGTTTCCACTGGTCGAGGTGGACACTCTACCAAGCACGGAATTTTCAGAATCTGGTGGAAAGCATCAGAACGAGATATGCAAAATGAAGTTGGAGAAGAATCGTATCTGGCAGCATCAGTACCCTGGTCCATGTTTTTCTGGAAAGGTCAGGCTCTGCATGGAACCTACTGGCACGATCAATTTGGCAAGAAAAAAAGCCACGGCTGCGTCAACCTTTCTGCCCGTGATGCCCGTTATATTTATGAACTGCTGCCTCCATTCAACGGTCCCAACTGGGATTACATCTGGCTGGGAAAAAACAATCCTGGACCGGTGGTTCAAATAAGGCGGGATGATGAAGACCGTCCCATGGTATTCGGGGTAGCTACCTCATTCATAGTTGAAGAAACTCTGGAAAAAATGCAGAAACTTTACAAAAAGAAACTGAAAGAAGAGACCCTGGAGAAAATTAAAAATTCAGATGATAACGATGAGAATAGTGAAAACAGTGAAAAAAAGGCTGAAGAAAAAAAGGCTGAATCGGAATAACTAGTTCCCATCCCAGAAGTGGGGTTTTTGGCTGGGATGGGAACTAACTACAAACATTCTTTTATTTTGTGGTAAAGAAAGTTTGAAGTTACCAGTCCGCTGCCTCCATAACAGATTTTGCCGCTACTGTTGATAATAACAAAGCCCGGCACCCTGACAACAGTCTTTCCGCACAATTTCCATTTGGGGATATGATAGGTCGATAACACCGGCTTATATGTATCAAGCCAGGTTTCATACATGGCGGCAGTCTTGTCCACAAAAACGAGATGAAAATGAACCCGTTTCTCAAAAAAGGAGCGGGTCTTGTTAAAACGCTTGATCAGAAGTTGGGATTTCAGGGACCAGGTCGTCACAATTCCAATAACGTTTACTTTGTGGGGATCCATGGTAATGCCAGCCAGACGGGAGCATTTTTTGAAGCTCATTGTGTCCTGATTCGGGACACAACCCAAACTGAAAAGCAACAAGAAAAAAGAAGTTATTATATATTCAGACATTTTCCCTGATTTTCTATTGTAGTTGAGAAAAATTCATCAGTGGGTGCAGTGGGCGCCAATATCATTGGGTCCCATGCCTGTACAATAGCGAAAACCGAGTTCCCGACAATCCCTCTCATAGAAATAACCATCCAGGCAAATTTTGGCAAAAAAGGAATCCTCGCACATTTCTTCACCTTCGTCACATTCCTGACCGGCAGGATTGCAATGTGGATTGTTTGTGCCCATTTCACAAATTTTATCTCCGGGTAGAGAAGTACAGTCAATTGAAGTTACGATTCCGTTATTGCAGGTGACTTTGGTGTTACCGTCACATTCTCCTGTAAATTCTTCAGGATCACACTGTCCACCACTTCCCATACACTGAAGTTGAAATACGCCTTCTTCAACCTGAACTTTCAGGCAGGACAAACCGACAACAGCACAGTCCACCATATTTACAACCCCATTTTCACATCTTTTAATCAAATCGCCTTCACACTCAATAAGAAAGCTGTCATCCTCGCAAGTTGATTCAGTGCAATATGCTTTTTCATCGTCCCCTTTGGCACAAATCCATCCGGGAGAAACACCACAGTCCATAGCATACATTTTATTGTCAAAATTATCGCAATAATAACGGACATTACCGTCACAATAACCAGGATCTGTTGCTGGATCGCAACTAAGGGGTTCTTCACCGGCTCCAAAACATTTTTTTACTTCGTCACAATCACTTTGTGATTCAAGCACGCAGCGGTAAAGATCGTTCCAGATTGGCTGAGTGTGTGTTTGAGAAACATTATTGTAATGAGCGGTAACACAGGGAGCAATATACCCACCTCCCATTACTCCACAAGCATCTCTGATAAGACAAGCATTAAGAATGTCATCGAATTCGAGATTCTCAAAATGGTTATTTTCGTTATTACTATTGGTATTATTTCCGCTGCTGTCGTCATCACAAGCTGCCAAAAATGTTGCTAATAAAAGTATTGATATCAGATAAAAAAGTTTTTTCATTATAGATCTCTCAAAATTAGGGTTTACTCAAGATTCTTAAAGAGGGCGTTTAATTTTTCTTTGGCTTCTTTGGTATCAACCTTTTTGGGAGGACTGTCCAATTCCCGGAATCTGAAGGAAGAACAAAAATTAGCAGCTTCTCTGTCTCTGATAAAGGCTGTGTAAGTTTCGGTACATTGATTATGTACAGAGGTGTCATGGAATTTGCAATTCTTGCAACAATGCAAATACTTGCCACAATGTTCACAAACATCCAATCTACCAACCTTTATACCACCTTTCACAGCAAATTCAATTTCTTTGCCACAACTGTAACAATAATAAGCCATTTAATATATCTCCTGTACGCCTGATATTAATCAGGATTAATTAATAAGAACAATTTGTCTGATTTTATGTTTAACGGAAAAATGACCTTTTGTCCACAAGTTAGTACCGGCTAGTACTAACTAGTACTAACTAACAAAAGAGGTTATTTTTTGGATAAAACATTTTACATTTACAGAGGTTATTGTTAATAAAATAACGGTTTATTTTTGAATAATTCCGGGCTTGAAATCCCGGTTGAAAATTATAAAAACTTTTCCCATGGAGGCTGCAATGATCAATAAACAACTAATCGAACCAGAATCAATTCTTGTCGTGGGGGCAAGCAATAATATCAAAAAGCCCGGGGGTAAAGTTCTGAAAAACATCATTGATGGAACTTTTACCGGCAGGCTTTACGCTATGAACCCCAAAGAAGATGAAGTTCAAGGGGTAAAATGTTTTAAAAAACCTGAAGATTTGCCCCAGGGAATTGATCTGGCGATTATTTCCATTCCAGCTAAAGTTGTTCCTCCAACAGTTGAATTTTTAGCAGAAAAAAGAAACACCAAAGCTTTTATTGTTTTATCGGCGGGATTCAGTGAAACCGGAGAACCCGGAGAAGCTCTCGAAGCTCAACTTCTTGATATAGCCAATACTCATGATGTTTCATTAATTGGTCCCAACTGCATGGGAATTCTGACAACAACTTACCAGGCAACCTTTGCCGGACCTATTCCCAATTTCAACCGCAACGGAGTGGATTTCGCCAGTGGCTCTGGTGCTACTGCAGCTTTTATCATGGAAGCCGGGATCGAAATGGGACTTCCCTTTGCCAGCATGTACAGTGTTGGAAACAGTGCTCAAAACGGGGTTGAAGATATAGTGAAATATTGGGACGAAAGCTTTGAACCTCAAAAAAGTACCCGGGTAAAACTTCTCTACCTCGAAAAAATCGACAACCCCCAGATGTTTTACAAGCATACCTCTTCGCTCATCAACAAAGGCTGTAAAATCGCGGCAATCAAAGCCGGAGCTTCCGAAGCAGGAAACCGGGCAGCATCTTCACATACCGGGGCTCTTGCCAGTTCTGACGAAGCCGTCGAAGCACTTTTCCGCAAAGCCGGAGTGGTTCGCTGTTATGGCAGAGAAGAATTAATGCTGGTAGGTGCTATTTTCAGCCACAAAGAACTCAAGGGCAAAAATTTGGCCATCGTTACCCATGCCGGTGGTCCCGGAGTCATGATTTCCGATACACTGAGCAAAGGTGGCTTCAGAATACCACCTCTTGAAGGCATGAAAGCCGAAGAACTGCTCAGTAAACTATATCCTGGTTCTTCCGTCAGCAACCCAGTTGATTTTCTTGCAACCGGCACAGCCAAACAATTGGGCACCATTCTTGATTATATCGAACAGGATTTCGACCACATCGATGGCACCGTGGTTATTTTTGGAACTCCGGGACTGTTTGATGTTTCGGAAGTTTATAAAGTGCTGGACGAAAAAATGACCAATTGCAAAAAACCAATTTTTCCGATTCTGCCCAGTATCATCACCGCAAAAGAAGCTGTTGAATATTTCAGATCCCTAGGCAGAATCAGTTTTTCTGATGAAGTACTTTTTGGTCAAGCTCTGGTCAAAAGCTATAAATGCCAAGGTCCGGTCATGGAAAAACCTTCGATAAATCAAATAGATCAAGCTAAAGTCAGAGAAATTCTCAACAATTGCAATGATGGCTATCTTCCCCCAATTAATGTTCAAGCTCTGCTCGATGCAGCCAATATCCCCAGAGTGGTAGAAGCTGTGGTTGACACTTTTGAATTAGGTCTGAGCCTGGTTGATAAAATTGGTTTTCCCGTGGTTCTTAAAGCGGTGGGACCGGTTCACAAAACCGATATCGGCGGAGTTTCCCTTAATATCAACAAGGAATCCGAAATGAAAAAAGAATTCGAGCGGCTGATGCAAATAAAAGATTGCAATGGTGTTCTTGTACAACCCATGATTGAAGGAACTGAACTTTATGTGGGTGCCAAACGGGAAGAAAACTTTGGTCATGTGATTCTGGCAGGTCTTGGAGGAATTTTTATTGAAGTATTCAAGGATGTAGCCAGCGGACTTACCCCTATCGGTCTTAATGAAGCTGAAAAAATGATAAACAGTCTCAAATCCAGGCCTCTTTTCGAAGGAGTTCGAGGACTTGAACCTATTGACAAACAAAAATTTGCCCAGATTATTTCCAACCTGTCCTCTCTCTTGTCAGCCGCTCCTGAAATAGTTGAAATGGACATCAATCCTCTCTTAGCTCAAGGCAGCCAGATTACTGCAGTAGACGCCCGCATAAAAATCCAGCGCTAACCACAAAAGCTTATTGTTCAAAACCAGAACTCATTACTGACTCTGTTTTTCCTCTGATATTTCTTTTTTCAATCTGGCAAAAATCTTCGGATTCTCTTTAAGGAATTCCTTCACTTTCTTTTTGCCCTGCCCAATGCTTTCTTCTCCATATGAATACCAGGAGCCGGACTTCTGCAGAATCTGTTTTTCCAATCCCAATTCTATCCATTCTGAAATATTATCAATTCCTTCATTAAAAATCAGATCAAACTCAGCCCTTTTGAAGGGAGGTGCAACTTTGTTTTTTGCCACCTTTATCCTGATTTTATTGCCGTAAATTTCATCTCCATTTTTGATTTTGCCAATGCGTCTGATATCCATTCTCACGGAAGAAAAAAACTTCAACGCTTTTCCCCCGGGTGTAGTTTCGGGAGATCCGAAGAAAACTCCGATTTTCATACGCAGTTGATTGATAAAAATAATTGTCGCCTGATTACGGGAACAACCGGCGGTAAGTTTGCGCATAGCCTTGCTCATCATACGAGCCTGCAATCCCATCTGCTGATCAGTCATTTCTCCTTCAATTTCCGATTTTGGCACCAAAGCGGCAACAGAATCGATGACCAGCAAATCAACTCCACCTTTTTGAATCAGGATATCAGTAATTTCCAATGCCTGTTCTCCATAATCAGGTTGTGAAATAAGCAGTTTATCTTCTTTTACTCCAAGTTTGCCTGCATATTCCAGATCAAGGGCATGTTCAGCATCAACAAAAGCACATAGCAGATCCTGCTTTTGCGCTTGAGCAATCGTACTCAAGGCCAAAGTAGTTTTACCCGATGATTCAGGACCATAGATTTCCACAACCCTGCCCTTGGGTATTCCTCCGATTCCAAGCGCTTTGTCCAGATTAATCGAACCTGTGGAGATGGCTTCTATTCCTTTGATCTTTCCACCTCCGTGAACCATAAGAGCTCCTTTTCCGCATTTTTTTTCAACAACCGAAATTGCATCTTTGATTCTGGAATAATACAATTTCTCTTTTTTGTTTCTCTTCTTTTCAACTACCATTATCTTTCTCCTTTTTTAGGATTGATTTGGAAAGTAGGCCATTCTTGCCAGGGTGCCGACTGCCCTCGGCGCTTGTGCAAGGTAGTGGGCTGCTTCGAACCCACAATCCGCCTCAATCTGCCGGCCATGTTTTTTGCTATCCGATACTCATTATGGGTTAGATACTTCATGCGCCAGGCCCATTTCATGATTGTAACCAGATCATTCAGTGCTCGTCTGCTTCCCTGCAGATAGGTAAGAAAAGCTCCTTTTGCCATATAAAGAGCATTCCTGTTCTTTCGATCCACCATTCTCTGTTCAAAGTGTTCAATTAAACGATTAAAAATTGCTATTGCATATTCATCCATATGAAACCTCCTGCAATTACCAGAAGCAACTTTTATTCCTTTTTCCAACACCCTGGTTTTACTGGTTTTACTGGTTTAATCTTCTAATTTGGAACTTTATCCTTAACGGATATTGGACATTGTTGTCCGCAGAAGGTCAATCTGCACAAGACAGATCTTTGGTAAAGGCGGATTCTGTTTGAGAAACCTGACAGTCAGAATCGGAATTGCTATACATGCCACAATTTGAGCCAATCTCGTTTTCCTGCAGATCCCCAATACTCAGAATTACATCATAACCTGCGCGCTTGAACAAGTTGATAATTTTCAGATTATTTTTTCTGTTTCCGGGTTCAATTACACCCTTGAGTTTGTTTTTGCGGGATGAAAAAGTGGGATTGACGGGAGTTAATTTGATCAAGAAGTGCTTGGGCGAAAAAATCCGGGCTAATTTATCAGCTTCCAGAGGAAAACCCTGCACTGCAGCAAAATTAAGAGTGATCTTCTGATCTCCGGGGCGCTGAAAATATTGACCGAATTGTGCCATCTGGGAAAAAGACAAAGTTTTTACGGGAACCAGTTTTCTTCTCTCCTGCTCACAGGTAGTATGCAAAGAAAACTGAAATTGAAAATTACCACCGGAATAATATTGGTCCTTAATGCGAACAATTTCCTGCAATTGCTCCAGACAATTGTGGGGAGCGATAGTAGACAAAGAAACTATGGTCCTGCCGGTAACTTGATATCTTTCGGGAATAACTCGCAAAACTTCCGGTACGGCAAAATTGAAAAGCGGATCCCCCATCCGGGCGAATTGGAGCTTCCACTTTTCCACCTCGATTACTCCCCGAGGATAAAAGGAATCAACCAGATAATCAATTTGAGCCAGCATTTCTTCGGCGGAAATGATACCGTTATAACTGCCGCCGGCATCACAAATGGGGCAGTCAACTGGACACCCCTTCAAAGTTGAAAGAATCAATACCCACTTTTGGGAACGATTCAGCGGAGGCTGTACCGATTGCACAAATTCAATCCTGGAGCCATCTTCAAGCTCGGCTACATATACTCTGGCTATATCACTTTCGGGGGTTGTTCTCAAAACTTTCATTGGTTTAATCAACTCCATCGTTACAATACAGGAAATATCTCCTGGAAAAGCCCTTGTATCGGGATAAATCAATAATGGACAAGCAGGGATGCAACTCTCAAACCGTCCCCAACCGCCATTCCAACCTGTCCCAGACTTCCCAGCCTGAAATCTCCAATCTGAAACAATCCGGGGAGAGAAGTTTGTATCTGCCTTTTGGCGAATAATTCTCGGGGTAATTCAAAAAGTTGTTCTACCTGTCTGCCGATGGCCACAACCATATTATCGCTTTGCCAAATTTCAAGCTGATTTTTTCTTCTGGTTTGTATTTCCAGACTGTTCCCTCGCCTGACAACTTTTTCAATATTTCTTTCAAAATAAAGATCAATACTTCGGTTGGAAACAACATTATTTCTCAAATGCATATTTCCTTTCAACCTGTTTCCTCTGACCAGCAATTTTACCTGGAATCCCGCCTGAGACAAGGAAAGAGAATAGTCCTGGGCAGCTTCTCCACCCCCCACAGCAATTACTACCTCTTTATTCAAGTCGGCATTAACTTGGCCAGGTTGACCAAAAACTGAAAAACCGGAACCTGATGCTGAATTTGCAAAAGCCCCTTGCAATCGAGGCATAAAATCAACAAGATCATAATGGACCCTTGGTGACACCTCCGCCGTCAACTCCAGGGGAAGCTTGCGGGGAGAAGTTCCACAGGCAATAATTACTATTTCAGCCTGGTAATTGTCTGTTTTGCCAACAAGAACATAAGAATCAGATTTTTCCTGTTTAATTTTTACAATTTTATCTTCACAAACATTCAGTTCAAACCTGGACAGATGATCCAGAAACCTCTCCATTAAAACTGTTCCCGATACCGGCGCAACCAATCCTGGGTAATTTTCCACCCTGAATCCGTTTCTGACAAGGCCGCAGCCCTTTGTTCCCCTGCTGTCTATAAGTAAAGGATTAAACCCCAGGCGCTTCAATTGGACAGCTGCTGTAATCCCGGCTGGTCCCGCACCAATAATTACAATCGGTTCAGGCAATTGACTACCTCCCCGATATCGGTCAATCTGGCAAAACCCGAAGCAAGATTGAGCAGAGATGCCAGATGAAGGTTTTCGCTGGCAGTACAACTACCGTCAACGGGAAAATAAACTTCAAAACCTTTGACAAATGCATTCCTTGCCGTTGTTTCACAACAAAGATTGGTCATTACTCCAGTAACCAGAACCTGTTTCACCTTTTTTTCCTCAAGAAATTCCCGCAGCTCGGTCTGATAAAAAGCATCATAGGTTGTTTTTCTGATAACTTTATCTTCCGGGAAAAGGGGAAATTCATCGATAATCCGGGCAGAATAACCTCCACAAGAGATATAGTCCCGGTAAAATTTGCCCAGCATCCCCGTCTCCTCCCGATTGTGATGACAATGGCGGGTAAAAACCACCGGCAACCGGTGTGCCCTCCAGGCAGCAAGCAAAAGCTGCAGATTTTGCACAAGAGCAGTGGTGGCTGGCAACCAGGCTCCGCCCTTGGGTGAAGCGAAATAGTTGATCATGTCCACTACCAGCAAAGCCGCTTTTGGTGGTTGCAACTTCAGGTGTTTCCTGTCTCTCACCTGAGAAAAAATCGTTTCTTTCCATTCTTTAATTTTCTGATCCTGGTTTTGCAAGGTGAAATAATTTGCTGTTTTTACCATAGATATCTTCCCTTGAAACTACTGGAATTATGGGTTTCAAGCTTGACTTCAACCAGTTCTCCCAGAGGAGGTTCAGGCCCACTGCTGGCAAAACGAACATTGAAAAATTGCCCCGCAGTTCCCTGAAAAAGATTATCTCCAACTTTTGTTTCCACCACAACTTCAACCTTTATATCTCTGAACCTGTCCAGATAATCAGTTTTCATGGCTGCTCCCAGCTTTCTCATGCGGGCGGCTCTTTGTTTTACCACTTCCGGTGCCAACTGTTTGAAGGTTTCAGCTTTTGTTCCTGCTCTGGCAGAAAAAGGAAAAACATGGAGATAGGAAAATGCCATTTTTTCAACTGCCCTGAGCCCCTGCTCAAAATATTTTTTGCTTTCACCGGGGAAACCACAAATAAGATCACTCCCAACAGCTATATCAGGGCAAGCCTTTCGGGCTTTTTCAAGCAGCAATTGGTATTCTTCAAGAGGAAAAGGTCGGTTCATCTGGTTGAGAATTTCCTGATGAGCTCCCTGAAGGGGCAAATGCAGATGAGGAGCAATCCCGGGTTCGGTAATGAGGTCAAAAAAAGCATCGTCCAAAGATTCCGGCTCAAGAGAACCTGTTCTTATCCGGTGCTTTTTGGGAGTGAGCTTGAGCAATTCTTCAAGCAGGGTGGAAATATTGAAGCCCGGAGCTAGATCGTAACCCCAGCTTCCTATGTTGATTCCGGTGAGCACTGTTTCACTATAACCGCAATCGAGCAACCTTTCATAGTCATCGAGAATCTCATTCAGAGGTCTTGAAACTGCTTTTCCCCGGGCCAAGGGTATAATACAATATGCACATCTTTTATTACAGCCGTTCTGAACCAGTAAAGGCGGTCTGGTGGAAGAAGGGGCGAAAGGGGGAAGTTTATGGGGAGCATCTTTGTCGAGCCTGGTTTCAGAACCGGTCTGAGATTCTACAAATCCCTTGATCAGGCTGGGTAACGAGTTTTTCTTTTCTTTTTTGATAAAATACAAAGCCGGAAAAGGTTTTATTTCTTTGACAAGTTCATGAGCGTCAACATAACAACCCATAATAATGATTTTTCCCCCAGGTGAATATTTGCGAGCGCGATTTATCATCTTGCGGGTTGTTCTTTCGGCGTGCCTGGTAACAATACAACTGTTAACAACAGTAAGATCACAATTCTGACCGAATTCAACCAGCTCAACTTCTGCTTCAATATTTTCCATGATCCTTCTGGTCTCAGCCTGATTGACACGACAACCGAGGGTGCAAAAAGAAACTCGATACATATAATTTCCTGGGGGGAATATTCCCCGGCCTTAACCGGAGCACAGAATTGGGCAGATTGAAAAACTGGAATGGATTTTGAAAACAAAAATTGATGTTAATACCGGGTTCAAAAGGAGTATTCAACGTTGAAAACAAAATCAAAACCGAAAAAAGCTCCGGCACCGATGACGTTTCTGAAAGCAGGTCCCAAAGTCATGCCCATTTCAACTCCTACGGCAATTTCATCGTTGAAGGAATATCTGGCACCTCCCGCCCCTTTCATGACAAGACCAAACCCGTCATTAGGGCCGTTGGAAACAATAAAGGAAACTCCAGTGAGTAGTCGAATATAGGGATTAACCGGTATTTTCCAGAGGGGAAAATCAAGAAATCTATACAAAACACCGACCATCAAATCAAGTCCGAACCCGTTCAGACCACCACACTGGTAATTATCTTCGTCATCTCCTGTATTGGTGCAATCTCCTCCAAAATTTACTCCGAGCAGTGAATCAGCCCACAAAACCTTGCTCAATTGATAATTATAGCCAAAGTTGATGTAAAAACCCCCGGTGGAATTATCAGTGAGGCCGGCTTTGATTCCAATTCCAGCGGTAATTGCATTAGGACCTCGGGGATGAACCCTGAAAACCGGAACTTTCTTATAGGCCGGCTCAACTTTTTTTACTACAATTTTGATTTTTTCTTTTGGTTTTTCAGAAGTTGAGGCTGCAGAATCATCTTCTTGTGATTTCTTATTTTTTGAAGCCAAGGATGAAGCATCTTTAACCGGTGTTCCATCAACTGATGCCTTTGATTGGAGCGGCGAAGAATCCGAAGTGGGTTGAGAATTGACTTGCTTGATATTATCGTTGTTTTCTGATTTTCCAGTAGCGGTTTCCCCTGCATTACCCAGTTTTTCACCAGGGCTTTCCTTTTCTTGGCTGTAAACGTACTCGGGAAACAAGAGCAATGAAAATAATAGTATTGAATTTAAAATGAGTTTATTCATAAATATCCTGAAACTGATAATTCTTGGGCCTATTTGGTTTTTCCTGTTTGGTTTTTAAAGCATATAATCTTCAGCCGGGATTGATTCATCTTTTCTGACCTTGGCTGTTTCCTCTGTTCTTTCGAGAGAAACCTGATAAACATGTGACAGAACTTCCGGATATAAAACAGCTATTTTTTGAAAATTATCTCGACTCAGATGCATCAAAACCGCACCTTCATCGCTTGAAACAGAAACGGTAGCTGTAGCATCTCCTTCTCTGATCAGGGAAATCTCACCAAAAACTTCACCGGGAAGCAAAGTGGAGAGTAAGGTTTGTTCATCCTGTTCTTCTTCGGAATAAACTGAAACCTCACCGGACGCCAGCAAATAAAGGCCTTTGGCTTTCTCACCCTCTTTGATGACAATCTCGCCATGATCTTTGATAACAGGTTTGAAGGATGTAATAACCGCATTTTTTGCTTCTGTGGAAATAGTACGAAAAAGAGAGGAGGTAACCACCAGGTTTTTGAGAAGACGAATTCGGGTATAACTGGCCAGTTCATCTGCCAATTGGGGATCAATTTCCAGCAGGTCACCGAGCAGTTCCCAGGATATTTTGAGTACAATGGCACTGGTATCGGCCAGAACATTTGCACTTCTGGGGGCTGAGGTCACCAGAGCCATTTCCCCGAAAAAGGAACCTTGTCTGAGAAAACCCAGTTTTACATGCCCCTGCTCGGTATCTCTTGTAACTTTGAGAACTCCCTGAATCAGAATATAAAAACAATTTTCTTCGGCTCCCTGTTTGATTATCCTCTGTTGGGGCTGATAATATTGAATCACACCCTTTTTGAGCAGTTGAATGAGGGAATCTTTGCCCATGGCTTTGAACAAAGGAATAGCATGACCTTGGACAGGAGGTGGAAGAAAAATTTTACCGATTTTATCCTGCCAAAGTTGCACTGCCTTTTTTGCCAGACTGGCAGTTGCTTCATCAGTAAATTCTATTTCCATTGAGCTGTCCCCGGCTCTTCCCGGTGGTTTGGAAATGCGGTTTCCGTGATCTTTACTAAACTTCTCAAGAAAAGAAGAAATGGTAGATTGGGAATATTCAACTCCGGATTTGACGGAGAAAAGCAAAGTGCCAAGAGCCATGGGAAAATTTGAAACAGAAATATAATATTCAAGTAACTTTTCGGGCAGTTCAGTTGGAATATCCACCTCATCTATTGCGGCCAGAGCAACCAGCAGAGCAAAATGGTTGTCAGGCTTGTCGGGATTTTCTTGCAGATTGGCCAAGCAAATCTGCAAAGCTTTGTTTTTTTGTTTTTTGGCAAGGTAGAAAAAAGGATTCATGACTTTCATAGATTAAAACCTGTAAAGCTCATACCCTTCTGCAGGTGGAGCAGTTGAACCGGAAGAATTGAAATTGGTTCCACCTAATCCTCCTCCACTGAAAGTTATGCCGATAACCAACAAGGCTGCAACTCCAACGGCAGCATAAAACCACCAGGAATTCAGCCAACTGTTTTCACTGGCAATATCGTCTCCGATGGGGTCGCTACCGTAGTTACCGCCCTTAACGCGGAAATCATCGTCCTGGTAATCACTTTTGCTTCCTTTACCCTTATCTTTGGAAGAACCTGAAAAGGCGAGATCGCGATCTCTATCCTGTTTAAGCATCCTGATACGTCCACTGACTTCACCGGTAGAGGGCCATCTGGCCGGGATAAATTTTGCTTTTATGTACATTTTGTAGGCATCAATCGCTTTTTGAGATTTTCCAGCTCTTTGCCAGGCTGCACCAATTTTATAATTGATAAGGCGGGAATAAGTTCCCTGCCTCAAGGCTACTTTTTTAGCCTCTTCGTATTTAACAGCCGCCTTTTCGTATTTTTCGTTGTCAAGAAATTTATCGGCTTGCTCAACAAGTACATTATAGTTGTTGGAATGACCGACTTTGGCAGAATTTTCTTTTTTCAACAAATTTTCATGATTGTTGATCAAAGAGCGAACTGTTGCTTTTGAGGGCCAACCATCTTGCAATGAAGGAGCTCTCATATATTTCTTGTAATAACTGATGGCCTTTTTGAAATTCTTCATTTTTTCATAGCACTCGGCTATTTTGTAGGCAAGGTAATAATCGATCTCACCTTTAGACCTTCTTGTGAGATTGTATGCACTTCGATATTGTCCGATAGCCCAACTATATCGTCTTTGATTGGAATATTTGTCTCCCATCTCTTTGTGTTTTTCAATTTTTAGTTGTATGTTCCTGCGTCGGTCAGCCAACTGATCCTTATCTTTGAGATTTCTATAGTTTTTCAATTTGTTTTTAGCCTTGTTTATGCGACTTTTAACCTCTTGTTTGGTTGGCCATCTTTTAGGAAAGTTTTTGCCTCCCAAATAGATTTTAAGATGACTGATGGCTTTTTCATAATTACCTTCATGGTAATAACACATTCCGATGCGATAATCGTAAATTACATAATAACTTTTATCGTTTTGGGCCATATCCTTGACAGCTGAAAATAATGTTCTGGCTTCGTTATATTTGCCCTCTTTGAAAAGTTTTCTGGCTTTTTTGTAGGTCTGAGCATACACAGGCACCTTTGCTCTGACTGCAAGTGGCAATATTAAAAAATATCCCGCAAATAACAATGTTAAAAATTTCATGGGGATTGTCCTTCCAATCTATATTGAGGTTAGAGCCATGAAGGTGGTTTATCCATGGTTTCCATGGTTTCCATGGTTTTCATGGTTTTCATGGTCTTCATGGTCTTTATGGTTTTCATGGTCTTTATGGTTTTCATGGTTTTCATGGTTTTCATGGTTCTAACAATGCTGTTTCTTTTTCTTTTCAGTTTTATTTTAACTCGGGAAGGACCGTTGGAGTTAATAACCTGGGTTTTAGTCTTGTAACCTTCCCGTTTGACTTGAATTACAACTTTTTTACCTTCGGCAATTTCGATAGCATAGGGTGACGGAAACTTTTTGCCATACATTTTGATAATGGGAGGAGGATTAAAATTATCGATATTAGTAAAAACCATTACCTTTATTTTTTTCTCTTTTTTTTCGGTATCGGTTTTTGTTTCCTTGGAATCACCGCTTTTGGTGTCGCCGTCCTTAGTGTCGCCGTCCTTAGTGTTGCCATCTTTGGTGTCACCAGAATCAGCATCCTTTTGTTCTTTCTTGTCATCATCCTGGGTATCTTTGTCTGAGGTTGCCTGGTCACCATCATCGGTTTTGGCAGCTACCTGATCGGATTCATTGTCTTTGGAATCAGTGTAGATCATGAAATACCAATAACCCCCACCTGCACCTCCTGCAATGAGAACAAAGAGTAATAACCAGACAAAAAGAGCACCGCCTTTTTTGTTACCCTGAACGGTATTCGATGCCGCTTGTCCGGCAATGGGATTTTGGGTTTGATATCCGGTTATGCTGGCAGCAGGAGCCGGAGGAACGGTGTTGGGTGGATAGGATGCGCCAGTTTGGGGTGGCGGCATGGACGGGTTGCCGGCATTGGTCGGTGGAACCGAGGGAGTTGCTCCACCCTGAGGATAACTTTGGGAAGGAGTCTGGGAACCGGTGTTACCTGGTAAGCCTGATGGCACTGGAACATTGATGGTGCCCGAAGACAATTGTTGTTTTATCAAGAGCAATTGATTTTTGAGTTCCTGCATTGACTGGAATCTGTTTTCAGGCTCTTTAGCCATGGACTTGAGGATGCACTTGTCGATTATATCGGGCAAATCAGGCCGGGCAAGCTTGGGTGATGGTCTTTCATCGGTGATATGCTTGGTAAGAATACCCATGAAAGATTCGGCTTTGAACGGCAGTTTTCCTGAAAAAATTTCGTACATCATGACTCCGACAGAATAGATGTCGGCTCTAGCATCAAGTTTTCTGCCCATAGCCTGTTCCGGAGACATGTAATGGGGAGTTCCGAAAATTGTACCGGTTTTGGTGAGTCCATGTCCTTCATCGTCGAGATTGGTCATCTTGGCAATACCAAAATCGAGAATTTTGACCAGATCTTTATGTTCGTGGTCTTTGATTACAATGACATTTTCAGGTTTCATATCCCGGTGGATAATACCTTTAGTGTGGGCCGCATAAAGACCATCACAAATTTGCAGCATGATATTGACAGCTCTGTTGATGGGCAGAAGTCCGTCGAGCATAACTCCTGCCAAGTCCTTACCATCAAGATATTCCATGGCCAGATAAATCTGACCATCCTCGGCCTTGCCACTGTCCATGATATTTACAATATTGCGGTGACCAATACTGGTTGCACTTTGGGCTTCCCTGAAAAATCTTTCCACAGCTTCATTGTTTTGGGTAATTTCGGGACGCAGCAGCTTTAAAGCTACTTTGTTCTTGATGTAGACGTGCATGGCCTCATACACTTCACCCATACCACCTTCACCGAGCAATTTATTGACGCGAAAACGCCCAGCAATAACTTGACCTACCCTGGAATCCTTGTCTTCTTCACCACTGTCAATCAACTGAGCGCCGTCCTTGGGGCAAAACTCCATGTTGTCATCATAGGTGGAATTACAAGCTGAACAAATTTTCATGAAAAAACCTTAAATATATATTTTTGGTACTTGATAAATTGATTTTTACAATCAACTCAAGTTGTTCTTAATAATAAATTATTATCTTGGCAAGTTGATAATCTGCACAATAAAAGGCTGACACAGCATATTAACCTTTAGCAAAAAGAATTCAACTTTTAAAGTAGTTAAAAGTACAACCACCCGCTTAAATATAGCATTTTAGAGATTATACCAAAACTTTGTTTTTTTACAGTTTTTTTTTAACAGAGATATTCAAAACAATAACTTCAATTCATCTTTACGACCCTCAAAGCAAAAACTGATAATAATTACTGTTCTTGACCAGAAGCAACCTTAAGTATGGAATAAAATTTTTCTTCAATACTCTTCAATACATTGTATAAAGGGAAAATCTTTTTTTTCATCTTTTTTTCGAAAAATTTCTAAAAAAGCTATCCTCAAAAGTTGTATGTACTCTTTTTATTGATATTAAAACTAAAATCGGTTATTAAAAATCATTATGAAAGAACTGATTATAATTATTTTTTCTTTTTTTCTCTTTCTGATTCCAGAATACTCTTACGCCAGGGTCAAAAAAACCATCACTCTAGAGCAACTGGTTCAAATTACCCTTAAGCGTTCCCCAGCTCTGGAACTGGCACGACTCAAACTGGCAAAATATGAAGCAATGCTCAACAGTACCAAACTTCTGTATCTGCCTCGGCTTCAGATCTCCTCCAAGGCTGCACCCACACCCACCTACCGATGTGTGGTTCCTGAAGAATGGATGAATCTGGTCGAACTCAACGGCATGTCGGAAAAGGAATTCCAGGAAAAGTACTGTGTGGGCACAAATCGGGATGACTCCATCACTACCGAACTGGATGGATACTTTCTCAGATTCAGAACCCAGGCGATAATGCCCCTTTACACTTTCGGAAAGATTTCCTATGCGAGGGCTATGGCCAAACAAGCGGTAAATGCCGGTGAATACGGAGTAAAACAAGTAAACAATCATATTAAATTTCTTGTCTATAAATCCTATTATTCCCGCAAGGCTGTATTTGAACTAAAAAAATTGATGAAAGAAGCTGACAAGGAAATATTAAAAGCAAAAAACAAAGCTGAATCATTGGAGATGGAAGGCAAAATAACTCCTGCCGAATATTTGAGACTGAAATTAGGGTTCAACCAGATTAACATTCAACAACTCGAAATTGACCGGATGGACAAACTCACTTTGAGTGCACTCAGAATCCTTACCGGAAACGATAAGATGGACATCAGTTCCAAACATGTCCCGCTCAAAAAAACAAAAAAAGTTCCAAGTCTTGATGCACTGCTTAAAATTACCCTCAATAACAACCCTCAGTTCAAAATGAAAAAAAAGGCCAGAGCTGTGGCCAATGCCAATATAGGTCTGGCCAAAGCAGCTTTTTACCCGGATCTGGCAGTTTTTGCCCGCTATACTCTGACTCTTTCCAATTCAGATGATCCCAAAAGTGCTTTTGCCAAAGACGGACTCCATTCAAATTCACTGGCTTTTGGAATAGGACTGGACTGGAAAATAGATTTTTATAAACTGGTTAGTTCCCTGCGTTCCGCCCGCAACCAAAAAAGACAGATAGAGGCAGAAATTGCAGTTTTCAAAGACAAAATCAGAATGGAACTCGGCCAAGCTCGCCAGGATATAGTTTACAACCAGAAAAAACTGGATTTAACCCTGCGAGGAATCAAATTGGCTCGAGCCTGGGCTGTAACTACCAATGAAAACAATAAAAACGGTAAATATAAACCCAAAGAAATCATTGATTCTCTGGCGGCTTATTTTAAAAACAAAATAGCCTTTTATGAAGTTAAATACGCTCTGTTCATCGCCTGGAAATAATTATTCCTGCTAACTGGAAATGAATTTTAAAATTCGGAGATTTAATGCTTGATATTTCACTTGGAGAAATAATTCTCATCCTTTTAATCGCCATGGCCTTTGTAGGCCCCAAAGGAATGGTGGAAATGTCAAAAAAACTTGGGGATTTTTTCAGAACCCTCCGGCTGTCCTTTGCAGAAATGAAAGAAGAAGTCACCAAAGACGAAGAATCAGCTCGTGCTTTTGAAGAAGTTCAAAATACTGTTCACGATATTGCCAACGCGGTCAATGTCAAAAAAGCCATCAGGGAACTTGGAACTCCACTTCTTGACCATCCTGCCAAAAATAAAATTGATATCAGAAAAAACAGGGCAGAAAATAAAAAAGCAGCCAAAAACCACAATGAGAATGAAACTCCCGAATTTCCAGTTGAAAATACAGCACAGGAATCAGAGTTTTATGATTCAGCCTCCCCAAAACAGCAAAACAGCAAAACCAAACAGGATCCTGATCACAAAAAACCATACAGGATTAAGCGCAAGTTCACTCCCTCCAGACCTTTAAACCAACAAAAAACTCCCCCAGAAGACAATTAACAGATAATTTAACATATCTACGAAGATGAAGATTCAGAAAATGAAGCCAAAGTTGAAATGAACTCTACCGTCTGGATCACTGCCCCAGACCTTCTTGAGAGGAAAAGCATATTCTATTGAAATGACCCCTACGGGAGTAACAACTCTGAGAGCGGCGCCATAACCACTGTGGAAAATTCCCAGGGTCAAATTCTGATAACTGTTCACCAAATAACCGGTATCAAAGAAAAAAGCTCCCCAGATGGGCATATTCAAAAGAATACTTTTTTCCCAGATGGGAAATTGCAATTCAGTGTTGGAAAGTAATCTGATATTTCCTCCCACCGGTTTTATGCTGTATACATATCCGCTGCCATAAGGACTGATTGGGGTTTCAACCAGTTGGGTAAAAAGTTGATCTTCCTCATATCCTCTGACAGTAGTGTCTCCTCCGGCAAAAAATCTTTCCACTTTGGGCAGAACATTGGTGTTTCGAAAGGGAATTCCGTGATCATAACGAAAACCCTGAGCCAGAATAAACTTGAAGGGGAGATCGATAAAAACCTGCCCTGTCATATTGATGTGAAAAAAATCGTCATCACCGCCAAGGTACTTGGAAGCAACTCGCACTGAAGAAGTGAGACGATAACCTTTGCGGGGAACAAGAGGATTGTCTCTTTTGTCCCAGATAACCGTAGGTCCGATAGATGCAGTAGTTGTAGCAAAATTTACCCTGCTGCTTTCATCGGCTCCTCCCCCGACCCGATAGAGGGATTCTTTGTAGGAAACATGTCTGATCACGTAACGTAAAAACCATTGAAACCGTTGGGACCAGCTTTTTCTCAAAGTAACAGAAGCACCGTAGGTAATTATATCCCCCAGTCTTACAGTTTCCTCAGAACGCCCATAACCGGTTACCTGAAAAAGCAGCCTGGTTCCAAGAAATCTTGAATCCTGAAAGGTAAAACGTCCACTTTGGATCTCGGCGCCTATCTCACCTTTAAGTTCGATGGATTTGGCTAAACCGAAAAGATTATGATTTTTGTAGGACAGAGAAGCAAAATAAAGGTTGTCTGTGGAAAAACCTCCTCCAACTTCCAATTCTCCTGAATCGTCATATCTTTCGATGAGTTGAATGATTACATGAATAATCTTCTGTTTATCTTTGAGTCCCATAAACTTGACGCGCACACTCCTGAAAACTCCCAGACTTCTCAAATTGCGTGCTGTCTTCTCTACACTGCTCAAACTGAACTCATCTCCCTGGTCAAAAGAAAGTTCCCTTTTTACTACTGAATCTCTGGTTTTGAAATTGCCTTTGATGAAGATTGAACCAAACTTGACCCGGGGGCCATACTTGATCTGAAACTTGAGCTCAATACCCTGCTGTTTCAGGTCGGTAGAAATATTGGTTGTAATGGTATTATAAGGATAACCGTTATTTGCAAAATAACGTCCAAACTTTTTGAGATCCTGTTTTATAAGATTTTTGGAAAAGGGAACATTTTTACTGACCCCTGCTATTTTTTTGATTGCTTTCAAATCTGAAGCTTTAACTCCCTCATAATCCAGATTTTTAAACAAAATCTGTTTTCCTTCTTCTACTTTAAAAACAACCCCTATATATATTTTTTTCTTTTTTCTGGGCAGCAGTGAATTGATCGTTTCAACAGACGAAGGAATTTTGTTTTTACTGGAGATTACATCGACATCAACTTTGATGTTCTTGTATCCTTGTTTCTGATAAAGCTTTATCAGTCTTTTTTTATCCTGTTCTAATTGTTTTGGAGTTATGTAACCACCACTTCCAAGTCCTATCAAAGCAAGTTTTTTGGGGAAAACTTTAGTGACAATTTCTCCCTTCAGTTTGGAATTGGAGAGCTTATTATTGCCTTTAAACTTGATATAAC
>JAQICJ010000079.1 GCA_027858615.1 Deltaproteobacteria bacterium
ATTCAAAATTATACCTGGGTTTTTGAAAACTCGAAAAAAGGGGAACAAAAACCACCAACAGCAGTAATAAAACAGCAGGAACCCGAATTCTGGAATTCCAGGTATTTTTGAGGTAAATCAAAAAACCGGCTGGATTTCTGGCTGTCAGAAGATTGCCCACAATTACCAAAACCGGAAGATTACGTGTAGAAGCCGCTCCAAAGCCCAACAGAATTATCAGTACCAGAAAATAATATTTGGGAATATTGTTTTTTAGCCCCCGATAAAAAAGGAAAACCAGATAAACAATCATCAAACCCAGTAAAAACAGAGTTGGCTGCTGCCATTCGTCGATCTGGGGCAAAAAGCGATAAAAACCTGAAATGTATTTGAGCAGAAAAAAAGGCAGACGATGAAACCAGGGATTGGTAAAAATGCCGGCAACCGCCACCATACATGTGAAAAAATATTCTTTCCAGGACAAATCAAACTGGGAAGATTTGTCTGTATTTTGAACAAAACCTGAAGCCAGCCAGGGAAAAATTCGAGAAAAGGGAAAGAGTAAAAAAGCACCCAGAAGAAAACCTGCCATCACACTGCCGTGGAGATTACTCCACAGAACAAAAAAAGCATACACAGCCAACCCCGGCTTCCAACCGGCGATTTTCTTCAAGATTATTCCTTTTGATTTCAACCTCACAATGGCAAAGACCATCACCAGGAGAAAAATATCCCCAATTAAATAGGGTCGCAGAGCATAATGTCCATAAATGAGCAAAACTCCCAAAAAGCCAGCCAGGGTTTGAAAACCTGAATAACCACTGAATACCCCAAGCAACAGCAGAAAAAACAAGAGGGAATGAAAAGCCTTTACCGCTCTAAATCCCCCAATATTATCTATTCCGGCTATCAAAGCGCCATATCCCCAGGAATGATCTATCCATTTTTGTTGAGAAGAGAAGGAAGAGGAATTGGTTTTCTGCAAATTTCCCTTCAGGGTTTCTTGTCCGAAATGGAGCCTCCACCAATAATCTCCGGTGCGCGGACTTTGTCCCGAGAGCAAAGCTGTAAAAACCAGAAGAGGCAAAAAAAGTAGATATTGCTTATGAATTTTCATGGTCAGATGAAGATTGGTCAAAAACCGGAAGTTCCTTGCGGCCAGCCTGTTCCTCCCGCTCCTTCGGTTCTATCTGATTTTTGGTTTCTAAATTAGTTTTTTTAATTTCGTTTCCAGTTTCCCCTTTTTCAATATTTTCAACTGTTGCCAGCTTTTTGGCAGCTTTGTCTGAGAATTCCCGACTCTGACTTTGGGTAGGAGATTTTGAAAGAACAGCCTTTTCAGAATTTTTTATCAGGAAATGATATTTTAACAGCCATTGCCCAATAATCAGAAGATGTAAAACAACCATGAATTCGGAAAATGGAAAAGTATTCTGCACAATCCAAGGCTTGATTAAAACAGCAAGCAGGGGAAGAGACAAAGACAAACACAAAAAAACCAGGGTTTTCAGTTGATAAAAACTTTGGCGGGATGCCAGAAGAGGGGGGATCAGAAAAAGAGGAAAAAAACTGAGGAAATTTATGTTCCAGGCACATATTTCCAGATGATAACCAAAAAATAACAGCGCCAGAGCAAAGAAACTCTGCAGAAAAAAGAGAAGCAAAACATCAAATTTGGTTAAAAACAGGTTTTTGAACCAGAAAAAAGGCAAGAGGAAAAAAAAGAGCACTATCCCTGCAAAAAACACAGGGAATAAATCAGTTTCCGAATTACCATGATCTTTTCCCTGATAAAAAAGTATGCTGGTTTTCACCAGAGGTCGCAATTGTCCGAAATACCCCTGTTTTATAGAGGAAATCTTGAGAGCCTTTTCCAGGTGCAAAGGCATGAAAGTACCATCCCACATGGTGCGTTTTTTATCCATCTGACCGGCCAGAATCAACTTTAATCCCAGACTCATGGAAGTATATTTTCCCAGTGCTTTATCGAGGGAACGGCGCCAGGTGGGACCTTTTCTGCTGGCAAGAAAAGCTCTGAACTCACCTTTGGTCAAAGTGGAGATCAAATTACGCATCTGAGTTGCACAATTTTTTTTGAAATGATGATATAGATAAAATTTTTCCGATGAATCGAGGATTTTATTTAATTTTTGCTCCAGAGCTACAACTTTTTCAGAATGGAAATTCAGTTGATAAAGTCGAATTGTCCTTTTTTCCTTCTTGTAGGTACTGATAAATTCTGAAAAAGCTTTTTTATCGACAAAATAATGAGCTTTTCCCTTGAAAAACTCATGGAGGAATTTGTCATCATAAATAAAATTACCAAAATCATATACCATCGGCTCTTTTTCCGAAGAAAGAATCACGAAGGCACTGTGTCCGAATTTGGTAAAAAGATGAGAACCAGGTTCAATGATAATCACCCAGGCTTGTTTTGCGGAAGGGTTGATCTCCAGCTCTGCAGCTTGGGGGGAAAAGTTGAAAAAATTAAAAAATATGGTGAAAAAAATTATCATTTCTGTTTTTTAAAAATTATATACTGGTTCCAGGAATTACCCAATTCATTACTCACTCTGGCTGTAATCCCAACCAGATTTTTACCGGGGTTCAATTGAATTATCTGTTCAATCCGGATCCTTTTCTTCTGTTTTCCGTCGATAAAAGCAATCTTCTTGTATTTTCCCTGCCCGTCCACTCTTTCCACAACTATATCTTTTAAATGCAGAGGATGGGAAATTAAAGCATTGATTTTTACTTTATTCCTGCTGGTTAAAAGGGGCAATTCCCTGATTATATCTATTTTAGGGGAAATAATCTGATAAATCGGCTCCCAGTGAGGTTTCAACAAAGAATCATCAATAATAGTGTTAACTTTGCCTGAACTTCTTAAAATAAAAGCTGTTCTTTCAGGACTCAACAGAATTTTAATCCACTTTCCTCTTATTCCTCTGATTAAAAAAATCGATCCCCTCCTGGCAATTCCCAATCCAACTGATTTTTTATCCATTCCATTATAAATGAGAGCTTTCTTTTTAACCTCGAAATATCCATTAGTAGTCAAAGGACTCGATTGAAGATTGTGAACAGGAACAACCATTCTGAAACTTGTTTCTCTTCCTGAAATTTCATCTCTGATCTGAACGGTAAATTTAAGAAAATTATTGGGAAAATCTGCAGGAACCACAAAAGATAAATCCTGAATTCTGGTTTCTCCAGGTAAAAGTCTGCCGAAAACAAAACGAGCTTTGGAAAAATTGATTTTTTCTTTAAAATCCTTGATAATATTTATAATTGTATTCTCACCCGAACCATCTCCCTTATTGGTTACCATAAGACGAAAACGGAGCTTTTCTCCATATTGACAAAGACCATCTCCATTCCCACCAAGATTGTCCATAAGATGATAATGAACTTTGAATTCAGGTTTGGGGGCTGGAAGAATTCTGATATTGAAACTTGAAGTTTTATTCAAAAAGATTGTTCCGGTTTTTTCAGCCAGATATTTAATTTTGAAAGGCCAGATTGTTGCCGGGGAAGAAATATCAACATAATAGGAAAAGGGAATTTCTTTCTTTTCTCCGGGAAATAGCTTACCTATGAGGATTTCACTAAAGTTGGAAGTTTTGTTCTTTTTGATTAAAAGTCGCATCCGGAAAAAAGGAGCGGTTCCAAGATTTCTCAAAACTACTTTGCCTTTGAGTTTTTTCCCGGCCTCAACCGACATTCCCGATTCAAATCGAATTGAACTGTCAAAAATTGGTTTCCCTTTATTTGTATCCACAGACCAGTCGATACCATTTTTGCCCAGCAAAGAAAACAAAGTAGTCAAGGCTCTCTGGTTGTATTTTTCAAACCAGGAAACAACCTTGTCTCGATCATTGAATTTTACTTGAACCTTATTGGAAAACTCAACCAGCACTTTGATCAGAGAATTGGGCGTGCTGTTTGTTTCGTTGAGAGGCGAGATGGAAATCTGTTGATTGACAACTTTTATAAAGCTCCAAGGTCTGGCTTCTGGTGGAAATTTTTGCAAATTCTGCTTATCTTCATATTTGATGACCTTGGTGGATTTTGTGGAAAACAGGGGCGAATTTTTGTTTTTAACATCAATTATTCTGACAACTATATGAGGATTTACTCCCCTGGATTGAATGACATGCTTGCCTGCGCTCAGATAATGAGCAATTGTCATTTTCAACGCACTGCCGTCTTCATTTTCATTTACTGTTTGGATAGAACCCTTGCCAAATGATTTTTCTCCCACAATTAAAGCACGATTGTTATAACGCAAGGAACCGGCAAGGATTTCAGCAGCACTGGCACTGCCTTTGTTGATAAGAACAATCAACCTTTTCTGCCAGATTGTATTTTCAGGAAGAGCCTTCTGAATATTTTCAGGTTGCTGATTATTGGATACAGTTGAAAAAATTACGCCATTATCAAGAAAAAGATCGGCACTTTTTTTTGCTTCCTTGAGCAATCCCCCGGGATTGTTGTAAAGATCGAGAATAATAGTTTCAACCTGATGCTTTTTCAGCATATTGATATGATTTTTCAATTCTCTAGCAGTTGTATTAGTAAATTGTGTAATTCTTACATACCCAGTTTTTTCATTGATGACTTTCGAATTAACACTTGAAACATGAATAATGGTTCTTTTGAGTCGAAATCTTTTGAGATCCGGTTGATTATCCCGAGAAATCCAAAGAGTTACCCAGGTGTCAGGTTTTCCCCGCAACAAATTGACTGCTTCATTGAGACAAATATTTACTACAGAAATACTATTTATTTTTACTATTCTATCTCCAGTCTGGATTCCAGCTCTGGCAGCAGGAGTTTCATCAATAGCTGAAATTATGGTAAGAAAACCATCTTTTTTTGTTAAAACAATTCCTATTCCATTGAAAGAGCCCCTGGTTCCGGTTTTTATTTCTCTGTAGATATCTGGAGACAATAAACTTGTATGGGGGTCAAGAGTTGACAAAATTCCACCTATGGCATTGTATTCCAGTTGTTTAAGATCAATATCGGGAAGTTTGAGGGTAATTATGTTGAAAGCTTTAAGCAGATTTTTGTAAAGATCAAGAATTGTGTTTATTTTATCCAAATCAAATGGATGTTCCAACTCTTTTATTCCTAAAGTGAATTTATTGTCTTTTTTATTGGTGATAATTTCGGGAGTTGTTTTTTCAAGGTTCTCCAGAGCAAAAGAAAACATCTTTACTGGTCTGATCTTCTCAGGATCGAGGTAGTTGTTCTTAACATTAAAAAGTACAGTACTCAGGGTTTTAAATTTTCTCTGCTCAGAAGCAGGATACAGCCTTTTTATTTTTCGGGCTTGCTGTTCAGGCGAAGGTTTGCCCAGAAAAAAAACTGTAACCGCTAGTAATAAAGAAATGGATATTGTCAGAAATAACCTGTTTCGCTTCCACCCTGAAAAAACAAAATAATTTTCCACTTCTTTATTAAACATTTTGATCTATCGATTCTAAGATTTCCCGACTTGAAACGGGAACTAAATATCCAGAGCTATCAACTGATTATTTTTTTTGTGGATAAATTGTTGTTCTCTACCTTCAAAATAATACCTCAAAACAGCATCAGTGCCGGAAGCTCTGATTTCAAACCAGCAATTGTCAAATTCGATAAAGGTGCCATCACCAGCCCAAAAACAATTTTTTACTGCGGGGAAAGTACTGTCTCCTGTTTTTTCCCTGAGAATTCTGGTGATTTCCTCGGATTTCAAGGATGAAAGGTTTTTGAAAAAAGCTACAACTTTCTCTTTTTTTCGATTTCCCAGAAGCTTTGCTTTATTTCGTTCTGTCCCGGTAAGACTTTCATCGTAAAGAACAATATCCTGCCTTTCATAGGCAACAAAGTTGATTTTGTAGGTTTTAATAAGATCGAGATAAAAACGGGCAAAGGATTTTTTTTCTTCCAGCAAACGAGCAGCCAAAGCCAAGGTTGCCAGTCCAACTTGCATTCCGTCTTTTTCTTTCAGACCGAGAGATTGATTTTTCCGGTTTGCAGAATAAACTCCTTCAGCAGTACCCATAGCGGCTCCGCCACTTTCCTCACACATAATCAGAAACCGGGGTTTATCTCCCAGGTTGGTTATTTCTCCGGTTATATCCTTGAATTCCAAATCGGTTTTTTGTTGTTTGAGTCCTTTCTGGACATCTTTGATCAAATTTCCGAAATGTTTAAAACCTACTGGGACCAGGCAATAATTGAGTTTGGTCTTGTATGCCGCAGCCACTCTGGAGGCAACCTGAAAAATGGAGCGGGAAGTTGGAAACGTTTCAGCCACAATCCAGTCATATTTTTCAAGTTTCCCGGTTTCTGCCAATTCTTTTACTCTCATGGCAGTCAGCATGAAATATATTTGATTTGGTTTGAAATAAACTGCAATTCTTTTATCATCAAGTATTTCAGTTTCCAGACCATTGGTCTGAGCTTTCTTTTGCATGGCAATGGGAGCTGAAGTAACAATATTAAATCTGTCTCCATCGGGATCCCAGATAAAAACCAGATTGGACTTGTTTTTACGAAACAAATCCTGGGCTCCAATATTTTTATATACTTGCCACTTGCCGGGATCAACACCGTGATTGACTCCATCTACAATTCCAATATCATAAAATTTCTGATTTTCTTCTTCGTGGATAAAAGAAATCCCTTTCTTGTCCAGAGGAAAATCAAGTTGGGAAAAAATTTTGCGAGCCGTGGCTCCCATGGAACCGCCTTCAGTTGAAATGGTTACTTTCAACTCTTTATTGAGAGCATCCCGAATTTTTTCGAAAGATTCAGGCATAATGATATGTTTCAGAAGATTCACATAAGCTTCCACTGGTGAGAAGTCTTTTTTGATCATTGCGGAATCTGACGGATGGAGTTGGATTTCAAGAGTATCCTCAAGGGCTTGTTTCACCAGCATTTTAACTTCAAGTGCAATATCACCGGCCATTGAAATAAGCTGCATTCCCTTACTGTCCATAGGTTTCCACCCTCCTTTATAATTTGGAGAGTGGGATGCAGTGAAGTTTTCTCCTCCGCCTAGTTCGTGGTAAAAAGTACCAAAAGAAGACAGCCAGATTGGAGTAGTTTTAATGCCATCTCCCCTCAGGTGAACAGTTATACCGGCAGCTGCATATATTCGGGAAAAAAGATCAATGAACTTGCTCGTATGAGGTCTTACCTCGCCTCCAATATGCAATGATTCTATCTTGTTTTTTTTACAGATGTTGGCTCTGGCAAGTGCAATAAGGGAGGCTGTAATTCCATTGAGGGGAACCCCGGCAGCAAAAAAATCTTCAGTATCAAGTAAGTCCCTGTATCCAGCTGTTCCCAACTTAAAATCTTCAGCCCATTTCTTGAGGGAATATTTTTTGCATATTTCTTTGTCAATTACAATTGTTTCAGACTTTTGAGCAAAAGGGGTAAACAAAGTCATATTTTCTCGTGTCCTCTCGTGATTATACAAAGGAAAATCCTCTGCCGCTTGTTTTGCAACTCAATACCGCTCTTGATCTGCAAAAAGAAGTGGCGTCTCGACATTGCGAAAACAACTTCAAGATTAAACATAAGTACCAATTTATTGAACAATTGTAAAAGATAATTCAATAGTTCATTATGGAAACCTGCAGGTGAAAATTCTCGCACCAGTCTTTGTCTGCAAACAAATGGTTCAATACCACAAAACTGGTTTCAGAGTATTTTGTGGAAATAACCTGCAGATAGACTATATTTCAAACTTGAAGAATTAAAGAAAGGTGAAGCCATGAAGAAGTGTTTTGAAAATGCAATCAGGTTTATTGTTATGGGATTACTTTTGGCTAACCTCAGTTGCCAAAATAACAAGCAGGGAAAAATTGAAAATGAAAAACAACAACTTTTCCAATTAATCCAAACAAAAAACAAAACTAAAAATAAGCATGTAAACTTAAAAAATGAAAATTCAGAAAGAGGACAAATTAATCCTCAGCGTGGTTCAAGTGGTATTGGCAATTATGATTTTGGAACTATTCCAGGAACCGACATGAAAATTCAAATCCCTGTCAAATCAGCCACCGATTTGAAAAAACAGAAAAAATCAATTAAACCCCCACAATAGTTCCCAATTTAAAATATTTTGCAGTTTTATTATGGATTGAAGTAGAATTTCAGGGGTTAATCAGATAAACCGGTTTTGGAATTGAATTCTTCAATTGCCTTGTCCCATTTGGGAACAACTGAGAATATTCTGTCCCAGAATTCACGCTCCCACAGAGTTTCCAAATCTCTAACATCTTTTGCCTGTTGTTCAACCCAAGTGAAATACTTGAGATTATGCAATTTTTTCCTGTCCCAATAAGTCAATTCTTCGAAGTTATCATAGGCCTGCATTTTCAAGCAACCTTCACTGCATTTCAAAGCTTCATCTCTGGTAAATTTGCCTTTGTCCCGGTTAAGTTCAACCAGTCTGGAGCGATACATGTCAGCGGAATCTGTGAATACAGTATAGATAACATCATTACTGTCCATCTCGAAGAATTTAGCAGTTTTGACCGCTGCCAGAAGATTGGCTATACTTGAAATTCCAAGGAGATGCAGTTGATCTACCAATTCTTTTTTAACTCCCTGCTCTTCGAGAACTTTTTTGCCTGTATCTTCATTGAACAAACGAAGAAGCCTCATGGTGTCCTCATCGTCAATAGCTGCAACAGCATCAGTATTTCTGGTGTTATGGATCCAGGGAACATGCTTGTCGCCGATTCCTTCAATCCGATGCGCTCCGAATCCGTTTCTCAAAAGAGTAGGACATTGCAGTGCTTCTGAAGCAACTGTCATCATGTTGGGGAATTTTTTCTTGAGATAATCGCCGGCAGCTATTGTTCCTGCACTGCCTGTAGCACTTACATAAGCAGCGAGCCTTGATTTATCATTTTTTACTTCCGGCCAGATTTCTTCAAAGGCATTACCGGTAACTTCGTGGTGGAAAATTGCATTACCAAATTCATCGAACTGGTTGAAAATTACCGCATTTTCATCTGAATTGCGAATTTCCCAGCATTTGTCATAGATTTCTTTTACATTGGATTCAGAACCGGGAGTAGCTATAACCTCAGACCCGATTTCCCGCAACCAGTCAAAGCGTTCCTGACTCATCTCCTCTGGAAGAATTGCAACTGGTGTACAAGCCAGAAGGGCACAGTCAAAAGCTCCGCCTCGGCAGTAATTGCCGGTGGAAGGCCAAACTGCACGGTGTACAGTAGGATCAAATTCTCCGGTTATCAGTCTGGGAACCAGACAGCCGAAAGCTGCACCAACTTTGTGAGCACCGGTGGGAAACCATTTTCCAACCAAACCAACAATTTTGGCATCAACTCCACTCAATTCAGGAGGAATTTCAATATAATTAACACCACCGAAAAGTCCGGTTTTTATGTCGTTTTTCCAGGAAATTCGGAAGAGATTACGTG
>JAQICJ010000095.1 GCA_027858615.1 Deltaproteobacteria bacterium
TTGCTGAGCGAGTTGCCGGGCTAGTCTCCACTGATGACTTTCCCTTCTCCTGGATTGAAAACAGGTCGTTTGCCCATTCTGATGTTTTTGTATTGATCAATCTGGATGAACCAGCTGGAATCTGGAGTATGCTGGGGAGCAAAGGAAAGGGGAATTTCGATAAATCCCTTTTCAAAACGGTCAATAACCGGATAGGAAAGCCAGAGGTTGAAATTTTTGAAGCTTTCTTCAATTTTTTTGGCCCGCTTGTGAACAGAGGGTGCCGGCAGAGTTGATGAGTTAAAAAGAGAAACCAGCATTTGGCGATAGAACTGAGAGGTTTTGAAAACCAGATAATTGTCGGGAGATATTAGTCGTTTTGCGGCCTGGGATTGCAACCCCAGACTTTCAGGAGAGCAGTTCTTGATTACTTGGCGACGGCGTCTGGCAAAATCAAGCATGGGTTCTTTTATTTTGGAGCCGGTGCAATCTGGGAGACAGAATTTCGATTTCGATAAGTCAGTGCCTTTGAGAAGAGCTCCGGTCTCTTCCCACTTGTCTGCTAAAGCCGGACAGGGAACAGAGAGAATTCTGATAAAGTAGGTCAAGCGCTTTTTCTGAGGGATTTTTTTGCCCAGTTTCAGAAAATGTTCCAGAGCTCCGAGAAGCACAATCCGGGTTTCTGTTTTATAATCTGTTTGTAAAAGTTTGTTTGCATCCCGAAAAAACTTTTCATTCCATTTGGTTTTCTCGATGGCTTGCCAATAAATAAAATCGAGTCCTTTTCTGGATTTTTCAGGGAATTTTTTTTTGCAGAGGTTGAAAAGAGTTTCGAGATTAAGAAAAAATTTGCGGGCACAGGGTTGAGAATTGTTGTTGCCGCAGGTTATTTCAGCATTATCCAGGAGTTTTTTGAACCATTCGGTCTTTTGGTTGAAGCGGGAAACAAGAAACCATCTGATTCTATGTCGAGCGAGGTAACAAGCTGCCTGGGGATTGGTGGTTGCAGTTTTTTCAAGGGTTCGGTCGTATTGAATGATTTTATCAAGATTTACATAACTTTTCAGCGACTTTATTGCGGATTTTTCATTGTTTTTACATTGGAGAAGAAAAACAAAAAAAACACAGATTGCAATTTTTTTCGATAATATTTGGAAGCCTGACATATCTTTTCATATAGAATATTTCACAGATTTACTCAACCTAAATTGAAAAGTCCTGTCAAAATATTGTAATTGACAAAAAGGTCTATTGTCGTTTATCCATTAGCAAGGAGTTAATCAACATGCAGCACAGACTAAAATATATTTTTGTTACAGGTGGAGTTGTTTCTTCTCTGGGTAAAGGCCTGACTGCGGCTTCTTTGGGAGCTATTTTACAATCAAGGGGACTTTCGGTTACCATTCAGAAGATGGATCCTTACATAAATGTAGATCCGGGAACCATGAGTCCTTTTCAACATGGAGAAGTTTTTGTCACAGATGATGGAGCTGAAACAGATTTGGATCTGGGCCATTATGAGCGTTTTCTCGATGAAAGAATGGGAAAGGACAATAATTGTACTACAGGGCAGATCTATGATTCGGTCATTAAAAAAGAACGAGCTGGACATTATCTTGGTGCCACTGTTCAGGTGATTCCCCACATTACCAATGAAATAAAGAAGACAATCAAAAAAGCAGGCATGGGTTATGACCTTTTACTGGTTGAAATTGGAGGAACTGTTGGTGATATAGAAAGTCTGCCTTTTCTGGAAGCTATCAGACAGATGAGAATAGAAGAAGGCCAGGAAAATACCCTTTTTCTTCACCTTACCCTGGTGCCTTATCTGAGTGCTGCTGGAGAATTGAAAACCAAACCCACTCAGCATAGTGTTCAAAAATTGAGAGAAATTGGTATTCAGCCTGATATACTTGTTTGCAGAACAGAACATGATTTGAATGAATCTCTTAAAAAGAAAATTGCATTGTTTACCAATGTTCCCCCAAAAAGGGTAATTACAGCCAAAAATGCCCGTTCAATCTATGAAGTCCCCATTCATCTTTTTGAAGAAGGTTTGGATCACGAAGTAATTAAAGCTCTCAATATCTGGTCTGGTCAGCCGGATCTTGATCCCTGGAGGGATCTGGTTCACCGCCTGATGGCACCTTCCCAGGAAACTACAGTTGGTATAGTTGGCAAATATGTTGATTTGATTGAATCATACAAAAGCCTGAATGAAGCTCTGGTTCATGCCGGCACGGGTTTGGGAACCAAGGTTCTACTCAAGCACCTCGATTCGGAAAAAATAGAGAAAGAGGGTGCAGGTTCTGTTTTGAAATCAGTGGATTGTGTTCTGATCCCCGGAGGATTTGGTGAAAGGGGCATTGAGGGCAAAATTGAAGCCATCAAATATGCGCGTGAAAACCAAATTCCCTTTTTCGGCATTTGCCTGGGCATGCATCTTGCTTCCGTGGAATTTGCTCGTAATGTGCTGGGATACAAAGACGCCAACTCCACCGAGTTTGATTCCAGCAGTGAATATCCAATTGTTCACCTCATGGAGAACCAGGAGAATATCAAAGTAAAGGGAGCCAGCATGAGACTGGGTGCTTATCCTTGTGAACTGACAGAAGGTTCTTTGGCCGCCCGCCTTTATCAGAAAAAAAGCATAAGTGAGCGTCATCGTCACCGTTATGAATTTAACAACAAATTCAGAGAAATTCTTCAGGAAAAAGGAATGAAAATAAGCGGAACAAGTCCGGATGACAAACTGGTAGAGATCATCGAACTTCCCGAACATCCTTTTTATATAGCCTGTCAGTTCCACCCCGAATTCAAATCACGTCCCTTCCGTCCTCATCCAATTTTCACGGCCTTCATCAAAGCAGGCATGGAATACAAAAAACAAAAGCGCAGATAATTTCCTCTCTTTTTTTCCGATTCCCGGAACAAAAAAAGCTTTATAATTGATAAAAATCTGTTATTATTTCGCTAATAAGTTAAAAAAGTAGAATTGTAAAGTATTTTTTATTAGTCATTATTGTTTGTTGCCAAGATACAGCTTAATTAAGGGGTGTATAACTGCAAGTTTGATTAATTTATTTCAAGGTAATCATCATGGATGGAAATAAAAAGAACAGATTAATCAGCAAAGAACCTGAATGGCTGAATACTATTTTCAGGAGTATTCAAGATGGAATCAGTGTACTGAACTCTGATTTAACCATTCGTTTTGTAAATCCGATTATGAAAAAGTGGTATTCAAGCAATCTCCCCCTGATTGGCAAAAAATGCTATCGGGTCTATCACAACAAAGATGAACCATGTGATCCCTGTCCTACAATAAAATGCTTGCAAACAGGCAGAACAGAAAAGGAAATAATCAAAGGGCTGGAAGGTACAGATGTAAAATATATAGAGCTTTTCAGTTATCCCATCAAAAATGAAACCACCGGGGAAATCACAGGTGTGGTGGAATTTGTAAGAAATATAACCAAAACAATTAAAGCCAGGGAGGCACTCAAGGACAGCAAAAGAATGCTTTCCAATCTCATGGCTAATTTGCCCGGAATGGTTTATCAATGCGAAAATTTGCGAGATTGGCAAATGAATTTTGTCAGTGAAGGTAGTTTTAAGCTCACCGGATACAGTCCGGAGGAGTTGATTGACAGCAAAGTGATCTCATATCAGCAGGTAATTCATCCTGTTGATCGCAACAGAATATGGAATGAGGTTCAGGATGCCCTTAGTAAAAATGACCCTTTCCAGTTGACCTATCGCATTATTACGGCTCAAGGCAAAGAAAAATGGGTTCAGGAAAATGGCCTGGGAGTTTATAATCAAGAGTCAGACCTAATTTTTCTGGAGGGCTTTGTAATAGATATTACTGAGAGAAAAAAAGTTGAAAAAGAAAGAATAAAATTTAGCAAATTGGAATCTCTCGGTATTTTGGCTGGTGGTATAGCCCACGATTTCAACAATTTGTTATCCGGAATATTTGGAAATATAGAACTGGCTCTACTTTCGATGCCTCCGGATTCCGAAGCTGTCAGATATCTTGATACAGCAGGCAATGTATTGGAAGATGCAACCAATCTGGCCAACCAACTCCTCACTTTTTCCAAAGGAGGTGAGCCACGTCGCCAGAGTTTGGAAATCAATGAGTTCATAAAAGATATAGCGGGATTTTCCATTCACGGTTCTTCTTGCAGGATCGGATATGAATTACAGAAGGACTTGCCCCTGGTGGAGGTCGATAAAAGTCAGTTGAATCAAGTGTTTACTAATTTGCTGATTAATGCCAAAGAAACGATGAAAAATCAGGGAATCATAATTGTGAGAACAGATAAAATATTTCGCAAAGGAAAAACCTTTATCAAAATCGAAATTGAAGATGAGGGGAGCGGCATATCCGAAGAAAATATCGATTATATTTTCGATCCTTACTTTACCACAAAAAAACAGGGCAACGGTTTGGGCTTGGCCACCAGCCATTCCATAATCAGCAAAAATGGAGGAGAGCTTTTTGTTGAAAGCAATTTAAACGAGGGTACAATTTTTTCTGTTCTGTTGCCGGTTTCACCAAGTACTAAATTCTCTCAAGCAATTACAAATGAATCAAATACTGTCACCAGTTGCAGGGGCAAGAAAATTTTGTTCATGGATGATGTTGAAGTTATCCGCAATGTTGTGAGGGTAATGCTCCAAAAAATGGGATGTCAGGTTTATTGCGCCACAGATGGAGAAGAAGTTCTGCGTAAATACATGAGTTCTTTGCAAGAAAATCAAAAATTCGATGCGGTGATTATGGATTTGACTGTTCCCGGAGGAATAGGGGGGGAGCAAGTTTCTCAAAAAATATTGGAAGTTGATCCAGAAGCTGTATTGATAGTTTCCAGTGGATATGTAAACAATTCAATCCTTTCCAATCCTCACAAATACGGATTCAAAGATCGTCTGGTCAAGCCCTACAACTTCAAAAAATTGCAGGAGGTTATTCTTTCCTGTTTGCAATAGCCAGTTTTTTACTTTTCTTCCAGAATGAGCCTGCTTCAATTTTTCTAGTCAGAGGGGTTGCTCCATCAAAGTTGAAATTTATTCAGGTTTTCTTTTCAATGCGGTGGCACGAATTATTTTGCTTGATAAGGATAGTTTTTGTAATACTCTGGCAAAGTTCAGGAAGGAGTTCGGAATGTTCACCAAATATGGAAACCCTGGTTTTTTGATTCTGGTTTTGTTGTTCACCAATTGCATGCGCAGATCACATCACTGTTATCGAGATACTCACTGCAAAGGAAAAAGAATTTGTGTCAAGGGAAGGTGTACTGCGGCTTCTGGCAGACAATTATCTGATGCGGATGCTTCCGGTTTCAAAAAAAAGGTATTGGCTGTAATCAGAGAACAGGAAAAACTGAAGTCTCAAGGCAAGTTAAAAGTCAAAGAAAGCTGTAACTGGAGGGACATAGAAGTAAACAATCAGTTGTATCAAAGAGGGGTTGTTCCCTTGCACCGCAACCGGGTTGATTTTCCTTTCCCCGCCTTTCCCTGGAAAAGTGAAGTCAAGACTATTTTTAAAGGAGTCAGAATTACTGCTCCATTGTTATATTTCAAGAAAAATCTTTATTTTGGCGATCATCGGGGTGAATTCCATGCTCTGAACCACAAATATAAAAAGCTCTGGAATCAGAAAACCGGAGGAAAGATCTGGAACCGGGGATTGATAGCTTCAGATGCAAAAACCCTGTTTGTCGGATCTGACAGCGATTATTTTTACGCACTTGATCTGAACACCGGTAAAGTGTTGTGGAAAAAGAAAATCTTTAATTGCAAACCGGGACGGGGAGCTAATCCTGAGAAGGTAAAATGTGATCTGGACTCAGCGCCGGTTTTTGCTCCGGATGGAAATATTGTAGCCGGAGGCAAAGGCGTTTTCAAAATCAGTACAGAAGGCAGGCTCATCTGGAAAGTCAGTTTTACTTCCCATGTACGCAGTTCTCCCGGGATTGACCAGGCAGGCAATATCTATGTTGCCACTTTGGGTGGAGAGATAATCTCTTTGACCGCAAACGGGAAGATTCGCTGGAGTTACAGAACATCAGGCCAATGTGATTCTACTCCTCTGTTGACTTCCGATTGTGCAATTGTTGTCGGTTGTGATGATAATTCCCTCTATAAATTGCAGGCAGGTGATGGTAAATTGGTTTGGAGACTGCTTGGTGGTGGTGATTTCAGAGGGGGGGGAGCCGAATCTGAGGATGGAACTATTTATTGGGGTAACCTCAATAAGTATCTTTATGCTGTAAACCCTCAAGGAAAAATCAAATGGCGGTATAAAACCGGTGGCAGAATTTTGATCAATCCTCTCGTGGACAACAAAGGAAATATTTTGGTAGTTCCTGAAGAAAAAAGATTTTATCTTCTTGACCCAGCGGGAAATCTCCTCTATTCACACAAAGTAGTATCTATTTCTGATACTGGTCCAATCTTCACCAAACCTGCCACAATGGTTGTTGCCACTGAAAAAGGTCAAATCATTGAGATAAATTCAACTAACAGGGCATCAACAGAATAACCAGATATAACAACCAATCTATAAGATAAACAATTAATCCAAATTCAAACAAAGAGTAATTTATGAGTAACAAGAAAAGTAGTGACAGCAAGTTTAAAATTAGCAGACAGGATATCATTAATCTGCTTAAAAAATTCCCCAATGGCTTCAGGATTGGGCAGTTAGAGCAAAAACTCTCCCTTTCCCGCCGCAAGCGTGGTTTTCTCAAGGACTTGCTCAATAAGTTAAAGAAAAGCAATATAATTTTGAAGAAAAAAGGCGGAAAATACGTCCTTCATGGTAATGCAAAATATAAAAATATGGAAAACTAATCAGAAAAAAGTGCGAGTAATTGCGGTGGATTGAAAGAAGGAAGCATCACAATTACAGCCGGAGGTACCGGCTTTGTCAAAGTAATGGATGAAGACACCGATGATGTTTTTGTACATAAAAACGATGTTGCAGGTGCCTTGGATGGTGATACAGTAGCTGTTTCCACCTGGTCCAATCCCCGAGGTCAAAGAGGTAAGGTCGAAAAAATCATAGAACATTCTCGTAAAAAACTCACCGGTACTATTAAAGAAAAAGGTCGGGGAAGATTTTTACTTGATACCGATGATAATAGAATTGCCCGGGCTGTTTATTTCAATAAAAATCCCAACAGAAAATATTGGGGCAAGCTGGTATTGGCCAATATTATCAAATATCCAGACCGGGTAAGAGCGCCGGTAATCGTAGAAGCTTTAGAGGTTCTGGGAGAGCCTGATCTTCTGGATACCCAAATCAGGAAAAATTTGATAATGGCTGGAGTACAGGAAGAATTTCCCAATCAGGTCATAAAGGAACTGAGCAACGAAATTCCTGATGAAGCCGGAGAAATCAGGCAGGATCTTACCCACATGGATTTTTTCACTATTGATCCTGAAGATGCCAGAGACTTCGATGATGCTGTTTGTATAGTAGAGAAAAAAGGCCATTTTCATCTCAGTGTTGCCATCGCCGATGTTTCCCATTGGGTACGTCCGGGCACAGCTCTTGATGAAGAAGCACTTAATCGCGGCCAGAGTATTTATCTTCCACATAAAGCAATCCCCATGCTTCCCGAAAAATTGTCAGGTAATCTCTGCAGTTTGAAACCCGAAGTGGAAAGAAAGGTGGGCGGAGTTCATCTGGTTTTTGATAAAGATGGCAATCGTAAGGATTATACCCTGTATTTTGGAACGATCAGATCCAGGAAACGTTTTGCCTATAAAGATATTGCCAAGATGGTAAAAAAACAGGAATATTCCGGGAAGATCGGAGACCAGGTTAAACTTCTGGCAGAATTTACCGAAGTTCTTCATAAAAAACGGCTCCATGAACGCTCTCTGGAGCTTGATATACCGGAAGCCAAAATTATTCTGGAAGATGATGATGTCAATAGAATCAAAAGCATTACCAAAGCCAAGCCTGATGAATGGATGAAAAAGGCATATAATATGGTTGAAGAGTGTATGCTGGCGGCCAATGAAGCAGTTGGAAGTTTCGCAAAAAAACGCAAATTACCGGTTCCTTGGAGAATTCATGAGGCTCCCAAAGAAGAAAAAATTGAAGAATTTTACAATTTTTCCAGAACCCTGGGGGTAAAATTCAATAAAAACAAGGGAAGTTTCATTGAAAATATAAACAAGCATTATGATGAAATGAAAAAACATCCAGCTAGCAAAGCTCTGTTCTTCGGAGTTCTCAGATCTCTGAGGCAGGCTTCTTATTCCCAGAATAATCTCGGACATTTTGCTCTGGGGTCTGAAAATTATCTCCACTTTACTTCCCCCATCAGACGCTATGCCGATTTGATAGTTCACCGAGCCATGAAATATTATCTGCTTAATGGAGATGAAGAAGCCGGCAAAAAATACAGCAAACAGGAAATTTCTGCAATTGCTGCTCAAATAAGCCAAAGTGAACAGAAAACAGTGAAACTGGAAAGAAAAATAAACGATATTTTCAAAGCTTACTATATGGTGCCCCTGATTGGTGATGTATTCTATGGAACTGTCGAGTCAGTAACAGAATTCGGTCTGTTTCTCTCTTTGCAAGATCCTTTTGTGGAGGGACTTGTTAGATATGAATGGATCCAGGATGATACAGCAGTGTACAATCCTGATTCAGGAGTTGCCACAGGCTTGAATACCGGCAAGCGCATAATGCCGGGTTCTACTTTCCCGGTTCTTGTGGCTGGAGCGGAAATAGCGTCAGGCAAAATCTCCTTCGAACCGGTAGACAAAGTTTTTACTAATTAGGACCAGTCAGGACCAGTTAGAACTATTTTTCTGTCGGTCTAAGGTTGGGATTTGTTTTGCAGCAGCAGGCCGGTAATGATCAGAAGCAAGCCTGCAACAGTAGACCAGAGGATTGTTTCACCCAGAAAAAACCTGATAAAGAAGAGGCTGAGAAAAGGGGACAGAAAGATCAAGGTGCTGATACGAGAAATTTTGTTTGTCAGTTGTAAAGCTTTATTCCAGATAAAAAAGGTGAGTCCCATTTCGAAAACACCAATATAGACAGAAGCAGTTACCCCGAATCTGGTAAAATTAAAATCTGAAAAAAGAAGGAGGGCTGCAAATGACAGAAGAGTTCCTGAAAAGAAGTTGATAATCAGACAATCAACCAGATCTTTTTTGCTTCTGGTTCGGTTAATCCAATAAGAGGCCCAGATAAAAGTGGAAACAAAAGCCAGAAGTACTCCACGGATATTGGAGAAATCAGTTTGGAGGATTTTACCTTGAACTGAAATGATGAATACACCAAAATAACTGATGGCAATACCGATTATTTCAGCAATACCAAGTTTCTGCCTCAAAATAAAAACTGAAAGGATCGCCATGGTAATGCCCCAAGTGTAGTTTATAGCTTGGGCTTCCTGAGCACGGAGCAGATTGTAGGCGGAAAACAAAACCAGATAATAGAAAAAAGGATTAATTGAACCCCAAAAAAATTCTGTCAGGAAAAATTTAAGTTTGGGAGACTTGTTTTGAAACAATTGAGGAGCATCCCGATTTGAATTATCGGGAAACTGCTTGGGAAGAGCAAGGAAGGTAAAAACTTTGCCTTTGTTTCGCAGGAGATTCAAACAGATAAGTGTAAGCAGACTGGTGCAGGAACTCAAGAAAAGCAACTGGATGAAATCAAGTGACCTGAGAGCCAATTTGAAAGCAGTGGCAACAGTTGACCAGAAAACAACGGCACTGATTGCAAGTAAATACGCTTTGTTGTTATCTTTCATGATCCAATATATTCCAACACACGGTAAAATTTTTGATAGGAGTATTTTTGTTGTGGAAGAAGAATTATAACCCCATTAGGCTTTTTTTTAGATAGTGTTAATTTTACTTTTTGTTTGCAGGATGATGTTTGACCAGAAATAACTCATTCTTATTTTCTGATCTTTGTTTTTTGGCAAAGTATTGATAGGTTCCGTTCTCCTCAAAACCCATACTTTTTATCATAATGCCATCAAACTCCGGACCTTCTTGACCATTAGTTACAACTACCCACTTGTCGCCTTTCTTGGCAACATAGGCTACCTGCTTACTATCCGGACTAAAGCTGGGCGATCCTGCTGCAATGGCATCAAACTCAGGGCCCTTTTTGCCGTCAGTCACAATTACCCACTTGTCGCCAACTTTGGCACCATAGACTAACCGTTTGCTATCAGGACTGAATTTGGGTGTTCCGACTGCTATGCCATCAAATTTCGGATCTACTTGATCATCTGTTACAACTACCCACTTATCGCCTTTTTTGGCAACATAAGCTATCCGTTTCCCGTCAGGGCTGAAGCCAGGTTGTTTATTTGCTATATCATCAAACTCCGGACCCTCACGACCGTTTGTTACAACTACCCAGGTGTTTTTGCCCCAAGACCATCTGTCGCCTTTTTTGGCAACATAGATTGCCAGTTTCCCGTCGGGGCTGAATTTGGGTGATTTGTTCTGTATTGTTTCATTGATGGCAACATACTTCGAACTCTTTTGGCCGTCTATTACAACTACCCAATTAGGACCTTTTTTGGCAACATAGGCAAAGTGTTTCCCGTCAGGGCTGAATTTGGGGGTATTGGCTACTATTACATCAAACTCTGGACCTTCTTGACCATCAGTTACAACTACCCATTTGTCGCCTTTTTTGGCAACATAATATATTCGTTTTCCATCAGGGCTGAATTTGGGATCTCCCTTAAGGATTAGATCAAACTTCGGGCCTTTCCGACCGTCTGTTACAACCACGTACTTGTTTTCTTCTCTTGCAGCATAGGCAAATCGTTTCCCATCGGGACTGAATTTAGGACTTCCATTAAGGATGATATCAAACTCCGGGCTTTTTTGGCCGTCTGTTACAATTACCCACTTGTCGCCTTTTATGGCAGCATAGGCAAATCGTTTCCCATCGGGACTGAATTCCGAGGCTACAATACCATCAAAAGCTGGACCTTTCTGACCATCTATTACAACTGACCACTTGTCACCTTCTCTTGCAATATAGGCAAACCGTTTTCCATCGGGACTGAACTTGGATGACTTGGCTGCAATACCATCAAATTCCGGGCCCTTTCGACCGTCTGTTATAACTACCCACTTGTCGCCTTCTTTGGCAGCATAGGCAAACCGTTTCCCGTCAGGGCTAAATTTCCCGACTACAATACTATCAAAAGCTGGACCTTTCTGACCATCCATTACAAAAAACTGCTTGTCACCTTCGTTTGCACCATAGGCAAACCGTTTTCCATCGGGACTGAACTTGAGTGTCCCGGCTATAATACCATCAAAAGCTGGACCTTTCTGGCCGTCTATTACAACCACCCACTTGTCATCTTTTTTTGCAACATAAGCAAACCGTTTTCCATCGGGACTGAACTTGAATGATTTGGTTACAATGAAATCAAAAGCTGGACCTTTCTGACCATCCATTACAAAAAACTGCTTGTCACCTTCGTTTGCACCATAGGCAAGCCGTTTCCCATCGGGACTGAACTTGAGTGTCCCCTTATGGATGCCGTCAAACTCTGGACCCTTCTGACCGTCTATTACAACCACCCACTTGTCGCCATTTTTAGCAGCATAGGCAAAACGTTTGCCGTCAGGACTGAAATGGGGTGATCCGGCTGCAAAGTCATCAAACTCCGGACCTTTTTGGCCGTCTACAACAATTACCCACTTGTCGCCATCTTTGGCACCATAGGCTAACCGTTTGCTATCTGGACTGAACTTGGGTGAGCCTTCTGAAAGCCCATCAAACTCCGGACCCTTCCGGCCGTCTGTTACAACTGCATACTTATCACCATTTCCTCCTCCATAGGCAAACCTTTTGCCATCAGGGCTGAATGTCATTTTAACAAGAGATGTAAACCTGTTTTGTTCTTGCTCTTTGATTCCGGCTCTGACTTCCGCGGCGAACACCCCTTCCCAAAAAACTTTTCTACCTTTAACTGGCGGCAATAAATTTGAGAATGAAAAAGTTCCCAGTGACCGGCTTTGGATTTTCTCAATAATGGGTTTTTGTTTCTTTTTCTCAACAAAATTTCCTTTTCGACAGCTTTGGGAAAAACCAATTATTGCCATTATTAATGTAAAAGTTGTTAGTATTTTTGCCATCTTTCTTATCCTTGTTCTATTATAAGTTCCTGTCTCAACAGGAAAATCCGCCCATCTCAATCCAGCTTCAGTCCCAGCCAATAATCCCATCCTGAAACGAGAACTGTCTCCGAAGTTACTCCGCCCATCTTAATCCAAATTCAGTCCCAATCAAAAACCATTCTGGGATAGGAACTAGTCAGTTCCCGTTTTGGCTTTGAGGATTACATGATTATTTTGCAGGGTAATTTTTGTTTTCCAATTTTTGTTTCCAAAATAATTGTTGAGGATCGATTTAAAACTTATCTTGAATTTTTTATTGAGCAGAGACTTCCCTTTGTTGGAAAAAAGCCATCTTTTAATTTTTACGACTCCTCCCAAAATATTGTTGGACATGGGAAGCTCGATTCCTGTTCTGGAAATAACAATTTTATTCACCGGAATATACAAGGTACATTTTTTTAATGTGGGAATGAAATAAAAATCCATTTTCATGGTTTTTTTAATGCTGATTGTCCTGGCTTTCCATAAAAAGGTGGGGATTGAAATTTTTCCGTAAAATACCAGATCAAAGTTTCCGTATATTTTACCTTTATTTATTTTGTAGAGCTTTATATTTTGAGCCGATAAGGGGCCACCGAGATAAATAGAGGAAGGAAGTTTCTTCCGTGCAATTGTCCTTAAGGCAGAAATGTCGAGAGTTAAAGATACTTGTTCGGCTTTTGCAGCAGGAATAAGCGACCACCAAAGAGAAATGAATAATACAAGCGGATAAATTATCCAGGAAGAATTAAACAAAAATTTTAATTTCGAAAAGATATTGCCATCTTTCATGGTTTAAAACTTCCTGCTGATCAGGATTAGTCCCAGTATTATGATGCTCAGCAAGGAACCTGCAAGAGCTGATAACTGCCAATGTTTAATGGGAACCGGTTTATGGGGTTCCAGATCTTTTATTGCTGCCAGAGCCCATATATGTTTGGAGTTGATGTTGAAAGCTCTTCTGTACCAGTGCAGAGCCTGAACATAATCTTTCTGACTTTCATCCTTGAGTCCCAGGAAATAAAAAAGATCGGCCTGGTAGATTTTTGATGGTTTAATTTGAACAATCAGTCTCAAAAGAGAGATCACTTTATCCAGGTTGCCTTGGATAAAAGCCAGCTTGGCTAGTTTGCGTAAAACAGGATTCTTTAATTGGTTTCTGTGTATATCGGGAGCGGGGATCAGGACTTCC
>JAQICJ010000150.1 GCA_027858615.1 Deltaproteobacteria bacterium
TTCACATTTTTTTTCTGCATCATTTTTAATGATTTTTTGAATTCTGCTAAAAATTCATTAATATCAGAAAACAAGTCCCCTTGTTTCTCTTTTATAGTTTTATTTGCTGATATTGCTGATTATGCAGATTTTTACCATTTTAATAATCACCTCCAACCCCCTTGGAATGTTTACATAATATTAAAATTATATTGACCCGGTTTTAACTTTGTGAAAATTTTTTCCTTGACAGCTAATGAGTAAACCTCAACTTTCAAAAGTATGACCAGGTTATCTTGATTGGATCCATTTCTTATCTTTTGGATCCATTCTGATTAATTCACTGATAATATTTAATTTAGCACCTTTACTAAAATAAAATTCACAATAGTTACTATTTTTGAGGATCTATGAACAACTACCATACAAACAGAATCAAAAAATTATCCGATCTGTTAAAAGAACACAATATTGATCTGGCAATCATCCTGCAGAATGTGGATCTTTATTATTTGACAGGAACTCTCTGTCAGGGAGCACTTGTGATTAACCAGGAAGGAAAATATATTTTTGCTGTTGCCAAGCCATATGCCAGAGCAGTTGCAGAAACTTCCCTGGAAAAGGTCACGGATCTTGGTTCAATGAGATATCTCCCTGAAGTCATAGCCGAATTTTCCCCGGAGGCTGTAAAAACATCCGGGTTTGAACTTGATACGGTTCCCTGGAAAATAATCAACAGAATCAAAAAACAATTTTCAGACAATCTCAAACTGAAAGATATCTCCCCGCTACTTAAATCATTGCGAGCACTGAAAGATGATGATGAAATCAAATTAATCAGAAAAAGCGGAGATATTCTTTCCAAAACTTTTGCTCATCTCCCCCAATTGATCCGTGTAGGGAAAACTGAATTGGAAATTGCAGCCGATCTGGAAAGTTTTATGCGCAAATTGGGCCATCAGGGCTTTTTAAGGGTAAGAAAATTTAATATGGAACTTTATTATGGTTCTCTTGGTACAGGCAGTACCGTTGCCTACCCCACCTTGTTTGACGGTCCGGTGGGCAATAAAGGTCTTTACAAAGCGGTTCCCTATTTCTGCAGTCAAAGGAAAGTCAAAGCAGGAGACACTTTCATGGTGGATATTATGGCAGGTTATAAAGGTTACCTCGCCGACGCCACCAGAACTTACCACCTTCCACCCTATGCTGAGCACATCAAAAAAGCTCATGAAATTGCCATTGGTATTGATCGGCATACCCGCATCCTGTTAAAACCGGGAACTTCTCCCGAACAAATCTATCTTGATGCTCTTAAAATAGCTGAAAAACATCAACTCGATTCTAATTTCATGGGCTTTGATTCCAATCGGGTGAAATTCCTCGGGCACGGTGTAGGTCTGGAAATTGATGAACTTCCGGTATTGGCAAAAAAATTCGTCAATAAATTGCAGGCCGGAAACGTTATAGCCGTTGAACCAAAATTCTTTTTTGCAAATGGAGCGGCAGGAATAGAAAATACTTACATTATTAACGAAAATGGTTTTGAAAATGTGATAGATTATCCAAACGATCTGGTCTTACTGCCCTAAGGAGTTCCCGTAATTTTAAAAGGAATAATTATGGATTTTAAAAAAATTTCCCAAAAACTAAGTGAACAATATTCAAAAAAAATTGCAGTCAATGCTCTTTTTCCCAATAATATTGGGGTTATTCCCAATTTTGATGCCAAAGGAAAATTTGCTTCCATCAATGGAGAATTTGTGGAATTTTATCTCAAACTGGAGCAGGGATATATTATAAATGCAAGTTTTATTGCCAAAGCCGGCTCTCTCACTATCGCTTCAGCTTCCCTCCTTACCTCAATGTGCCAGGGTTTAAAATTGAACCATGCTCTGAAACATGTTAATCTTGATGTTCTGCTTGAAGAAATTCCCGAAATATCAGAGAATGAACAATTCAAAGTATTAACTGCCTACGAAGCATATCGCAAAGCAGTTATTTCCGGCTTCTCAATTTCCAGAAATTCCTGGAAAAAATTCTATGCCAGATAAGATACGGAAAAACTTTAGAACAATCTGCAAACTATTTAACAATAAAGGTCGGAAATGAAAAAAGAATTAATTGGAATTATTGTTATCCTGGGATTTATTTACGGGATTATTTACATTTTTTCCATTTACAACGAAAAAAAATATTCCGCCCGCCGCAAAAACAGTAAAACCAATCAAACTGCCACGGCAAATCTGTTGGCAAGAATTGCCGTGGCCCATAATATAAGGTGGGATGAGGAAGATTTTAAATCAAATCTGGTTGGAATTAAATATGCTCAATGGAAAGAATATTCAAAATGCCTCAATAAATTCAAAGACAACAATCTCCAATTACTGCAATGTTTCGGCAAAACCATGTGCAAATTTGAAATTGATCGAGGCTGTATCCTTGAAGTTGAAGCCATGCTCAAATCACCAGAACCCACCCACAAGAAAAAAGCCGTACTTCTTCTTGAAAAAAGGTGCAAGCAAGATAATCGTCTGGCTTGCCTCAAGCTGGTTCGATGGCAACA
>JAQICJ010000154.1 GCA_027858615.1 Deltaproteobacteria bacterium
AAAAAGTAAACAACAACAAAGGTCCCGAAGCACCCTTGAGTGGAAAATATGTCACGTTCGACAAAAAAGGCTTTTACCTGTGCAAAAGATGTGGAAACAAACTCTTCTCTTCCAAAAGCAAATTTAATTCCGGTTGTGGCTGGCCCTCTTTTGATCAATCTTTGAAGGGTAGCATCCGGGAAATCCCTGATGCAGACGGGGTTCGCACGGAAATTGTCTGTGCTGCCTGTGGAGCTCATTTGGGCCATGTTTTCAGAGGAGAAGGTCATACGCCTCAAAATACCAGGCACTGCGTCAACTCCATTTCCCTTGATTTTGTTTTGCAAGAAAAAAATGATACCAGCAAAGCCTATTTTGCAGGAGGTTGTTTTTGGGGAGTAGAATATTATTTTGAAAAGATGAAGGGAGTGGAAGCTGCAATTTCAGGTTATATGGGGGGAGATTTGAAAAATCCCGGTTATGGAGATGTAAGTCGCGGAGACAGCGGGCATCTTGAAGTAGTACAGGTGATTTACAATCCCCGAATTATCGATTTCAGAGACTTGGCCAAACATTTTTTTGAAATCCATGATCCCACCCAGGAGGGAGGCCAGGGGCCTGATGTTGGACCACAATACATTTCAGCTGTTTTTTACCATGATGATGAAGAAAAATTGGTAATCAAAGAATTGATCAGCATTTTGAAGATGAAAGGTTATGATGTGGTTACCAAATTGAAACCGGTTTCAGGAAATAAATTTTATCCCGCTGAGAACTACCATCAGAATTATTATGAAAAGAAGGGTTCAAATCCCTATTGTCACGTGCGTCGGAAACGATTTTGAAGTTTTTCTGACTACTTGAACGCTTTTTTTACAAACAGTTCTACTTCAAGGAATTGCAATGCAGATACTCGAAAATATAGCGTATCACTTTTACGCCCGGGGAATTTTTCCCCGCAAAAAGATGAAAACTTTAATCAGAGACGGATATATTCGCTATATTTCATCTTTTCTGTATGATCCCATGGAAAAAGAGTTGAGTGCGGTAGTTCTTTCCAAATCAGGCAACAGAGAAGACAGTTGGGAGTATGAAAACTGGGAACTGGATTATTCTTCCAAAGAACAGAAAATCAGCAAAGAACTTTTTCATCTCTTTGAATCTCGTACTTTGGAAGAAGGTGAAGAAGAACAAGATGACTACAAGGTATTCAAAAACCCGGAAATCATCGAACTAAAAGCTCTGATTAAAAAATTGCATAACGAAATAAGGGAACAGGAAGATAATTTCACCATGGCTTTGCAGGAGCTTCTTCCAACCTCGCGTAACTGGAGGCAGGCAGCCAGAATCATCAGCGATATGAAACAAATCTCTCTGCAAAAGAAAATTACCGATAAAATCAAGGAAAAAAAAGGTGTTTTCAGTAAATTATGGGATTTCCTGAAATACGACGGCTATCTCTTTCCTGATTTCAGCGGCCCGATTATGGTTGCATACAAAAAGATTACTTCAGGAGCCAAACGGGAACAATTGGGTAGATATGACTGGGCCCTGGAGCATCCGGAAATCTATGATATTTACGAATTGATCCAAGCAAAAACAGCAATCTCCAAGGCTTTTGGCAGCATATTTTTTGAAAGGGAGGATGTTTTTCTGGAAGTTCTGAAAAAAGAGTTTCATGCTCTGGCTTATAGTACTGCAGTTTTGTTATATAGTGCAAAAAGATGGGAGAGCAGACCCTGGGAACAACCTGATAAAGATGAGGAAGTTCCTTTCTGGATCAGCCTTGAAGAATTAGCCTCCCCTGCAGCCTGGGCCGCTGCTTGGCAGATGAATCCGGTTCAGATAGAAGAATTTCTCAACCATTTTTTCAAAATTTCATTGGCTATTCAAGAATCACTCTATCAGACCTTGCTCAAATCTTTCTTTGACTATAACCAGAAATTTGAAAGAAATATCCAGGTTTTTGAATTTGTGGAAAAAATCAAAAAACTCATCAGATCTGAAGAAGATAAATACGAAGAAGATATTTTTCAGGAACAAAAAAAGGGAATGGAGACAGACCCATTCTGGTCTGATTATATGAGGTTCATACCGGAAAGTCGCTGGAAACTGCTTGTTGATACATGGTGGAACTCCCTGAGTTGGGAAGCTCTGGGGATGGGAGCCCGCTGGCTCGATCAGGAACAGCGTTGGGAAAAGAGAATCATCGATTATGAATCCTACATCGATGAAAAGAAATTCTTTGAACAAGTTGAGTCTTTGTCCAAAGGATTTATAGCCATCTTTTGTCCCCAAAAATGGAATGCTAGTTAGAATTTAAGCTAGTTAGAATTTAAGAATGATGATTATTAGAACTATCAGATTAAGTGTAATCGGGTTTGCAAGTCCGAGTTGAATTGGAGTAATTATGGCTCATCGATATAAACTGGGTAGATCCAGCAAGTGTTCACTCCTGGTTGATGAAAGATCTGTTTCTCTGGAACACGCTATTTTCATTGATCATGGCGATTTTCTCAAAATTGAAGATGTTAGCAGAAATGGTACCTGGTTGTACCGCAAAAGTGTAAAAAGGAAATTGCAGAAACACACGGTTGAAAAGTTGAAACCTGAAGATATTTTGCGTTTTGGTTTTTATGAACAGGAATTTCCTGCAATTGAGATTCTCAGCGAAATTAAGAAATTACGACTTCCTGTAGGTTCTCAACATATCAGATGTCCTATCCATGGAGTAATTTACATGCAGGGGAAAAAATGCCCACAATGTCCTGATTGATCGTTTGGATGCACATTTTGAACTTCGTCCTGGGACTTTTATCTTTACTTTGAATCCGAATTTTGGGAATATCTAGTTCCCATCCCAGAAGTGGGGTTTTTGGCTGGTGAAGAAGTTTGACTCAGATGCGTGGAGTAACTTCGCCGACATAGTTGACACTATTTCAAGAAGTTATGACAAAGCAGATGAGGCAAAATTCCGTCGCCAGACGATTACATCCATTTTTGGGATGGGAACTATCTAGTTCCGGTTTAAAAAAGGAAGATATCCGTCTGACTACAGATTCTGGAGGTGTATTTTGCAAGGTGTTAAAAGAGAAGAAAAATTTTATAAAGTTCTCAAGTTTCTTATTTCATTTCATAATCCCAAAATTGTTTCTCTAATGAGTGCAAGAGGTTTTGATAAAGACAGCCTTGAAGAAGGCTGGAATAATCTACGCAAAGCAGCCGGCTGGATGTTCGAATTTCCCAGTTCCGGCGATGGAAGTTTCAAAACAACCGGGAGTCGTCTTTTGGCGCAGATAGAACAGTGGGAAAATACCTGGTTTGATGTGGCTGATGCTGCATTAAGCCATAAATGTCCCCAGATCCACCAGGATCTTTTTATAAATATATCAGCCGAAGGCAATCAATCTCCCACTGTAATCAAGAAAATATCAATTCTGGTAGAACGTCTGGAAAAACTGCAGGAAAAGGAAGACGACAATTCCAAAAAAGCCCTGGCGCTTTTGAAGAAACGTGGCTTGTCCTCAAAAGAACTGGAAAAGGGTAAGGAGTTGATTCACCAGACAGAATCATTTGATATGGAAGAAGAATATCTCATAGATTCAGAATTGATCGAAGAAAAAATGAAATATGAAGAAGAATTATGGGCCTGGTATCTGGATTGGCGCAAGACCGCAAGAACAATTATTTATAATGCCAATCTCAGAAAAACCATGGGGATCGACGAAATTATTTCTGAAGATATTGTCAAAACTGGTAACGAAACCGATGAAAATGATTTCATGAGTTTCCTCAAAATCAAAGAATAACAACCTGTACTTGTTCAAGGTGGCAGGAATTGAACTATTTGTAAAAAATCAACAATTTGCTTCGAAATTTCTTTTAGATGGTTAATTGAAATAAAAAAGGGGAATGGTATAATGTTGCAAATAAGATTATTGTTTTAACTTTTTGACTTTCAGACCTGTTTACTGATTTATTCTGTTGGATTTTACGCTATAATTAAAAATCAAGATGCTGTTTTTTTCTTAATAATTGCAATCGGTTTTTATAAAACAAGGTTTTACAGTCAATTTTACTTTTGTACTATAGATATTTTAAGGTATTCTAATAAGTTCCCATATTAATATATTGACCTGTTTTCAATACTGTTTCTTCTCGGGATTTCCAGTTTAAAGGTGTTAACATGAAATTAAATAAATTATTCTTTTTTTCTTTCCTGTCAATTTTACTTCTTTCCTGTTCCCCCGGCGAAAGCGGAACCCAAAACAACGACAACAACAATAACAATAACAATCAGGTGTGTGAAGATACAGATTCAGATACCATCTGCGATGTAGATGAAGGTTCGGAAACAAATTTCGACACTGATGGCGATGGTACTCCCGATTATCTCGATCTTGATGCCGATGGCGATGGAATTCCTGATATCGTTGAAGCAGGGGATGATGATCTTGCAACTCCTCCTGCAGATTCAAATGGTGACGGAACTCCTGATTATCAAAGTACAGATTCCGATGGCAACGGTATTCCCGATGCAGATGAAGGCACTTCAGACATCGATGCCGACGGTATTTCCAATTATGCCGATTTGGATAATGATGGTGATTTCATCAATGACACCATGGAAATGGATGAAGATGGTAATCAGGTAGATACCGACGGTGATGCAGTTCCCGATCACAATGATGTTGATTCCGATGGGGACGGTATCGGGGATTACCATGAAGGTACAGACGATGCTGATGATGACGGTATTCCCAACTTCAGAGACACAGATTCCGACGGCGACGGTATCAGCGATACAATAGAAGGTGGTACCAATGGCAATGTCACTAAAGATCCTGTTGATTCAGATGAAGATGGTGATCCCGATTATCTTGATGTAGATAGCGATAATGATGGTTTGGCCGACAATGTGGAAGATAAAAACCACAACGGAGTGGTTGATTCCGGAGAAACAGATCCCCAGGATTCTGATTCCGACGACGACGGGGCTTCAGATCTTATTGAAGTGGGTGCCGGTACTGATCCTGCCAATTCTGATGATAATCCTCAAAATAATGGTGATTTTGTGTTTGTGGTTCCTTACGAAGAACCTCAGGATCCTGAGGTTGATGTTCTTGATTTTGCTACCGATCTGCAAAAGGCTGATCTTTACTTCCTGGTCGACGTTTCCGGCTCCATGAACATCGAACTTACAAATCTGCGCAGTGATATGCAAACCATAATTTCCGATTCTATTAATCAAATTCCTGATTTACAAGTTGGAATAGGTTCTTTTCTTTATGCAGAATGTACAACAACTTCTCGTATTTATGACCACCGCCTTGATATTCAAGCAGATCCCGTTGTGGCTGAAAACACCTTTCCAGAGTATGACACTATTTATGAAGATTGTGGCAGTTGTTGTTCCGAACCTCCGCGTACAGCCATGTATTTTGCTGCTACCGGTAATGGCTCATCCGAAGCTGCAGCTGACGGGGTAACAACTCCCGGGGGTGTTCCCAACGAGGCCAATTGTGCTAATGAACCCGGTCCCTGTCCTTCCGGTTATTTTGGTTATCCTTGTTTTCGACCCGGTGCTCTGCCGATAATTGCTGTTTTCACCGACGAGGGCTTCGATCAAGGTGGGGGAGGAACTCCCGAAATTGATTCCATCAATGCTCTCAACGATATTGGCGCCAAAACAATTGGTATTTACAGCGGAACTTCAGCTCAAACCGATATGGAAAATTTCATGGTTGCGCAGGGCAGCGTTGACGGTAATGGTGATCCCTTTGCATTTGACGGTGAAGACGCTCAAGTTTCCTCAGCTATTGTAAATGCCATCGAAGTCCTTGCCCATTCTCCCATGGATATTTCTTCGGTAGCCGCTGACAACGATGATGGTGCCGATCAATTTGGTCAGGTTGATACAATCAACGCGGTAGCTGAATTCATCGATTTTCTTGAAGCAACTCAGACCGGTGCTAATTGTACTTCAGGATGGACCATGAGTGATTCCAACGGTGATTCCTACCCAGATCTTTTCCACGAGGTAACCCCTGGTAATCCCGTTTGCTGGAATATCCATGTCAAACAAAATAACACAATTGAAGCTACAGAATTTCCCCAGGTGTTTACTGCCACCATTTTTGTATATGGCGATAATACCACCGAGGTTGATTCAAGAGTTGTCTATTTTCTGGTACCTCCCATAATTGAAGGTCCCGGAGTTATTGGTAAATAGTAAATATTATTATT
>JAQICJ010000166.1 GCA_027858615.1 Deltaproteobacteria bacterium
TTATTCTTCCCCAAAAGTATCCAGCTACAGATCCCGGTATTCTCCTGTCTGAAAAATATTACCCCTATGGATACAAATTAAATCCTGATAAATATTGGACCATGGATGTTTTCACTGTCAGGAATCTTATCAATCTGTATTACTCCAATGAATTTCCCGAAGCGTATTTCACTGTTGGGGGATGTCATACTTCTTTGAACGGCCATTATTGTACAGATTACTGGTTTCCTTTTTCTCAACTTTTTTTCGACAATAAAATCAAAAACGAAACTGCAATTTTAATCCAGGGAGGACTGCTCAACGGTGAAAAACAAAAACTTGAACTTGCCACCACAATCCCGGGAAATCGCAATTTTTCCTTTCTTGAACAGCGTCAGAACAGAGAATTCCTTCATTTTCTGCGTCCTGGCTTGAAACGGGATTCCTTTTCTCCCCTTTATCTTTCTTATTATCTGCCCAGAGTCAAAAAAGAAGTTTCCACCGGCCTGCGGGGAGAAAAGCGATTCTGTCTAAGTTGCAACAGTTGTGTGGATATCTGTCCGGTAGGGCTTGATCCTCAAATTCTCTGGAAACTTGCAACCAACAAACTTCATGAAGAAGCCGCCTCGTTAGGTGCCGCCCGTTGTCTTAATTGTAAACTTTGCACCTACGTATGCCCTTCAAAAATTGAATTAAGCCAGAAAATTTCTTCTGAAAAAAATTACTTTTTCTTAAAAATCGCTAAAGACAATAAATAACTTCTATCCCCTTAGACAGGATCTTATCCGGAGTTGGAATCGGAACAGCCATGAAATTCATAAGAGATTTACTTGATAAATCAGTTAAAAAAACAAAAAAAGGTAAATTGTCACTTCTCCATCCCATGCTGGATGCTGTGGATACAGGTTTATTCGATCCTGACAATCCAACTGAAAATGCACCCCATATTCGTGATGCCAACAATTCCAAGCGGTATATTATCTCAGTAGTAATTGCCCTGTCCCCGGTATTGCTGTTCAGCATGTACCATTATGGTCTGAAAGTTCTCTGGATGCTTGTTTTCAGTTATGCCATCGGGGGTGTTGTTGAATCTTGTTTTGCCTGGTTCAAAAAGGAATCAATCAATGAAGGATTTCTGGTAACCGGTTTGCTTTTTGTGCTGATCTTTCCCATCAATACTCCTTTGTGGATTTTTGCCATAGCAATCGTTTTTGGAATTGTCTTCGGAAAAGAAGTATTTGGAGGAGTAGGCCAAAATCCATTCAATCCGGCTTTGACCGGCAGAATTTTTGCGGTTCTCTCCTGGCCTTCGGCTGTCTCTCCAACCAAATATATTATTCCGGACGGTTATTTTGACAAACTTTACTTGCAGACTTCAGATGCTTTGACCACTGCCACTCCTCTGAGCAATCTGAATTCTTCAAACCTGGTTGAGAGTTTTAATCCAGGCTTTCTGATTTTCGGACCTTCACCGGGATGTATAGGTGAAATTTCCAGTTTTCTGCTGATCATTGGAGGTCTTTATCTCATTGCCACCAAAATTGTAAATTTTCGTGTACCCTTGGCTGCTCTGGTTGCCATATCTATTTTTACAGGAATTTTACACTACCTTTATCCTGCCTCCAATCCTTCTCCTTTTTTCCATATTTTTACCGGAGGTCTGTTACTGGGAGTTTTATTCATGGCCACCGACCCTGTAGTCTGTCCTGATACAACCACAGGCAAATGGTTTTATGGATTTTTTCTGGGTATTTCAATAATTTTAATCAGAAAATTTACTCCTCTCCCAGAAGGAGTCATGTTTTCAATTTTGATCATGAATATTTTCGCTCCCCTTATGGATGAGGGTGTAAGAGCAGTCCGCATGAAAAAAGAGAAAGCTTATGAGTAAAAGGAAAAAAAATAACATCTATCCCCTTATTTTTGTTTTTATTCTCACTTTTACCACAGCATCCCTGCTCATGGGGGTGCAGGCCTGGTTATCACCCAGAATAAAAACCAATAAAAAAATGGAAAAATTACGCTCTATTCTAACTATTTCCGGAATAGACACAGATAAAATAAATAACTCGGAGTTGGAAAAGATATTTAATAAGACTTTCTCCAAAACAGAACTGAAACCTGGATTCTGGCGCTATCAAAGAAATAGTCAAAACAAAACCATCGCCTATATTTATCCACTTCAGGGAAAAGGTTTGTGGGGTCCTGTAAAAGGATTTTTGAGCACAGGACCAAAAAAGTGGAAAATCAAAGATTTGATCATTACCTACCAGGAAGAAACTCCCGGTCTTGGAGCCGAAATAGCTACCTCCAGCTTTTATCAAAAATTCCGGGGAAAAAAGATCACCCCAAAACCGGATTCATCAAAAATTGTTCTGCAAGTAAAAAAAGAAGGGCAAACCAGAAATAAAAATGAAGTTGACGGAATAACGGGCGCCACCCAAACTTCAAAAAGATTCAACCAACTACTTACTAATTCTTTAAAAATGATCGTTGAGGACAGGAAAGAACTCAAATGAGATTTTACACAAGATTATTGAAACAAACTATCTGGCATGAAAACCCTATTTTCCATCAAATGCTCGGCATCTGCAGTGCTCTGGCGGTTACCACCAATCTGAAAAACGGATTGATAATGTCTTTGGCGGTTATAGTGATTTCCATGGCCACCAACGTCACAGTATCGATGCTCAAAACATTTATCCCCCGAAATATCAGACTGATCACTGAAATGATCATCATTGCCACCTTTGTTATTATTTTTGATCAACTTCTCAAGGCCTATTATTACCAGATGTCCAAAACCCTCGGTCCCTATGTGGGATTGATAATAACCAACTGTATTATTCTGGGAAGATCCGAAGCCTTCGCTCTGAGAAACCGGGTTCTGCCTTCTTTGGTTGACGGTCTGGGTAATGGACTTGGTTATGCCATGCTTTTGCTGCCCATCTCCTTTTTCCGGGAATTACTGGGAGCCGGTTCCATAGCCGGTCATCAGGTAATGCCTGCGAATTTGGAACCAGCCCGAGCTATTTTGCTTGCTCCTGGAGCTTTTTTACTTCTGGGAATTTTTATCTGGATTCTGCGGGGAATTCAACTTCACCACGCCAAGGAGGCTGAATAATGGAAGTTTATTCCAATCCTCTTATCATTTTATTTGCAGCTATTTTCACCAATAATATAATTTTTGCTAACTTTCTGGGAATGTGTTCTTTTGTAGCTCTTTCCAAAAAAATAGAAATTTCCCTGGGCATGGGCATGGCGGTAACCTTTGTCAGCACCATAACCTCAGCCATCAATTGGGGGATCTACAACTATTTTCTCAAAGACGGAGCTACCACCTGGCTGCTGGGCAGCGTCGGCAATGAAATCAACCTGGAGATTTTTACTTTTATCAGTTTTATAGCT
>JAQICJ010000177.1 GCA_027858615.1 Deltaproteobacteria bacterium
AAAAAGTATAAAATGTATGATTGGATCATAGTTGAATTTATAAAACTATAAAAAAGCGACAGGATGCCTGAATGCCATGTTATTATAGATGATTCTATAAAAATTATTGGCAATGTTGATGCAAAGAACAATTGGTCGGAAAGAAAAGAAATTGTTTTAAATTCCAAAAATGCGAAAATCTTTAAAAATATGGACGAGTTGATTGAGCTTGGAAAGAAGAACCGACGTACTCGTGCGATTTTCAAGCCTGTAAAGATCTCAAGACTTGTATACAAGGAAGAGGAAAATAGAGAATGGGATAAGGCAAAATTGAGAAATCTTTTAAATAAGAAATCTCAATTAGGATTGTTTGCTGATAACAAAAACATTGAAAAACAATTTGAAGTGGTCAAAAAAGTGCCGTACAGGTTCTGGTATGAATTTACAGATGAAAATGGTCAAAAAAGTAAAATGAGAATTTTCGATTGGGAAATTGGAGCACTTTTTTGGAATTGTTTTGATAGATACAAGAAAAAGATCAAAAAAGAAAAAGAAATTATTGAAAAAAAACCGTGGACGATGTTGTTAAGAAGTATGAAGTGGATTTTTTGGAAAATAAAGATTTATATTTTTTTCTGGGTACTACGAATCAACACCAGAATATATCTAAGAATCCATTTGCAATTATAGGTATTTTTTATCCTCCAAGACAAGTGCAAATGAATTTGTTTTGATTTTAATTTGTTGTTTTTGAGGTTGAAAGAAGAGTGTGAGAGCGGGGCGGTGTTTTGGGGAGTATTGCAGATTGGAGACAATTTGCGGTGGTGGTAGAGGTCGTGATTCTATAGTTGGAACTATATAGTTTTGAGGTAGTCGCTGTACCAGAGTCCTCCCAGGGGCAAACCTTCTTCAACGAGGTTGTTGATTATTTCATATTCACTCGCTCTGGTGATTTCGGCAAAGCCCTTGTTATTTTTGTTTAACACCCAGACTTCAGCGGGGTTAAGGGCGTCAACAAAATAGGGTTGATGGGTAGTGATAAAAACCTGAGGAGCATGCTTTTTCTAAGGAATAGGGCCAACCATGTCTTTGGCCTTTTCTTCTCTGTCGCAATCTTTCTTTGCTGACAAAAGGCCTGCTGTTTTTGTCAAGGTCAATGGCCAATTCATAAGTGATAGGACGGGAATTTGAGGTATGTTCATAGTAAACCTCGAATTCAAAGGGAGGATGGGGGCTCCTGCCGTACATTGCTGCGGCGGTGGAGTTTGGAGTTGGAGGTTTTGGGCGGTGGTGGATTTTGGCTGGTGGTTTGTGATGAAGAAGGGAGGGAGCGGGATTTCTCTTGCATTGCTGGGGGGTGATTTCGTTAGTCAGCTTGTTTTTTTTTGAAGTTGGGGATATCATACAAAAATTGATAATATTTCCAATAGGCAAAATCATGAGTAAATCAAGAATTACGAAAGTGAAAACAAATATCAAACCCTTGAGAACGGCGTTGTCTTTATCCCTTCTCTATGGAGTGGTGTGTTTAATCTATATTCATTTTTCCAGCAATCTTGCAGCAGCTTATGCATCCAACTGGCTGGAATTGGAGAATATTGAAAGGGTCAAAGGTAGTCTTTTTGTTATATTAACAACGATCTTGATTTTTTCCCTTGTTTTTATCTATCTGAGGAGACTTAAAATCAGGTCGGCATTGATAAAACGGCAGGAATTAGCTCTTTTTACTGCTGAAAATAAAGCTTTGGCCAGTATGTTTGCTTTGAGTGTGGCTCATGATATCAAAAACATTCTGTCCTTTATGGATATGGGGATAAATGAAATCAGAGAAGGTAAACCTGCTGCGGATGAGTTGGAAGATATTCTTGATAATTTTGAGGAAGTTAATGAACAGCTCAAAGATTTAGCTATGAAATTATCTAATTTATCTGATGATAATTCTAAAGGATTGAAGAATTTTGATTTGAGTAGATTGATCAGAAAAGTTGTAGTTCTGATGAAAATCCACCAAGACACCAAATTTTGCAAAATTACAGTTGATATTCCGGAAAAGCTTAAAATTGTGGGTGATGAGTTTTTGATCAAACGCACGGTAATAAATCTTATGCTAAATTCGGGGCAGGCATTATACAATAAGGGCGAAATAGCAATAAAGGTTTCTGAAGGGAAAGATGAAGTCAAAATCGAAGTTCACGACGATGGTCCTGGAATAAAAAAAGAGTTGATGAATAAAATACTGGAGCCGCTTTATACAACCAAAGAAAATGGTTTCGGACTGGGATTGTTGACTTTGACAATGTGTGCTGAGAAACACCGGGGTACTTTTGAGATCGGCGATTCCAAGCTTGGAGGGGCTTTGTTTGCTTTTACTTTAAAAATGAAAGAAAAAGATCAAGAGCAGGAAAACTCAGATTGAAAGGAAAATATATATGAAAAAATTAGTTTTATTGATGTTGGTTGGGGTATTCAGTTGTTGTTTCTTCTTGGGCGGATGCAAGGACAAAGATGAAGCCAAGGAAGAATCAACTTCCGACAAAGATGCCGGAAAAGAGCAGGATGACAACAAAAAAGGTCAAAAAAAGGGCCCCAGACAATTTAAAAAAGCTGTTCAGGTAAAAGATGAAGTAAACAAAATTCAAGATTATGCAGAAAAACGACGCCAGGAACGACTGAAAAAAATCAAATCCAAATAATCCCTAACCCGGTTAGGGAACAGCAAAAAAATAAGTAAAAAGTTGGGGGTAAAAGTTGGGGAATAATTATGATAATTAGTTGA
>JAQICJ010000065.1 GCA_027858615.1 Deltaproteobacteria bacterium
GTTTCTCATGTTCGATCTGTGCAATCTTTCCGTCATTATCATGAGAACTTCTCAAATAGAAGGATATCGTCCCACTTTTAAAGCTCCCTTTTTTCCCTATATGCAAATTGCAGCTATTATCGTTTATGGTTTTCTGATTTTTGAGATGGGAAATATTCCTCTGTTAATAACAGGGGGCTTTATTCTGCTGGCTTTAGTCTGGTATGTTTTCTATGTACAACGCCAGATTGATAATGAATCCGCTTTCATTCACCTTGTTAAACGAATTACCTCTCACCATTTGAATCGTTCCAACATAGAAAACGAACTGCGTGCAATTTCTCTGGAAAGGGATTCAGTTGAATTTGATCGCTTTGATCACCTGGTAAAAGATGCACTTATCTTGGATATTGAAGATCAAATAAACGCCAGAGATCTTTTTAAAATTCTGGGAGAAAAACTCGGAGAAGACCTTGACAAAGACCCGGAAACAATCTTCAATCTTTTCCTGGAAAGAGAGTTGAATTCTTCCACCGTTATGACTCCGAGACTTGCTGTCCCTCACATCATTATTGACGGAGAAAAACAATTTGAAATTGCTCTGGTTCGTTCCAAGGATGGAATTGTTTTTTCTGATCTCCATCCCAAGGTCCACACTATTTTTGTTCTGGTTGGTTCACCTGATGAACGCAATTTCCACCTGCGGGCACTGATGAATATTGCCCACATAGTTCAGGAGGAACATTTTGAACAAAGATGGATGGAAGCCCGAAATATCGAGCAATTGCGAGATGTAGTTCTTCTTTCCTCCAGAAAACGATAAAATAAAGCCTCTCATAATCTGACCATTAAACTGATTTTTTTATCAATGCCTTAATATCATTAGAATCTTCGTGAACCTCAATGCAACAATCCTCAGAAAAACTTAATCGCAAACTTGGACTGTTTGATCTTTTTTCAATAGCTTCCGGAGCCATGATTTCCTCTGGGTTGTTTGTTCTGCCCGGCATTGCTTTTTACTTGGCCGGTCCGGGAATGCTGCTTTCCTATTTAATAGCATCCCTGCTTCTGATTCCCACCCTGCTTTCCAAAGCCGAGCTTTCCACAGCCATGCCCAGATCAGGTGGAAATTATTTTTTCATTCAACGCAGCTTGGGCCCTCTGATGGGAACCATTGCCGGGTTGCTGGATTGGCTTTCCATCTCCCTGAAAACAGCATTTGCCCTCATTGGTATCGGAGGAATTTTTATTTTCTTCTTTCCGGAATTTGGTCAAACGGGTCTCAAATTTGCTGCCGTCACTTTTACCCTTGGTTTTACGGCACTTAATCTTCTCAGTGTCAAAGGCACCGGCATTTTTCAAATTATGCTGGTGGTTTCCCTGATTATCATTTTGCTGGTAGTTATCACCCTGGGTTTCCCGGCAGTGGATGTTAACCGTTTCAAACCATTCACTCCTAAAGGCTGGACAGGTGTCTTTGCGGTGGCAGGAATGGTTTTTGTATCTTACGGAGGTTTGACCAAAGTTACTGCTGTGGCCGGGGAAGTTAAAAATCCAAGTAGAAATATCCCCCTTTCCATGTTTCTGGCTTTCGGCATCATCTCTACCCTCTACTTGCTTATCATCTATGTAACCATCGGAAATGTTCCCGGAAATGAATTGTCAAACTCCCTGACACCAATTACCCTGGGTGCCAAATACTCCATGGGATTTGTTGGAAAAATTGTGGTAACCATCGGAGCTTTTCTTGCTTTTGCCAGCACCGGTAATGCAGGAATTATGGCAGCTTCCCGATCACCCATGGCCATGTCAAGGGACGGACTTATTCCCAGATGGTTTTCCAAAACCAGCAAGAAATTCGACACTCCTTACCTCGCTATTTTATTTACATCCTTATTTATCACCATGACCGTATCCTTTTTGTCGTTGGAAGTACTTGTAAAAACTGCTTCGGCTATGATGATTCTCATGTTTGCTCTGGTTAATTTAGCTGCCATTATCATGAGAACCTCTCTCATTGAAAGCTATCGTCCTGTTTTCAAAACTCCTCTGTTTCCTGTATTACAAGTTGCTGCCATCATTCTTTATGGTTTTTTGATTTTTGAAATGGGAACTGCCCCCTTGCTTTTCACCGGTGGATTTATTGTCTTTGCCCTGCTCTGGTATCTTTTTTATGTTCAAAAACGTATCGATAACGAATCCGCACTGGTTTATCTGGTTGAAAGAATTACCTCCCACCACCTCGAAAGAGCCCACATTGAAAACGAATTGCGTTCTATTTCTCTGGAGAGGGACTCGGTTGAATTTGATCGTTTTGATAAATTGATAGAAGAAGCAATTATCCTTGATCTGAAAGAATCTGTTAACGCCCGGAAACTTTTTCGTAAATTTGCTGAAAAACTGGCAGAACGACTGGATGAAGATAAAGAAAAGATATTTAATCTCTTCATGGAAAGGGAGAAAGAATCATCTACAGTAATGTCACCCGGATTAGCTGTTCCCCATATAATTGTTGAAGGGAAAAACCGTTTTGAAATAGTAATGGTCAGATCAAAGGAAGGAGTCATGTTCTCTGAACTTCACCCGAAAGTACACACTATGTTTGCCTTGGTTGGCTCCCCTGATGAGCGTAATTTTCATCTGCGAGCATTGATGAACATTGCTCATATTGTCCAGGAAGAAAACTTTCAGAAACGCTGGCATGAAGCTCAGAATAAAGAACAGCTCAGAGATGTGGTTCTTCTGTCCTCCAGAGAACGAAAATAAAACTCCAACTACTGGGCAATGATCACAGCGGAGGTTGGAATTATGTCACCTCCGGAAACACCAACCTCTATATATTTCAGACTGTATGGAATAAAGGAAAAGGAAACTTTCCCATCCTGGTCAGTAGTAGATTTGAGGTAGATGTCATTAAATTTGTAAAAAGAAACAACTGCATCACTTACAGGCTGACCTTCAAGATCATTTACCTGAATTTCAATTGTTTGATAACCTGCGGTGTAAGTTTCCGGGAGAATAATCTCAACTTCTCTGGCCTGTTCGGTTCTAATGCGCAGGGAAGGATCGCCCAATAAAACCAAAACATGCTGAGTCCACCATTCGCGCTCGTCAGTAATTTCAACAAGACCGCTTGATGAACCCATTATATCGTAGTCTATCGAAGCGAGATTGGCTCTGCCATAGTTGAAGGCCTCTCCTAAGGAAGTCAAACCTTCTTCAAAAACAGCCTTGCTCATGGCATGGAGAAATTGCGAGCCACCCCAGGGGCCCAAACCAACCGCTGTGCTGCCTGCATAGGCAATTCCTCCATAAAAATCAGTAAGATATATCTCCCCTGCACTATCATCATTGTCCTGTAGTTGAAAACCCTCGTCCATATCAGCAAAATTACCGGCCAGACAGGCACAACTGAGAAGAATATTAGGAAGTTGGTTGTTGAAGGTACGGATGACATCCTTATCGATTAAAGAAGCCAGGCTGTTATGAGAACCATGCCCATTATGGAAAAGAAAACCATAACCTTCATTGAGAGTCTGCCTGATTTTCTGATAGGTAATTTTTTCGGCATCATATTTTTCTATGGCATCATCTGTAACATAAAGTCGTCGAGCATTATCCTTCATTCTTTCCGGAAAAAAAGCCGTAACAGTGGGTTCAATTCCTTCGGCACCATCAATAGCACCAGTGAAATCGCTGGTAAAAGCTATATCTGAAAAAAGTAGAGGATAGTAAATATTTTCCTCGGTAGACTGCAGATATCGTTTGTATTTATGAAAATAGTTATTGAATTCATTCGGAGTTTCCATAGGAAGACGACCTACAGCCAGTTGATTATTTCTGGCATCTTCGAGGCTGAAATCTTCATTGAGTTCGCCACCAATTCCATCCTGATCTCCATCCCAATTGGCATAAAGATTTGAAAAATATAATTGGGAGGGAGCATTTGACTGATAATGTTCACCGAGCAAGGAAACATCTATCTCGTTGGGTACCCGCCGGTACGGTATATCATCAGCATCTCCACCCAAAAGAATGAATCTCAGGTTTTCATTGGTTTCATATTGTTCAAGCAAGTAATTACGCAATTTGGCAGCTGCATCATCCCCCTCGCTCTGTTCCAAGATGGTTTCCACGGCTCTGACCTGAGTAAAAACACCGGTCAAACTGCGCTCGTAGGCATATTCTTCCCATACTTCAACCATTGACTGGGGAGAAATAATCAACATTTCAGCCCCTTGATCATAATAGTTGTTTTCTGTTTCCCGCCCCTGTTCATCAGAACAAATCCAGGGAGAATTACAGGACTCCTCGTTTCCTGAACTTGACGAATCACAACTTATAAACAACAAAAAAGAAAATAAAATAGAAAAACTGTAAATTGGCTTGAGTTTCATCAAAAATATGCTCCTTACCTAAGGACAACTGATAAGATTTCCCTGCCATTTTTGACCATTTCCGGTAATTGCACTCCAGGGAAAGATAAACACCGGTTCCATTCCGATCATGGAACTAACTTCGTATGGAAAAACAAATTCAAATTGAATACTGCCGTCGGCAAATTCTTCTACCGAAACAATCTCAGGGGCAGCATCAGAAAAAACACCTTCGGCTTCTTTAACCTTTTTACTGATGTTTTTATAGCAGTCATAATATTTTTTTGCCTTGCAGATATTTTTTTGAGCGGGAGGTTTATCATCACAGGAACTAGCCCCACAATCCAAAGAACTCAAAATCCCTTCGATAGCAGTAACTTGGGCTTGGGCAACAATAACCACTCCAATGGAAACAGGATCGGGAATTTGTCCACTTTCCCCAAAGCTGCCTCCAAAAAAACGATTTACTGGCCAACCGTCACAAACATCTGTCATCCCGCCACTGGTGATTTCCCCATCTATAAATGGTCCTCCGGGAACGGGATCCCAGAACATTTCCACCAGATCAGCCAGAAAAATAGTGGCAGCATACCGGGCTATGGCCTTGAGATAAGGGCCGTACCAATTCATCACTGTTTTGTAAATTGCCTGCTGCATGGTGATGGAAGTGGAAATACCAACAAGAGAGAACTTTAATCCTCCGTTTTGCTGAACATATTGAGCTACAGCTTCAAGATAAGCAGAGGAAAATTGACCCATCTCCAGAATAAAAGGATACAATTGCTGACCCAGCATCTCATTATGCTGATCTTTGGAAAACAAAGTACCACACGGGGAGAGATCGAGGGCTTCATAGTCGTTAAAAGCAGTTTTTAACAGGTCCAGTTGATTATTAACTTGCAAAATTGCAGAAGCATCAAGGGTTTGGGAATCAAGCTCTCCGATAGTATTGCGTAAAGCTTGGATTTTGCTGCCAATATCTGCCAAATTGGAATCAACCACCTGGTCTCCTGACTCCAGAGGATAACCGGCTGTTGCACACTCGTTCTCAGTTGGCAATTCCCCGGGAATTGGAAAGAACAAATCCGTTTCATTGTTATTGATCAATTGTTCAAGAAGGGAATTGCCGGCATCAATAACTTGAACTATTTCCAGCAAAGAAGAAGCATCACCTGCCTGAACCAGAGACTCAACCAGATCTAGTTGGGTATAATGATTTCCGGTAACTTCAGACAAGGTCATCAAAGCATCGGGCATCACCTCAACTGCAACTTCCACCTCTTTTGTCACCTCGACCACCTGGGAAGTGTTTGTGTTTGAAATTGTACAATTGATATTATAAGTACCCACTTCGTTGAATTGATAAAGACCGGGCTCAACTTCAACAACGGAAGCATCGGCGCTCAACTGAATTTGGTAATCAGACCTTTCAACAGCCACCCCGGAAGCATCACGCAACAAACAATTTGCCACGATCTGATTTTTGTCCTGGTTCAAAAAAACCAACTGGGAAGAAAGAA
>JAQICJ010000248.1 GCA_027858615.1 Deltaproteobacteria bacterium
GGTGATGCCAAATTGCTTAACAGGTGTTTGCAAAAAAAAGAATGCAGCGAATTTGTCGATTGTATATTGAATAAATAGTTCCCATCCCAAAAAGGAAGATCATCGTCTGGCGACGGAATTTTACCTCATCTGCTTTGTCGTAACTTCTTGAAATAGTGAAAACTATGTCGGCGAAGTTACTTCGCGCATCTGAGGCAAACTTCTTCACCATCCAAAAACACCACTTCTAGGATGGGAACTACGTAACGGAAAAATATTCACAAAACGCAGACTTCAGGGAAACATACCAAAAAAATGAAAAATATAAACCCCTTTATTTTGGTCCCATTATTAACTGAAATGGAGAACTGTACAGTTCCAACTTTATCTCATATTCTTCGCTTCTTCATAGAAAATTTTCAAGGCCTGCATTTCATTTTTGAGAGGACTGATGTTATTTAAATTATCAGCCTGGTTCAAAAGCAGTTCCACAACATTAAAAACTTGCAGGGCCAGCTTTTTTTCTTCTTGAAGAATAAGGCTCTTTTTACTGTCCAGTTTCCTTTTCAGGTTTTTTCTTTCTTTATGAGATGATTTTATGGAATTGTCTATTGAACGCTCCAAAGCCGTTATCTGAAAAGAGATGTCATGAAGCAGCTGTTGACCGTTGGTTGGGGCTGAGGCTGCATCGAGATAGGGGAAAATTGAGATAAGTTCATTGATGGAAATATCGGGATTTATCTGTAACTTTTTGAATAATAATTCCCGATCATAGGATAAATCCTGCACTGCCACTCTGAGTTGACCTGTTCTGTTCTGAATATTTTTTTCTTTGTCACTAATTGCGTTAATCAAAGAAGCTTCCTGCTGTTTTAATGTTACCAGACGATCTTCGGCTGTGGACAAATGTGCAATTTCAACGGAGAGGTTCGGAGTCATAACCTGGTAATCACGCAGGATTTCGCACACTCTGCGCAGTCTTTTTCTCAATCTTGCCAGCACCATTCCGTAAACTTCTTTTGAAGTCAAAGAAGAACCTGAACCTACTGATTGAATCTGAATGCTGTCAATGCGGCGTTCTACTTCCAGATCCGCAGGAGCGCCTGAACGATTTCTGATGATGATATCCTGGATTTTACGCAGCTCATTGGCAAGTTCAGTTCCATTCAATAAACGATCTGCTGGATTTTTTTCCAAACATTTCAAAATGAGATTGTCCACTTCCTTTGGGATGCCAGCTTCTGGAAAATCTTCAGAAGGTGCCATTGGGGTTTTGTTTTTGTGGGATAACATGATTGTAACGATGTTTGGATCATCAAAAGGTGGGCGCCCCGTAAGCATCTCATATGCTATGATTCCAAAAGAATAAACATCGGTAGTTAAATCCAATTCACCTCCAAGACACTGTTCTGGAGACATGTAGGTGGGAGTACCAAATACTTCACCTGTCATGGTGATTTTGTCCTCTGGATTATTGCTCTCAACCATTTTTGCAAGTCCAAAATCGAGAATTTTAATTAATTTACCTTCGTCAGTGTCTAGAATGAGAATATTTTCCGGCTTCAAATCTCGATGCATTATAGTATGCCTGTGAGCTGCCGCCATTCCGTCCGCTATCTGAATCATCATTTTGAGGGCTTTGGATGTTGAAAGAGTATCTTCCTCATCCATATACTCAATCATAGATTTGCCCTGAATGAATTCGGTAACAAGGTACAGACGTCCGTCATCGAGTTGGCCGCTGTCATACAATACCACCAGGTTTTTATGTTGCAGCATACTGGTTGAACGAACCTCCCGGCGAAATCTTGCCACCATACTGGCATCTGAAGCATGTTCGCTTTTGAGGATTTTTACAGCCACCTCATAGTTGAGTTCTTTGTGGCGCCCTTTGAAAACTATCCCCATCCCTCCTTCACCAACAAATTGTTCAATTATGAATCTGCCACCTACTGTTTTTCCAATTAAATCTGTTTTAGTCATTATTATTTTCCACAGTTTCCACCTTAAAACAGATGATACCTGTAAAACCCATACCAAATAGGAAATTATGATGTCTCTTTAATGATTCTGAGATGGGAATAGATAATTCCCATCTCAACCCAAATAAATAGTCCCATGAGAATTGAGTACTTGAAAATCTGTTTTTAAATTTTGCATGTCATTCACATTCCATTCAGATTATGATAAAAGTTAACCATGTCAATATATTTACCAAAAAATAATACTCCTCTCAATATAGCCTTGGTCGAACCTAAAATCCCGCCCAATATTGGAGCAATCTCAAGAATTTGTGCCTGTATTGGATCCCCTTTGTATATCGTGGGCGAAGTTACTTTCAGCGAAAACCATCCCAAACGAAAAAGAGCCGGTCTGGATTATTGGGATAAGGTAGAAAAAATTTATATTGATAAAATTGATGATTTTTTCGAAGAAACAGCTCAGAATTTCTATCTTTTCAGCACCAAGGTAGGCAATTCCATCTTTGAAGTAAATTTCAAACAGGGAGATTTTCTTGTTTTTGGCAGCGAAACTACAGGACTTCCGAAATATCTGCTAAAAAAATACCAGGCCCAGTCTTGTCGTATTCCCATGATCAAAAATATTCGCAGCCTGAATCTGGCAAATTCTGTGGGGATCGCAGCCTATGAAGCATTGCGCCAGATCCATTTTACTTGAAACATAAACTTTTATTTTTACAGGACCTACTATGATTTCACGAACTGATGCCTTGAAATTGCTGAAAAAGCATAATACCGAAACCAGTCTTGTTTATCACAGCCTTGAAACTGAGGCTGTCATGGAAGACTTGGCAAAAAAGCTGGATCAAGATCCTCAGGTCTGGGGGCTCACAGGATTATTGCACGATCTCGACTATACCAGCACTAAAAATGATATTTCCCGCCATGGACTGGCAAGTATCGAACTTCTGAAAGGTAAAATCCCTGAATACTGCCTAAAAGCAATAAAAAAACACAATTACAGCAATAATCTCAGTTCTCCCCCTTCTGAACCACTTGATTTTGCATTGCGTTGTGGAGAAACCGTTACTGGTCTTATTTCTGCCAATGCCATGGTCCGCCCCGGAAAAATGAAGGGGATGAAACCCAAAAGTCTGAAAAAAAAGATGAAATCCAAGAGCTTTGCTGCTAACGTAAACAGAGAAACAATCAAAGAATGTCAAAAACTCGGACTTGAACTATCTGAATTTTTCAGAATAGCCATAGCGGCTGTATACAGAATAGCCGATGAGGTGAAACTTTCGTGATAAAAAATTCAAAACCTCCCAGAGTAATTATTGAGGGACTTCCTCTCTGGTTCAATCAATCACAACTTATCGCCTGGCTTGATTTAAAATCCGGACTCAATTCAAATTGGGGGCAGACCTATCTTGTTCTCAACCGGGAAATGCTGCTTTGTATGTGGAGGAATTCTTTCAATGACAAATGGAATTATTTTCAAGTTCAACCCTCTTCTCTCAGTGAAATTAACTTGAAAAACTTTGAAGAAACAATCAAATTGGAAGATTTGAAAGGAAATTCATACTC
>JAQICJ010000249.1 GCA_027858615.1 Deltaproteobacteria bacterium
GGTGATGCCAAATTGCTTAACAGGTGTTTGCAAAAAAAAGAATGCAGCGAATTTGTCGATTGTATATTGAATAAATAGTTCCCATCCCAAAAAGGAAGATCATCGTCTGGCGACGGAATCTGGCTTCATCTGCTTTGTCGCAACTTCTTGAAATAGTTGTGGCTATATCTGCGAAGTTACTGGGCGCATCTGAAACCAGTTTCTTCACACAGCCAAAAACCCCACTTCTGGGATGGGAACTAGTTAGTTCTTGGTAGTTGTTGGTTGGAATCCGGAATTGGCATCAAACACTACATTTTGTTTGCAACTTTACCTTGGGAAATTTAAAATGGATCAAAAAAAGTATAAGTGGAAGGTACGCAAAAAAAGGATTATTTTTATTGCTCTGCCTATTATTGCCACCTTTGTCATGAGTGTTGGGGTGTTTATCAGCCGCGCCAAAATTTCCGGCTGGCTGAGATTTTACGGTACTAACCAGTATCGTAGCAATGCTCCCGGGTCTTTTCGGATTATGGCGCGCAAAGGCAAACATTCAGAGCCGGTGGATAAACTAGATGCCAAGATTTATCTGTCAACACCTGATGCGGATATTTTGATTGGCCAGGGTGAGAAAGTCCCTGCATCCAGGGCAACAGCTGTCAATGTCTACTTTCCCCGGGTCAAAGATGGCAAATATGATCTCATATGGAAAATAGATTCAGACATGGGGAAAGAACGATGGGTTACTTCGGTAAATCTCATAAAAAAACCCGGAGATTTAAAGCGATATCTTGAATCTGAGGCCGGTGGTGAAGACAGTAACTACGAATCATATTCTTCCAGTCGAGTGCAAAAAGACAGTGAAGGCTTGGTTGTAAGTCTGCATCCATACAACAGTCGTGGGATCAAGCCGAGAGTTCGGGATATGTTGTTCATCAAAGCACAGCATGCAGATGGAAAACCGGCCAGAATCAAGGCCAGATTAAAATTGAAGTCAGGTATCATCAGAGTTCCCACTCACGGTGATTGTGTACCTTTTGTAGTGAAGAAAAATTTGAATGATTGCATGGTGGAGGTTAAAGAGGGGCAAAGCCTTCCCTTTGACTTCAATACAGATATTTTGGGTCTGGATTCCATGAGCTTTTATGCCATGACCCACAGTGTAAGTTTCACTATTGCCTACCATCAGGTGGTTGACGGCAAGCCAAAAGGACCGAAGTCGGAAATAGATTTCGAATTGGGTGCAATTGAAGATGATACGGTTATTGACTTTTTGCCCCGTATTCTTCCTGCAAATCGCAAATTCTCAGTAAATGTCATGGGTTTTGGCAGGGGTCCACTTTACCTGGATTTATACAGCGATAAAGCCTGGAACCGAGGTTATGTGATCCCCCTGCAGAATTATTTCGGCAAGATTATACTAGATACAAGTGGATTGAACGGTTTTTACAAATTACAATACTCTCTGACTTATATGCCGGTAGTAAATTTAGTGGCCAACACCACTTTTTATATCTCTGAATATCCCGAGAGTCCTGAGATTATCCATAAAATGGTTAATAAAGCAACCAGGTTGGAAAACCTCGATCAGTACACAAAGAAGTATCTCAATTATATCACCAAAAATCGTCTGGCCTGGAAACCGGGATTCAAAACAAGCAGAGATTCCCACTTTTTTGCCGGTTTGCTGGATCAATACCACTTTGCTCCCACGGTGATGCTTGATACTAAAAATATCAATATTTCCAAGATAAGCAAGTTGCAACGAAATGGACAATTGATTATTCTCGGAATCATGACGATTTCCGGGGTCATTCTGATATTAATCATCTTTTTTGCCACTTTCTATTCCTTATAGAAAAGACAGGAATCAATCGGCAAAATGGGACAAATTAGTGATGAAGTAGAAGGAGACCAGGAAAATATCTGGAAAAACCTTAAGAACACTCCTGGCGAAATTGATGCCCGCAGAAAGGCCATTGCTTTTGGAGTTATAATCGCTTTCATTGTAGGGTTTGCCATAGTGGCTTCTGTGTGGCTGATGCTCAATATCAAATGGGAAATGTAATTTGATTTCGAAACTGACAATCTGAAACTGGCAGTTTCTGGCTGCTGGTTCAGTTTTATTTGTGTAAAACTTCAATTTTAAGGATGCAGATTATATGAAAGCAATGATTCTTGCTGCAGGATTTGGAACCAGGCTGGGCATATTGAGCAAGCAAAGACCCAAGCCAATGTTACCTCTCGGTTCAAGACCAATTATAGGTCATCTTGTCCACAAATTGTCAATTGCGGGTATCAAAGAGATTGCAGTCAACCTCCATTACAAAGGCCAGGTGATTCGCGATTATCTGGGTGATGGTTCCGGCTGGGGGGTTAAGATCACTTATTCCGACGAAAAAGATGAAATCCTTGGAACAGGTGGGGGAGTTAAAAAGCTGGCTGAATTTTTTGGCGACGATCCTGTGCTGATTATTAACGGAAAAATAGCTACAGATATAGATTTTCAGGAAGTCATCAAATTCCACAAAAAGAAAAAGAAGTTGGCAACCCTGGTTCTCAAAAAAGATCATCTGGCTTCCAAATGGGGAAGTTTCAAAGTGGGACCTGATGGATTGATCACTGCAATGCTGGGCAAGGACCAAAATGGAAATTCTGTCGATTCGGGTCCCTGCATGTTTACCGGAATTCAAATTCTCTCACCTTCATTCATAGAAAAGCTTCCTTCGGGTTATTCCTGCCTGGTCAGACAAGGTTACAAACCATTTTTTGACCAGGGTTGTAAATTTGCAGGATGCGTAATGCCCGAACAAACCTACTGGTGGGAACATTCCACCATTACCCGCTATTATCAAGGTTGCATGAATTTACTAAAATTTCCCGAACACAGCACCGAATTAAGCAAAATTTCCGGGATGGCAGAGTTTTTACTGGAACCTGAAGCAAAACAGTTCTATTTTTCCCCCTCAATCAAAACAGACGGGCAAATAATCCTCGGCAACCGAGTTATCATCGGCCAAAACGTCCACCTCCAAAACAACATTCAACTCAATAACTGCATCATCTGGCCCAATACCAAAGTATGCACCTCACTCAGCCACCAAATAGCCTGTCCCCAAGGCATCATAGATGTAAACATTCAGGAAAAAGGTCCCTACACCGGTCCTGCAACAACTCCCGATCCGGGTTAGGGATTTAACTCTTTCTCCCCTAGACTCCATTTTTCCCCACACTTCATTTTTTTCCACTTTTTTCCATAAAATCATTGCCAAAACTGCCGATTTTCAGCCCCCAAAATACACTTGTCCCTTTAATTATTCCACCCTCAAAATT
>JAQICJ010000269.1 GCA_027858615.1 Deltaproteobacteria bacterium
GGGGATTTGACCTGGTCGGGTTTTAATTTTTGATGATGTTTTTATTTATGAGGTCGGTTGATATTTTGGCTGTTGAATATACCAAGGCGCCGGTGGGACATTCTTCTACGCATTTTCCGCAACCGTCACAAGATGTTTCAACAAGTTTTTTCTTCATTGGAGGTCGAATAACGGTGTTAAAACCTCGTTTTTCAAAAGCCAGAGCATAACATTTTTTGTCCAGCTCACAGATTCTTACACAATTACCGCAAGTTATACATTTATTTGATTCAAATACAATATCGGGATGAGAGTCATCAATATAGATGTCTCTGATTTCTCCATATTGAAAACGTTTGCTTTCTGGCTGCCAGATATCAGCATAAGATCTGAATTTGCATTTGTCGACACCTCTGCATCCGCATTCCATGCAACGTTCACTTTCTTTCTTTGCCTGCTCCGAAGAATAACCGAGAGTAACTTCCCTGAAATCTGAATTTGCTTGAGATGGCTTGAGATGAGGCATGGGTATTGGTGCTTCCTTTTCATATTTTTCATAAACTATCTTGGGAATCGAATCCAGAGGACCAATGGTTACTCTGTACAGTTCGGGCAGACCCCTGACTTCCTGGCCTCTTAGATATTGGTCGATGGAAACTGCCGCCATTTTACCCATTCCAGCTGCTCTGACTGCAATATCAGGACCCAAAACTGCATCTCCGCCGGAAAAAACTCCTTCTATATTGGTAGCCATTGTTTTTTCATCGACGATAATGCTTCCCCAGCGAGTCAAGTTGATCTCGCTGTTTTCAAAGCCGGTATTGCTGACTTTTTGTCCAATAGCGCTGATAACAGTATCAACCACAACTTCATATTCAGAACCTTCAATGGGAAGAGGACGACGACGACCACTGGCATCAGGTTCACCCAGTTTCATTTTCACCATGTTTACATGAACTTTGCCGTTTTTGTGCTCAATTCTGGTGGGAGAAGTCAGCAGATTGAGTTGAACTCCATCTGCTTCGGCTTCCTTTATTTCAAACTCCCAAGCCGGCATTTCCTTGCGGGATCGCCGATAGTAAATACCTGATTCTTCAACTCCCAGTCTGATTGCTGTTCTGGCTGCATCAATGGCACTGTTTCCGCCGCCGACGACCATAACTTTTTTGCTAATATTATCTATTTCACCTGTTTCAACTTTTTCCAAAAATTCAATTGCACTGATAACACCTTTGGCGTCTTCACCCTCAACTCTCATACTCGATGCATTTTGAGCTCCTATTCCCACAAAAACTGCATCATATTCTTCTATTAAATCACCGAATTTAATATTTTCACCAACGGTTTTATTATAATGGAACTCAACTCCCAGTCTTTCTATTATTTTAACTTCTTCATCTATAACACTTCCCGGAAGCCTGAAAGAGGGTATTCCATATCTAATCATTCCTCCTGGAGCAGCATGACTTTCAAACACGACGGCGTGATGTCCCATTAATTGGGTAAAATAAGCAACGGCCAATCCAGATGGACCTGCTCCAATAACAGCGATCTTTTTGCCAGTAGAATCCTGTTTCTTGGGTAAATATCTTTCCTCCACTGGTTTTTTCAGATCAACATCTGCTGCGTATCTTTTGAGATTCATTATGGAAACAGGATCTTCAACCAGAGTGCGACGACATCCGCTTTCACAGGGTGCGGGACAGACTCTTCCCAGACAAGCAGGGAAAGGCAAAGAACGTTTGATGATTTCAATTGATTTTTCTGGATTATCTCGGGATATTTCATTGATAAATCCGGGAATATCTATTCCGGTAGGACATTCCACGTGACAGGGAGCAAAACAATCACCGATATGATCTGAAAACAGCAATTCCAGAGCTGCCTTGCGAGCTTCATCTATTTTAGCAGATTGGGTCTTTACCTTCATGCCATCCATTACTTTAGTGGAACAGGAAGGCAGCAGGTTTGAACTTCCTTCAACTTCAACCACACACATAAAACAGGAAGCATAAGGATCAAAACGTTTTATATAGCAGAGAGTGGGGATTTCCTTGCCCAATTCCCGTGCTGCTTCCAATATTGTTTTATCAGCATTTACAGAGATCTGATTTCCATCAATTGTTAATTTTACTTGTTTACTCACAACTCACCTCTATTTAATTCAACCAATCATCAGAGTTATAATTTTAATTGTGATTTACCCTGTGACAGTTCGACTTATTCGGTAATTACAGCATCAAATCTGCAAACATCCTTACAAATTCCACATTTAATACACTTCTCCTGATCGATGGAAAAGCTGCCCGCTTTTTTTGCTATGCCTGAAATAGCACTGGTGGGACAGTTAATTTTGCAGGAATTGCATCCGGTGCAATTGTCTTTGATAATTTTAAAAGTGATCAGTGCTTTGCAGGAACCGGCTGGACATTTTTTTTGTTTGATATGAGCTTCATATTCTTCTTTAAAATACTTTAAAGTTGTCAGAACAGGATTGGGAGCTGTTTGTCCCAGACCGCATAGAGAAGTATTTTGAACTTTGTGGGCAAGAAATTCCAATTCCTCCAGAGATTTTTCAGTTCCTTTGCCATCGCAGATTTTCTCCAGAATTTCCAGCATTCTGGTAGTTCCTATTCTGCAAAATGTACACTTCCCACAGGATTCATCTTTAGTGAAAGAAAGAAAGAATCTGGCCACATCCACCATGCAGGCACTTGCATCCATTACTACCAGACCTCCGGAACCCATGATGGCTCCGGTTTTGTTGATCTCATCATAATCGATAATAGTGTCAAACAGTTCCACTGGAATACAACCACCTGAAGGTCCTCCAATCTGAACAGCTTTGATTGGATATCTGCTGGAAGAACCTCCGGCAACATCTTCAACTATTTCTTTTATGGTTATTCCCATTGGGACTTCGGCAAGCCCTCCTCTTTTAATCTTTCCCGCCAATGCAAATACTTTGGTACCTTTACTTTTTTCAGTACCTACTGCTGCAAATTTTTCCCCTCCATTTACCATAATCCAGGCAATATTCGACAGGGTTTCTACGTTGTTGATATTGGTGGGATATCCCCACAAACCTGACTGGGCCGGATAAGGAGGTCGGGGACGAGGCATTCCTCTTTTTCCTTCGATTGAGGCCATCAAAGCAGTTTCCTCACCACAAACAAAAGCTCCCGCTCCTTCTTTGATTTTGAGTTGAAAGGAAAAATCGGTACCACAGATATTGTCTCCCAGAAAATTATGTTCAACAGCTTGTTCTATGGCTATTCTGAGTCGCTTGATAGCAAGAGGATATTCGGCCCGGCAATAGATATAACCATCATTGGATCCAATTGCATAAGCAGCAATTACCATTCCTTCCAATAAATTATGGGGATCACTTTCCAGAACTGAACGATCCATGAAAGCTCCAGGATCTCCCTCATCAGCATTGCAAATCAGATATTTTTTTTCTGCTTCTTCCCGGCGGGTAAATTTCCATTTGAGAGCCGTTGGAAATCCTGCACCTCCCCGGCCCCTCAGTCCTGATTTTTCAACCTCATCAACAATCCAATCCTCACCTTTTTTCAAAGCTTTTTTCAATCCTTCATAACCACCTTTTTCAATATATTCATCAATGGATTCAGGATTTATAACTCCGCAGTTTCTCAAACAAATTCTGGTTTGTTTTTCCAAAAAAGCACCGGAAGCTTCTTCCTTATTTTCCAGATCCATGGACAATTTGGTCATTGGCTGCCCTTTAAGCAGATGTCGATCAAAAATAATCTCCATTTTTTTGGGATTGAGATCTCCATAGAAAAACACCTGACCATCTTTGTCCCTATATTCGATCATGGGCTCACGATGGCACATCCCAATGCATCCTGTGGGAGTAACATCTATTTCAACCGAGTTTTCTTCAATTTTTTTCCTCAGTATTTTTTCTATCTCTTTTGCACCTGCAGCTATTCCACAAGTACCTAGTCCCACTTTAATTACAGGCTTCTGTTCAAATTTTGCGGTCATTGAAAACCTCCAATGAAGATTATTTGTTTGATATGATACAATTGTTCAGAAACTGCCTATATTTTATCAATAATATTCAACAGTTTTTTTGCATTTAACTTGCCATAGGTATCGTCTCCAACCACAACAACCGGTGCTAGAGAGCAACATCCAACACAAGCTACACTTTCCAGGGTGAATTTCATATCAGAAGTAGTTTCTCCATCATTGACTCCAAACTCACTTTCAAGTGTTTCGGTGAGGGTATCAGCCCCACCCACGTGACAAGCTGTACCATGGCAGACTTTGATTATATGTTCTCCCACGGGTTTTAACCTGAATTGAGAATAAAAAGTTGCAACTCCATATAGTTGAGATGGATTAATATCGGTTAATTCACAGACCTTCTCCAAAGCTTCCATGGGCAGATAACCAAATTTGCCCTGCAACTTCTGAAGTACAGGAATTGCCTGAGAAAGATCTCTGCCGGTTTCACTGATGATTTCCTGAACTGTTGCTTCAATTTCATTCATTTAAAACTCCTTCTCAAAACTGAATTGAGAAAATACAATCCATTTTTCGGAAATTGAATTTCCTGGTGAAATAAATCACTAAACAAAGTGGCCTGTCAGAAAATAAAGTTAATTTAGGATATACAAAATAACTTCACAGGCATTGTTCATGCTGTTTTGGGAAAATATAACCTGTAGATTAACTCAAATTCCAAGTTGCAGTCAATAACCCACATGCTGGGACAGAAACTAGTTAGTCATTTTGTTTGAATCTGCAAAAAATAAACAAAGAATCCAAGATGATTTTTTGGGAAAATGTTGTCCTGACTCCTGTTACCAAGAGTTATGGCTGTTCTGAAAAGAATAATGCAAAATGCCTAGGACAGTAATGATTACTAGCAAAAGTGCCTTTATAAAACAACAGGAAAATAGATGTTCAGCCAACCTCTATTTAAACCCCTGATTTTATTAATTATTAAATATATTTGAATTTTCCGGCAGATTATTCGCCGATACTTTGAGATTCTTCTTTGGCTTTTTCCTGTTGGGGTTTATCAAGAATCCTTTCAAGTTGCTGTTTTTTTATCTCCCTTTCTTCAGCCAAATTGCGATCCACAAGTTCCTCTGTTTCTTTGTCGTAGATACTCATTCCATCGACTATGTCTTCAACATTCTGGGTAAGATAACGGGATGTTTCCGAAGCTATGGTGGCCACCTGGCTCATGCTTTTTTTCAAAGACTCCATGGACTGGGTAACATTGAGTGATAATTCTCCGGCTTCGGAAAGGGTGGCCAGTGAACTGACATGCTGACGCAGTTCATCGAGCACTGTCTGGGCCGCTTCATAGATGATAGTCATATTTGAATGGAGATTACGAGAAATTTCGAGAAAATTTCCATTCATCTTGATGACAGATTCCAGCCTATTTTGGGCATTGTCAAATAATCTCATTTTTTGACCATTATCCCAGATGAGGCGATCAACTTCTGCCTGAGCCAATTCTAATTCCCGAAACTCTTCACTGTTTTTGTCTTCTATATTATTTAGTTCTGCCTGGATCTCTTCCATTGATTCTTTCAATCCCAGAACGATTTCCACCTGAGCTTTTTTATTTTGGGCCGCCTCGAGTTGTTTCTGATGGAGAACTTCCAGATCATCTCTCAAATTACCCATTGTTTCTTCCACTCTTTCAAGATAGGAAGCTGTCTGCCTGACTCTAATATCAGCTATTTCAACTTTGGTTTCAAGCAATTCCTTGAGAGAACGTCTGCGAAAAGGCTTGCCAATAAGGGGTATCCTGGCCAAAAAACCTTTGAATCCTCGGGACATGGATCCCTGTTCTCCCGAAGTCATTGTTTTAAATTCATCCATGAGTGAACGCTGGTCTTCAATTTCTTTGTTCATTTCCTGGGAAAGCTGGTCGTGTTCCTCTTTTAAGACCTTAAGATCCTTTACATGGTTCTGATGATTCTGACGATATTTGGAAACCATGGCTCCGACGGAATCACGAGAATACTTGCTACCATCATATTCAACCTGTTTTTGTTTTATCCTATCTACTTTATCAAGAATATCTGACATTTAATTTTCCTCCCGACAGATTAACCAAACCTGTTGCCTTTTCAGATAATTAGTTCCCGTCTCAAAAAACATTGGCAACTTTAAATAATAAAAATAATGATCTTTTAAAAAAATTATAATATTGTCGATATAATAATACATTAGCCAAGTTTTAGTTTCATTTGAAACATAACCTTTTTCATAACATATTTACCTTTTTGAAGCATTATAAAAATGGAGAATCTCCTTAAAATTTCTGACCTATTTCAAATGATGCTCAACATTTCCCAAATCAAGAGCATTGATGAAGCCATTGAAACTTTTGTCAGCACCATCAATGAACAATTGGATTCAGTAATAATCGAACGTTATTACGGCCAGGAAACTGAAAAAAGTTTCAAGATTACAACTGATAACTTTTATTTTGGACAATTGATCATCTCCGGCTCCATGGAAGAAATTCCAGCTGAAACCATAATCCTGATCCTCAAATCAATCAAACTCCTTTCTATCTTTCTGGAAAACATCAAAAAAGAAGAATTTCTGTTTAAAAAACAGAAGGAATTGCAAAAATCAGCCAAAAACAAATCCAGGTTGATGCACCAGTTCGAAGATTATTACTATGATCTTGCTGCAATTATCAACGAGGGTCTTATAGTTGTTGACGACAATTTCAAGGTGGAATTATGGAATTCAAAATGTGAAAAATTCACCGGCATCAATTCCAATAAAGCCAAAAGAAAAAAATTATGGTCTGTAATCAGTTTGATAGAAAAAGAAACCATGATTCCCTTTTTCCTGGAAATCAAAGAGTCCAATAAAACCGAAATTATCAAACAAAACATGGTTTTGAACAAAATTGATTATATTTTTCAAATAACCATCGCCTATAAGCAAAATAATTATTTTATTCTGATCAAAGATATTACCGAAGAGGAAAAACAAAAAGTAAACAAAAGACAGTTCAAAAAGCAGCTCAATTCCCTCAAAAGAATTGAAAGTCTCAATATGATGGCCGGAGGAATAGCACATGATTTCAACAATATGCTTACTGTCATTTTGGGTCATCTGGGTTTTTTGAGAGAATGCAAAAACCACAATCAAAAAACCTTGGAAAGTTTGGAAGCAATCGATGCAACCACTAAGAAAATGTCCAATATTGTCCAAAGTATCCTTGCTTATTCCGGTAATCTTCACCTCATCAATGATTCCTTTTCCCTGTTTGACTTGACTCAGAATATTATCAACCAGATTATGCCAAATCTTGGCAACAACATAGAACTTGTGTTCAAAAGCGGACTTAAAAAGTCCATGGTTCAAGCTGATGAAACCCAAATCCGCAAAGTAATTCTCAATCTTCTGGCCAATTCCATTGAAGCACTTGAGCAAAAATCCCAGGGTAAAATCACCATTAATATCGGACTTGATTTTTTCAGCAGCGAAGTTTTAAAAGAATCAAGCGTGCCCAAGGTAAAATCAGGTGAATACTACTACCTTGAAATTCAAGACAACGGTCATGGCATCCAGGATGAAATCAAAGGAAAAGTATTCGATCCATTTTTTACAACCAAGTTTCAAGGTAGAGGTCTGGGTCTTTCTTCTGCTTTCGGTATTATTAAAAGTCACCGGGGAACCATTTTTCTCAGATCCGAACCCGATCAGTTTACCACCGTAAAACTCCTCCTCCCCCCTTTTGATAATCACAATCTTTTTTAATTTTTATTTTCAAATTGGAAATCAAATCTCAAAAATCGACAGGAAAAACAATTCGGTGTGAAAATCTGAAAGAAAAAGGGGAAAGAGAATAAAAAGGAAAGAATAAAGGAAAAACGGGTTATTTGGTATATTTGACTTTTACCCTTCTAATATCACTTTTTCCCTTAAGTTTAAGGAATTTTTTCATCTTCGCGAAGAGCTTATTGCCTATTCCTTTTATTCTTTTGATCTGATTAAGCTTGGAAAATTTCCTTTTCTGGCGGTATTTTACAATTGCAGCAGCTTTTTTTCTACCTATGCCAGGAATTATCACCATCTTTTTGGTGGAAGCATTGTTGATATTAAGTTTTCCCGAAATTTTCCATCTGTGCTTTCCAGCTTTTCTTTTGGCTTTCACAGATGAGAAGTGAAAACCTCCAACCAGAACAGAAAATAAAACAACCAACGAACAAAAAATACGCATTTTCATACTGCACTCCTTTAATTCAACTCTGGTTTGATTTGAAAGTAACAATACATCCTTTCAACTGAACCAAAGTTTTTAATAATGAATTGCCGCCATCATTAGCGGTGCTTTTTTGAAAAGCATATCTCGTGCCAAAGGACAATAAGCTAATATTTCAACGCTTTAAGCAATAGTTTACAGATTATACTTTGGTTTTGTCGTCCTTTTAGGGACAGAGTGTCCAAAACCGGTTAAGATTATAGAAAAAGTTTTCAATTGACCCTGTTCAACAGATAAATTATCCTTTCGCAGGGATAGTTCCCTTTCTGGCACTTGCACAAATGTTATTCAGTTGAACCAATTTCCTTACATAAAAGTCTTCTTCCACTGAAGTCCAGGCTGCCCTGTTTCAAACAGGAATAAAGAGGTTATAATGAACACTTTCTTTACTGTTTTTTCATTATTGTTTTTATTGCAAAATACTGATATTGATTCCAGTGGCAATCCCCAAGATACCGTCAACAATAATATTCCTGCAAATCAGCCAGGTAAAACATCAGGTACAACTGACGCTACTTCTACCACATTGGAATACAAGAGGGTTTCTTCCCCAGTTTCTCCTGCAGTAAAAACAAAACAACCTGTTTCTACTTCCACAGATGACACATCTTCAGAACAAAATAAATCAACTGTTGAAACTGCTGCAGATCCATCCCCTGAACAAAACAAAACCACTGAAAAGCAAACTGAAAAATCCGACAAAGAGGATAAATCTATTTTTTCCAATTTCGGATTTGGAAGTTACGGAAGGGTTAATTTCGGTTCCAATTTTGATGGAGAACCCATTTATCCCGTTAATATTACTACTCATGGACCTCGACTCGAAGAATCCACTTATTTGGAACTGGATCTCTATTATCTTTACAACCCTGTAAAAAGTATCAAAACCAAAACTGTAACCACTCTGGCGCTGAAAAACTCACTTTTTCACTATAACGCCCAATGGGATGCAAGTATTGCAGTGAGAAATCTCTATCTTCAGGTACAGCAGGAAAATTTTCCACATCTTTACCTGTGGGCAGGCTCCAGAATGTACAGGGGAGACGATATCTATCTTCTGGATTATTGGCCTCTTGATAATCTGAACACCTTGGGAGCGGGTATCTGGTACGACAAAAAACCCCTGAGAGGTGGACTGCATATAGGCACCAATCGAGTTCTCGGGCAATATCAATACCAGGAGATGCAAGTTTCCGATCCTTTTATTGGAGCGCGTACCATTACCACCATGAACCGACAACGCACCATAGCCAGTTTTAAACTGGAATACTGGAAAAAACTGAAAAACTCCATTGGCTTCAAAGTAAAAGGCTACACTGAATTTCACCTCCTGCCATCAGGAACCTATAATGCCCTTGAAAGCCAGGAAGAACAAATTGATTTCCCCAACGAACAGGGTTATGTGGCTGGAGCTCAAATTGGTATCTGGGATTTCCATCCCCATTCTTTTCTCAATATTTTTGCCAGATACGGCAAGGGACTTGGCGCCTATGGCGAATTTTCCCAACCTCTGGGACTGGGCTGGAGTCAGGATTATGACACCAATTACAGCGTAGAAGGAGCTCAAGATCTGGTTCTGGCTTTCAGTGCCAATTTCGTCGTACCCAAACGCTTCGGCTTGATGGCCGGTGGTTATTACCGTTATTTCAAAGATGCAGATAACAGCAATTATGATTGGGATGATGGAACGGAAATGGTTTTTTCAGTGCGTCCTCATCTCTGGATACCCGAACTTACAGGAAACAACTTTGCCCTGGCCGGAGAGATATCCTGGCAGCATTCATCACGCAACGGACTCTATCCTGATACGCAAACATCTCTCTCTCCTTCTGTCTGGAAATTCTCACTCATTCCCACCTGGATTTCAGGTTTTAATACTTATTCCAGACCAGCAATCAGACTGGTTTACACTATGGCAATGCTCAATGAGGACGCCAGAAAACTATACCATGAAAATGACTGGCGAGTGAGTCGCAAAGTGGAGCATTTTATTGGAATACAGGCTGAATGGTGGTTCAATTCCTCCACCTACCAATAAATATGCAAAATACGAATTTTTAAACCCGTTCCTTTCAAGCCAAGAGGATAAAAATGAAATATTTACTTTCATATCTGCTGTTGATTATATTTGCCTTCTCCTGTTCCAGCCATGACTCTGAATCCATTTTGCAGGATTCATTCATAACTAAAGTTGAAATTGGAGACTGGAGAGACGAAATTATTTACCAGGTGCTGGTAGATCGATTTTATGATGGAGACAAAAACAACAATTTCAATGTTGACACTTCGGCTATGGCTCGCTACCACGGCGGAGACTGGCAGGGATTGATCGATAAAATGGACTACCTTGCAACCCTTGGAGTCACAACAATCTGGATCAGTCCGGTGGTCAAAAATGTCGAAGAAGATGCGGGTTTTGCCAGTTATCATGGTTATTGGACCCAGGATTTTCTGGAAACAAATCCCCACTTCGGTTCTCTGACAGATCTACGACAAATGGTTGATGCTGCTCATAAAAGAAATATTAAAGTTATTCTCGATGTAGTAACCAACCATGTGGGACAACTTTTTTATTATGATATCAACGGCAACGGTCAACCTGATGATACCCTGATGGGACAAGGAGATACTTCTCCTCTTACCAGAATTACGGAATGGGATCCCGACTACGATTCCAGGGGTATTCAGGGCTGGACTTCTTTGGGAGAATCAGGAGACGCTCCAATTAAATGGGTTAAAATGCCGGAAATCAATCGCATGCCCCCCAATCCCGCCAGTTTTCATAATGATTCCTGGTTTCACCGCCGGGGCAGGGTAACCGTCTGGGGAAGAGAACAGCAAGCCTGTGATGATCTGGGACTGGCCGGAAGCCCCTATGAACGATACAGCGACTGTTACGAATATATCAGAGAACAGGAAATATACGGGGATTTCCCTGGAGGGCTCAAAGATATAGCCACTGAACGTGAAGATGTTCAAGAAGCCCTCATTGAGATTTTTAAATACTGGATTAAAGTCGGAGATTTTGACGGCTTTCGCATTGACACAGTCAAACACATAGGTTATGAGTTCTGGAAAAATTTTAATCGCTCCATTCGTGATTACGCTGTTAATAAATTAGGCAAGAAAAACTTTTATATTTTTGGTGAGGCTTTTACCGGTATTGATTGGCTGATTGCAAGCTACACCGGTGACGATATGTTTGACGGCCTCTTCTACTTTTCTCAAAAGTTTCAAATTTTTGATGCTGTTTTCAAAAATAGCCAACCTACAGTCGGTGTTGAAAATATACTCAATGACAGACTTAACGGAGCTGATGGCCAACCTCCTTATTCAGTTACCGGCAATGAATTTGGCCCTGAAGATGAAAACGGCAACCTGATTTCACCTCGCAGTCTGCTGGTCAATTTCATGGATAATCATGATGTTCCAAGATTTCTTTTTGATAAAAACAGCGTGGAAGCCCTGCATTCAGCCCTGGTTTTTTTGCTTACCTGGGATGGAATTCCCTGTATCTATTATGGTACCGAACAACAGTTTTCCGGGGGTAATGATCCCATGAACCGTGAAAATATGTGGAAACAATATAACATGCCGGTCAATCCGGAAACCAACAGACGCTACCCAACTTTCAACACTGACAATCCCACCTTCAAAACCATCCAGACCCTGATTGCCATTCGCAAAGAATATCCTGCTTTAAGACGGGGCGGAGTTTCCATAAAATGGGTTTCAAGTGTCAATGCAAATAACAATGAACAGGACGGTTCAGGATTTCCTCTTTATCCCGATCGAGGAATTCTTGCTTTCGAACGCTCTTATAACAGCAACAGGGTACTGGTAGTTATCAACACCAGTGATTCCCTCACCTCCTACACCCATTCCTATTCCAACGATCCCATGCCTACAGGATTTTCCCAGGGAACCACTCTGAAAAATGTTTATTGTCAGGATCACGTATGTGAAGGAGATGAAGGTGGCACCTACACCACCGGAACAAATGGGAGCCTCAACCTTACCCTCGAACCCCGTCAGGCTTTGATCCTGGTACAACATAACTAGTTCCCGTCCCAAAAAGGAAGGTCATCGCCTGAATGCGGAATTTTACCTCATCTGCTTTGTCGCAACTTCTTGATATAGTGGCAACTATGTCTGCGAAGTTACTCCGCGCATCTGAGGCAAACTTCTTCACCATCCAAAAAACCCATTCTGGGACGGGAACTAACTAACTCACGAGAATATAATGAATTCAAATAAACACTTCACTTGTAAAATCAATAGATTTTTTCTTCTCTTTATTATTTCAATTTTGTTTTTGCTTGCCTGCTCCAAACAGAAAATTTCCAATAAATCTCTCGACAACAAAGAATATATAAAAACTATCAAAAAGTGTAATCCTGAAATTATCAAACACTACCTTCCTTTATTGGATCAGCATCTTGACAAAACAGCCTTGAAATTACAAAAAAGTAAAAATGTAAAAATGCAAACAATAACCAGGGAAAACAAAAAAACTCTGGCCAGAAGACTTGTGAATGAAGTGCTCAAAACCTTTAGAAGATCAAAAAGAAACGAGCGGCTTGATTTTTTGATGGCAACCCAATATCGGCCTTTGCGTAAATGTTTCAAACTGAGCAATTGTAATAAATTTGCCCAATGCCTCATCGGGGTTACGGAACTTTCAGATTTAAATCAGATCAGAACCAGTGATATCATTAAGGTTCGTACTGTTAAACCCAACAATAACAAATCGGGATCTCTTCCTGGAAACCACAATTCTCCCATATTTTCAACAAAATCTAAAAATTACGATCTTGCAGTTTACAACCAGGAATTGGATCTTCGAACTGTCCTCAAAGCATCTTCTCCATACCTTCTATTAGTAAAGAACAACAATCTTTCAATAATGGAGAAACAAAACTCCAACAAAATGAAAATCATTAAAACTTTCGATCTCTCCTCATATGGTGGAAAAGTTGATCTGCTGAAAGGTAAAAACGGGGAGATCATCATCAAAACCAAGCATGCCCTTCTGCTTCTTGATCGGCAATTTCGCACTCTCCCTGTCTGGAAACCTGAAAAGGGTGAAATAATTGGTTCGGCTTATCTTCATGACAACCATCTTCTCCTTGGAACCGGAAGGGATTTTGTTGTTTTAAACAGCAGGTTCCGTAAAATTGCCCGACTTGATTTGAATATCCATAAGAGAGGCAAAGAAGTTCATGATATCACAGTTCATAATGGCCAAGCTCTGCTTCTGGATAACATTCGGGTTCCTATATTGATTTTCAGAGTTAATATTTCCAATCCTGCCCAACCGAGAGTCATCGAAAGAATTAATGAAGATGGAATATATGCCCATTTGGTGCATCAATGGGTAGATGTTCCCAAAAAACGCTGGGGCATTTTCATGAATACCCATGGACGCTGTGGCACCACCCAGCATCTTCTGCTGTTAAAACTTTATCCAGATACCACCAAATCATCCCCGGACACAATCCAATCAAAGTTGGGTAAAAAAAGAAACCCACCCTTAAGTTTGAACAGACATCGGGGCAACAAAAATACTCATCTCCTGGCCAAAAATATATTCTACCAATATCTTACCAAACGTTGCTACCAATCAGTCAACAACTCTCCTGCCAACAAAACAGGAAAAAATAACAAACCTCCCACCAGAAAAAACAAGTCTGGAAATTATATTTCAGGTTATAAATTTCTCAGTGGATCTCAAACATCTCCCTTCTGGAGTTTATTCAAACAAGAGGATCTTTTCTATTTGGGCAAACTGAAAATCTCAGGAAAAAGAGCCAAGGCTTATGAACTGACAAAACTTGATCTTAAAAAATGCACCGGCTGGTTCTCAAAGAAAGGTGGAAAAAAGCAATGCAACAATTACTCCTATCCTCACGATGCTGCTTTTACCTCAAACAAAACCAACCTGGTTGTATTTGCCGAAGAAACCGTCTACTGGTATAAGGCTAAAAATCCTCCCAAATTAATCAATAAATTTAAAACTGAAACCAATAAACCAGATTCGATTGTTCTTTACCCCTGAGATTGCAATTGGAATTATTGTTGAAATATAAAGCAAGTTGGGAAAAAAGCAGGGGTTCTATTCGTAAACTACACAATTTCTCCCTGCATTTTTGGCCTTGTAGAGATTGGTATCGGCTTTTTGAATAAGTTCTTCTGGTGAATTGATGTTTTCATGGTTTGGATCAAAGGTATAAACACCTAGACTTATGGTTACAGTTACCATACTGCCTTCTGTATTCATTTTGTTATCACCGACAGCTTTTCGGGCTCTTTCAGCAAATTCCATGGCACCCTTCAATCCTGTATCAGGGAGAGCCACCGTAAATTCTTCTCCTCCATAACGAGCAAAGATTTCATTCTTGCGTACAGTAGATTTAATCCTTCTGGCAACTTCTTTTAAAACCAGATCCCCGATAAGGTGTCCATAATTATCATTGAATTCTTTAAAGTGGTCGATGTCGATCATGACCAGGCTGAGAGGATAATCGGAGCGTTTGGTACGCTCTATTTCTCTGTCGAGATAGTCAATAAGATATCGTTTATTATAGGCATCGGTGAGAGCATCGATAATGGTGAGCCGGTAGACTTCATCATGGTAGATGGTTTCGTATTGATCGCCATGGAGAAATTTAAGCAGAACAGTGCCTACCCTGATCATGTCTTGATTTTTGATAAAACGCCTGCCTCTGATCATAGTGTCATTTACATAGGTTCCATTTGTTGAACCCATATCCCTGATCATATATTTTCCATTATTTGAAATTATTTGGGCATGCTGGCGGGAAACACTGTCGTTGATGAGCTGGACTTCGACTCCAGGTTGTCGACCTATTATGATTTTGGATGATTCTGGTATTTCTTTTGTTCTGCCCAGACCTGCTTCCGGAGGGTACATGATTATCAGAACACCGTTGCGTTTAACCTTTTTCTGAGGTTGTTCCAACTTGGTTACTTTTGTCTGGACTTCTTCTTCTTCATTTTCCAGATGTTGTTTCTCCTTGTCTCTGGCATCGGGCTGAAGAATATAATGAGTTCTTTTCATCGCCCCTCTTTTATTTCCAGACCCATTGCCATTGTTGTTTTCATTCATTGCCAAATCCTGATAACCCTTATTGTTTCTGTTAATCTCCAGATTAAACCTTAAAAATTAAAAATTATTATTTGAATGATTTCAATACTTGATTATACACAGCACAAATAAAAAGAGCAAAACTTATTTTAAAAAAATAGAAAAAATAAATTCTCTCTTGCAGATTATCAAAATCAAAGAAAAATAATTAAATATAAGATTTTTTAACAATCTTTTCCCAATAATCAGTATAATACAGGACTCTTTCTTTGTCCATTCCTGGTTCAAAATTTCGATCAAATTTAATTTTTGCTTTAATCTGCTTGCGAGAATTGATGATTCCAGCTCCCATTGCAGCTATAGCTGCTGCTCCATAAGCTGTAACTTCCAGATTTTCTGGGCGATAAACTGTTTTTTGCAAAATATCGGCCTGGAATTGAAGAAGAAGATTGTTGGCTGCTGCTCCTCCATCTACTTTTAGTTGTTTAATCTCTCTTCGGGCCGCACTCTCCATTGATTTCAATAGGGTAAAATTCTGCAGGGCAATTCCATCCAAAACAGCTCGTGCCAGATGATTTTTATTGGTATTTCTGGTCATACCCCAGAAGACTGCTCTGGCATCAGGCTCCCAATAAGGAGCTCCAAGTCCGGACAAAGCTGGAACAAAGAAGACTCCACCACTATCTTCAACTTTAGCAGCAAGTTCCTCTATCTCAGCCGAATAACTGATAAGTCCGAGATTATCCCGAAACCACTGCACTGCAGCCCCTGCAACAAAAGCACTTCCCTCGAGACAATATTCTGTATTGCCGTCTATATCCCAGGCGACTGTAGTCAGTAATCCACTGTCAGACAGAACGAATTCATAGCCGGTGTTCATCATGATAAAGGCACCGGTACCATAAGTACATTTTGCTTCTCCGGGCAAAAAAGCAGCCTGACCAAATAAAGCAGCCTGTTGATCTCCCAATATCCCGGTTATGGGAATTCCGTCAGGCAAAACTCCAACCCCTCTGGTTTTACCGAAAAGAGCATTTGAACTTTTTATCTCAGGAAGAACTTGGGTTGGTACCTGCAAATATTCGGCCAGTTCCTGATCCCACTGCAAAGTTTTCAAATTGAAAAGAAGAGTTCTAGAAGCATTGGTAAAATCGGTGGCATGCTCCTTGCCACCAGTTAATCTGGAAAGGAGAAAAGAATCAACAGTTCCAAACTTGATTTCTCCCTTTCTGGCTTTTTGGTGAAGATCGTATTCATCAAGAATCCATCTGATTTTTGTCCCGGAAAAATACGGATCCAGCAACAAACCGGTTTTTTGATGAAATACAGGTTCCAATTCTCTTTTTTTCAGATCACGACAGAGATCTCTGGTACGTCGACATTGCCAGACAATAGCCGGTGCCACTGGTTTAAGGGTCTTTCTATCCCACAAAATCGTGGTTTCCCTTTGATTGGTTATCCCGATGGCAGCCAGATCTCCAGGATTTATCTGTCCCTTTTTCAGTGCCTGTTCAATTGAACTGAGAGTGCTTTGCCAGATATCTTCAGAAGACTGTTCCATCCAGCCATTTTGGGGATATACAGAAGGAAATTCAGTATATCCTTTTGCAATGATATTGAGATCGAGATCCATAATCAGGCAGGTTGTTCCAGAAGTTCCCTGATCAATTGCAAGCAAATATGATTGAGTCATTCAAAACCTTCCATAATGATTATTGATAATTTGCGGAATTAATGGTTTCTGTTGGAAACGGAAAAGATTAAATTTCGCGGCGCAGATCACTGGTCATCAATTTGGCAACTTCTTCCAGTTCATTGGCTGCATTCATCAAACCGATGAGCTTCAATTCATTTTCAACTTTGCTGATGGTTTCAACATATTTTTGAAAACTTGAATATTTGGCATCGAAAACAATCAAATCTGTTTCCAATTTCTCATTTTTTTCTTCAAGATCAGCCAATTGGTTGTTCTGCTGGGTAATAACTTCCTGCAGCTTTTTTATTCCCATGGCCTTGAATTGACTATCTTCTCCATCCATTTCCTTGATTTTGTAATTCATTTCTTTGATTTTTGAATTGAGAATATTGATCATGTTGTTTTTTTCATCAATATTGGTTTTCACCTGTTCTTTCAAACTCTTAATCTCCGTGGCAAATTGAGTGCCCCGATCTTTTTCGAGCAACAAAGAATCCTCAATTGAATCTATATAGAATTCACAATCATCAAGACTTTCCATAACCTGGTTTAAATTTTTTCTTCCAGTTTCCAGTCTGGTTAATTTCTCATTGAGTTGTTCTTTCAGAATTTTCAATTTATCATTCACAATCGAATTTTGTTGTTTTTCTTCCAGAAGAGATTTGGAGTAGGATTCACAACTTGATTTCAGATTTTCAATTCTTTTTTCAAGTTCTTTTATTATCATTTTATCTTCAGGATTGGCTTCTTTAGTGGCTGAATTGTTGTTTTTTGTTTCCAGGTTTGTTTTATCGACCTTTAATTGAGCAATTTTGTTTTCATGTTCTTCCAGTTTTTCATGCAGATTACTATCTTCGGAAGCTTTAACTTTGCTGGCAAGATCGTCATTTTCATCTTCCATGAAAGCAATTTTCAATTCGAACTTTGATTTTTCTGAAACCAATTGGTCAATATTGTCTCTCGCCTTTTCAAGATTTTCTTTGAGAATATCCATCCTGGTTGATAATTCCTCGTTTTCCAGTTTTAATTTTTTTACATCTTCTATGATATTATTCAGTGGGCTGTCCTGATTGTCTTTGCTCTCTGCAACATTCATGATTTCTGCCAACTCATCAACTTTTCTGATCAATTCTGGTGAAACAGAACTCTCTGCATAATTACCTGATTCTTCAATCCTTGCCTCCAGTTGGGCATTATTATTTTCCAATAACTCAATTGATTCATACAATAATTTGTTTTCCTGATAGAGTTCTTCCAATTCAGTTTCACTCAATTGAACATCTGTATCCTTGTCTATTTGGTTTTCTCTGGTTTTAAGCTTTTCCAGTTCATATTGCAAAGCCTGATTATCATAATTGATTCGGGTTAATTTCTTTTCCAGTTCAATAATTTCTTTGGAAAGAACAGAGTTTTCATCGCTGAGATTATCTCTCTGGGTTTTCAAATCTTCTTTTATCCCGGCTTGTTCGGTTTTCAACTTGGCCAGATGACGGTTCTTGCCGGCTATCACCTTGTTGAGCGCCTCCACTTTATTGCCGTTTTCCATCAAATTCAGTTTTAATTTTTTATTGCGTTTATTATGTTTTGCAGCTTTTTCCTTGAGATTTTCATATTTTTCCTGAATACGCTCAAAATCTGCAGCACCCTGGCTGAGAAGATGCTTGAGGCGGGATACGGTAGAAGGATATTTGTGCAATTCTTCAATTTGTTCTTCCTGTTCGGAGACTTTTTCCTGAAGACTGTTGAGTCGAATCATGAATTCTTCTTCTTTTTTCAGAAGATTTTCTATCCGTTCGTTAGTAGCAATAAATTTTTTCCTGTAAATATCAAGATCAGCAGAATTTTCTTTGAGATTTTCATTATCACTTTCCTGCTGCAAACGATTCAATACTGATTTTCTGAGATTTT
>JAQICJ010000022.1 GCA_027858615.1 Deltaproteobacteria bacterium
TCCCTCAAATTTTTTGAAAAAAAATTCTTATCTGTTAATCTTTATTTGCAAAAACTGATTAGTTCTGAACTTGTTGATTTCAAGGATAACACCTATAAAATCACCTCCACCGGAGAAAAATTCTTATCTGGTCCTTTCAGGATCAGTTCTTTGGTAAGATGGCAGAATTTCTGGAAAAAAGTAAAAATTAGTTATTTTACATATATTGATTTTCTTTTTTCTTTCAGTATCTGCTTTAATTCCAACTTATTGCCTTTACACAATAATCCAGGTAACTATGATTCAATATTTTGGAATCGTTGGTTGAAACATGAAAATTATCAAATAATCCTCAATTCTTTTGCAGTGCAGCGAAGAAACAGCAAAAATTTTTGCCTCAAACATTTCAATTTTGCCTGCAAATCTACCAATAACAAACAGTTATCCGATACAAACAAATTTTTGATTGAGGAGTTACTTAATCTTGGCAGGCAAAAACTTGTCTACCCCCATAATCTTGAATTCTGGGGTAAAATAGAAAGGGAATACAAATATGAAAAGAATGGAATGTGAAAGCTGTGGAGCTCCCATGATCAAGTCCCCCGGACAAAATTATCTTTATTGTGAATACTGTATGACTTTTCATTTTCCAGAAAATGACAACAAAGACAAAGTTGAAATAATTGGGGATGAAAAATTAATGAAATGCCCTCTTTGTAGGGAAAATTTGGTTGAAGCCAATATTGTAGGAGAAGAAGTAGCTTTTTGTAATAATTGTCAAGGCATGCTGCTTCCCCGAAAAAGTTTTACAATCGTAATCGATAAGAGAAGAGCCCAATATTCAGGAAAACCAATGGAACATCTGCAAAAAATCGATCCTGAAGATCTGAAAAGAACCATCCACTGCCCCAAGTGCAAACAGAAAATGGAAACTCATCCCTATTATGGTCCAGGAAGAGTTGTTATTGATTCTTGCGCTCACTGTTGTCTAATCTGGTTGGATCAAGGAGAAATCACCAAAATTGAAAAAGCATGACTTTAATATTCCAGAAACAATGAAAGCTGTTTGCATTGATGCAGTTGGTTCCAATAATAACAAAATTGAAATTAACACATCTTTTTTAAAAGTTCCTGTACCAAAAAAACATGAAGTCCTGGTTAAAATTGATTATGCTTCAATAAATCCATCTGATCTGGTTTCCATCAAAGGAAAATATGGAACTCAAACCAGATATCCAATTGTTCCCGGTTTTGAAGGAGCTGGAACTGTTGTATCTACTGGAAATTTTATGGGATCAAAATTATTAAAAGGAAGAAGGGTTGCCTGTTCACCCGCTTCATTATCTAATGGAACCTGGGCTCAATATATGCTGGCAAAACTTGATAGGTGTGTTCCACTTCTTCCTGGAATATCAACTTTTCAGGGAGCTTCCCTGCTGGTTAATCCTCTGTCCGCCTGGGCCTTGATCAATACTGTCCGAAAAGACAAATTTGAAAATGTAATTATCAGTGCAGCTTCAAGTTCAATAGGGAAAATGCTGATAAAGCTGGCAAACTACCGTAATTTTAATCCTGTAGCTCTGACTTCTGGCCAACCTGACTTTTTACCCGAAAATATAATCTCACCCTCCAATATTATCAACACTACCGGTAATGATTTTACCGAGCAAATCAGTACAAAACTGAAAGAAACAGGCAAAGCGGCTTTTCTTGATTGCGTTGGAGGCAGACAATCCGAAACAGTTATCAATCATCTGGCTGATAAAAGTAAAATCTATGTTTTCGGTGCTTTAGCAAATTCTGAAATCAAAATTGATATTCCACGCCTGATATTTTCAAATTTGGAAATTACAGGATTCTGGCTCAAATCCTGGCTCAAAAATCAAAATTTGGCTCAATTATCAACAGAAATATTTCAAGTTCAACTCAGATTGAACAAAGAACTTAGTACAAATGTGATTGGCGTTTATCCCCTCAATAAAATCAACAATGCTATTGATTTTTACCTTGATAACCGTTCCCGGGGAAAAGTTTTACTTAAACCGTGAATCCAGTAAATTGATGTTATCTACCAAAACTGAAATTGAGCAGATCTTTCAGCGCATTCCAATCCTCTTCATTTTATTAATAAAAGTAGTCCTGGGAATACCTAAAAATCTTGCAGTTGCACTTATATTTCCTCCATTAGCATTGAGAGCTTCCTTGAATGCTTCTTTTTGAATACTATTAAATAATTTGCCTGAACCATCCTGATCTTTGTAAAATTTAGTACTCTCTCTTTGTTTGTTTCTTCTTATTCTTGCTACTCCCCTTTCCCAACCAAATAATCTCACTACCTGAGACAGGAGTTTAAGTTGTCTGATATTACCAGGCCAGTTATAATCCATAATTTCCATTAATTTTAATCCTTGTGGCTTCTCCACATTGAAATATTCGAGAAGCAAGGGTATATCAACCAGCCGCTTTCTTAACGGAGGGAGTTTAACTTCAATTCCAGCGAGACGATAATAAAGATCCAATCTGAATTTTTCCTCCTGAATTTCTTTTTCCAGATTTTTATGGGTAGCAGTTACTATTCTTGTGTCGGATGTTTTTTCTCGATCAGAACCCACTGGCCTGTATTTTCCTGTCTCCAAAAAACGCAGCAAGGAGCTTTGGTGTTCTTTTTTCAACTCTCCAATCTCATCAAGAAACAACGTTCCCCCATCAGCCCTTGCTACTACTCCTTTTCTTGAGTATTCCGCTCCGGAAAAAGCCCCTCTGACATGACCAAACAATTCTGATTCTATCAGTTTTTCGGGAATCGCTCCACAATTGAGGGGAACAAAAGCACCTTGGCTGCGAGAACTGAAATCATGAACCATTCTGGCGGCCAATTCCTTTCCTGTTCCACTTTCACCCTTCACCAACACCGGCAAATTACTTGGAGCCATTTTTTTAAGATCATCAACTAATTCCACCACTTTCCCATCTCTGCTCCTGAACTTTCTAAAAGTCAATTCAACTTCGGGTTTATCAACCAGAAACAAGGGAATACTTCCCAATATCAACATTTTATTTTTTTCCAATTTGGCTTTTTCTACTCTAACATTTTGAAAAATTATGCCATTACAACTGTTTTCGTCAGAAATTATCAATCTATCCCCTGCCAACTTTGCTTTGGCATGAACTCTTGATATGGTGGAATAGGGCAAAGTTAACTGGCACTTGCTGCTTTTGCCCAAGTAGAAATCTCCCTCTGGAATGGAATAAAAAATATCACCGATAACATCCCATAACCTCAATTTATCAGCCCTATTGCGACTTTTTCTGGTTCTGCGGTACTTTTCTGTTTTATCTGTCACCATAATCTCTCCTTACATCCCAATTTTTTTTTAAACATTCTTCATAACAAAAATAATCTCCTGCTATTGTTTTCGAAAAATCTCCTCCTGATCTCTACTTTTTTTTTATTTTTTTTATTTTTTAAAAGATATATATATACAACACATTGATTTTATTGTTATTATATTTTATCAAGGCAATTTCCAAGTGAAGGGTTTTTTAAGATATCTATCAAGACTTGGAGTTCCGCCAAATAATGGATAAACAGAAATAAAGGCTCCTTTTCTCAAGGGAAGATAAATCTCTTTACCCGGAGGAAGAATATCAACCAATTCGTGATTCAAATAAACTACACCAAGTAACTTCCGAGTCTTTAATTGAATACTGTTGTGGGAAACCACCGTATTTCTAATGATGCCCTTGAAAATATCTGCAATAGTGCTCTTTCTGAACTTGTCCAGATCAACGATCAATTCATTGGCAGCAAATTTTTTGGAAACAATAGAGACCAGTTTCCACTGGATTTTTCCACCTCTATTATTTTTCCATATCCATCTGAAACTCCCTGGATTTATTGTCTTATATTCAAAATTTTCTGGAATTTTAAAATTAAAGGGATAGAAAATAAAGGTAAAAAGAGCTTTTCGAGCTTTGGAACTTATTATTTTTGAACTGTTGTTCAAAAATAATTCATATTTGTAAATTTTCTTCTTGTTCCAAAGTTTAAACTGGTAAGTTCTACTAATATTTTTTGCCGATTTATCCTGTTTAAATTGAGTCATTTCAAAATCTAATTTTTCAGGATTAATGAAGTTGAAAAAATGTTTTTTCTTTGCATTGGAGAGAAGGGTTTTTCTACGGGTTGACAAATCTACAATTCCTAAGGAATATTGATCTTTCCTTAACTCCATCCCTGCCATCAAACCATTAGAAGGAAATGAAAATACTATTCTGTTTTCGGCAAGTTTTATTTTTACTTCCAGGGGATTCTGATTATTGTCTCCATGATAAAAAAGAAAATCCATCTCAAAACCATGAATAAAATCTTTTACCAGATCTTTTGCAACCTCTGTTCTTATCCCTCTATTTGTATTACTTTTTTTCTGGACTGACTTATTTCTTCTACAGGCAAAAGCAATCGTCAGAATCAATGAAAATACAATTATTGATCGGGTTTTCCTAATTTTTTTTGCTGACTCCACTTTCTTGGATCCTTTCAGGCAAATGGATAAGAATATCTTTAATACAATTTTTTTTAAACTTGTCAATCTTCTCCAATATTCTAAAAGTTTTATCTTTGTTGAAAATATATCTTGGTATTCCCCTATAACCGCAAAGACTGAAAATATCAGAAAACTGTTCAATATAAGAAGGATTTTTGTAGGTGGAAAGCAGATATTTCATTCCTTCCAGTAATTGCTGCCTCAATTTTTCTTCTGTTTTACCCTCCACTGTTTTTTTTAATCGATTAAAAACAATACCTCTTTCAAGTTCCACCAATTCTATAATCAGAAATCTATTCTGGTTTCTGGTAAGTAAAGTTGATCTCAGTTGAAGATATCCTTTTTTTTGAATATTCAGAAAAAAATCAGATTCCCCGCTTATCCTTATCCGGGGATATTCAACTTTTAACTCTCCAAGATCTTTTTTAGTAAAATACCCAACAGAATCATGAGGCAATGGACCTATCATCAAGGATTTTGAGTACTTGGGTGAATCATGCTGAAAATTGTCCATTACCAGATAAAAAAGAATTATCAAAGCTGGAATTATTGCTAAAATAAGATACAGATTGCTTCTTTTTAATTTAACTTGTCTCGGTTCCACCGTATGTGACTGCCAGGGCAACAAAACAACTTCAACTATTGTTTCCCCAATTTTGATTTCCCGTCTGACTTCTGAAGTCTTTCTATTTCCTCTAGCCAGCCATAGAGGTTCCAAAGTCGAATCCAACAGAATTTCACCACTTCCGCCCTGTTGAATTACCTTCTGACAACGCTCTCTGAAATCTGCCGATATATCACCATTTTTTTGATCGCTATCCTGATCAAAAGGAAGAAGATAAATAACCACTCTGGGAGCCACCGGACCTGTATGTCTCTGGTTATGTAATTTTTGCATCTTGACAGCCACATCAACTGCAAAAACAGGATCAGAAAAAAAAGCTCCTATTCCATTAACCCCTTTATGAATATTTTCTGCTTCATCCTTTGAGCATTGATCAAAAATATCCCAATGTAATTTCTGGGCAGCACTCAAAGAAGCATAACCTTCTTTTTCCAGAATTTCGCTGGAACTTATAATTCTGGTCTGCAGAAAACATTTATTTTTGATCAAAATTTTTATCTTCCTTTTTTATTCAACAATCCCCCCCTTTTGGTGAAAAAAGAGGAAGAAAATGCGTTCAAATCATAAGAACTGAAATTTTTGTCTTTGGCCAGTTCATAACCTTTGGCAGCTACCATGGCTGCATTGTCTGTACATAAAATTTTTGGAGGCAGAACGGCAGCAACCCCGTATTTTTCTGCCAACTCAATAACTTTTCCCCTCAAAAGGGAATTGGCAGCAACTCCGCCTGCTACTACAAGCAGTTCAACTTCATGATTTTCCAGAGCCAATTGCACCTTTTCCAACAAAGAGTCCACCGCTGCCATCTGAAAAGACGCCGCAATATCATGGATGGAATCAGCAGCTTCTACACCCAGATTTTCAATAAGATTCATTACTGCTGTTTTTAGACCGCTAAAACTGAAATCATATCCTCCTTTTTTATGCAAGGCTCGGGGTAACCTGAAAGCTTCAGGATTTCCTTTTTTACTGTATTTTTCAATAACAGGTCCGCCTGGATAACCGAGACCTGTCATCTTGGCTACTTTGTCGAAGGCTTCTCCTGCTGCATCATCCCTGGTTGCTCCGAGAATTTCAACTTTTTCTTTTTGAACATAGTAAAGAATAGTATGTCCCCCGCTCACCAGCAAAGATAATTGGGGTAATTGGTATTCTGGAGGAGGATTATTCTTCCATCCGATAAAAGGAGCTTTGAGGTGGGCTTCAAGATGATTGACAGCTACCAGTTTTTTTCCTGAAATCCAGGACAAGGTCTTTGCACCTTGAACTCCAACCAGCAAAGATCCAATCAATCCCGGTCCATTTGTAACTGCAACAGCATCTATACCTTCAATGCCTCCAACCGGAGCTATTGCCTGTTCTATTACCGGCAACAGGGAATTTAGATGATGCCTGGAAGCAATCTCCGGAACAACTCCTCCATAGATGGAGTGAACATCTATCTGAGAAGAAATTATATTACTTAATATATATTTTCCATCTTCTACCACTGCTGCTGCTGTTTCATCACAAGAGGTTTCTATTCCCAATATTTTCATTAAATCACCTTTTCTTTAAATTGTATATTTTTACCCTCTGAAGAAAAATAGAAAGTTTGTTTGAAAAAGTTTTTTAGTTGACAAAAGTAAGGAGTGTTTGAAACGGGTACTATTTGATTCGC
>JAQICJ010000028.1 GCA_027858615.1 Deltaproteobacteria bacterium
GTGTCAACTTCGTCATCAACAGAAGGTTCCTCTGAAGTTTTTTTATCATCTGCTGGAGAATCCTCTACAGATTGTTCTGAATTTTCTTCACTGGCTTCTTCTGCAGGTTCTTCGTTGGAAACTTCGTCGCTGGCTTCTTCTGCAGGTTCTTCGTCGGAAACTTCGTCGCTGGCTTCTTCTGCAGGTTCTTCGTCAGACTTCGCCGGCATTTCATCCTTAGTTTCTGCAGGCTCTTCCAGTTGAACTACAGAATCAGTTAATTCCTCCAATTTTTTAATATTTTCAGAATCCAACTCAATCCAAGCCAATTCCATCTGACTTTCGGAATCATGTTCGACTTTTTCCTTGACCGATTTTACAACACAATCGCCTTTGATCTCTATATCTTCGGTCTTCAATACAACTTTCAATTCTGTTGCAACAGGCATTGGTTCGTCTTCAATAATTCTAATTTTATTGGAACCACTGATAAAAATTTGTACATTCTCAGTCAAAAGAATATCTCCATAAAAAACATTACCTTGCAATGCTTTATCTTTACTCATCTTTTTCTCCAATATTTTAAAGTTCAATTCTTACAATATTTTGCAAGACTTATTACCATATCAAAATTCAAACACCAATAACCCACGGTTTTACAGGAAAATCAAGCTGGTTGAGGTGAGCCGCAATAGGGACAGAACTTAGCCCCTGGGGATAATTCTTTTTGACATTTGACACAAACAGGCTTGGCAGTTTGTTCCTGGTTGGAACCACAATTAGGACAAAATTTGGAACCTTTGATCAAAGGGGTCTGACATTTGACACATGGAACTTTTTCTTGCTTATTTTCAAATTTGTTTCCGCAATTGGGACAGAATTTGATCCCTGGTCCTACCGGATAATTACATTTGGGGCATTTCTGTCCGGTCGCCTGCTGCTGTTGAGTATGCTGATGCTGATAACCCTGATGAGCTCCCATGCCTGCTGCGGCTCCCATACCTGCCTGCTGCTGCATTTGCTGCTGAGGATAACCTCCGCCTTGGGGAGGCATTCCACCTTGGGGAGGCGTTCCACCCTGGGGAGGCGTTCCACCCTGCATTCCGGGTGCCATTCCCTGAGCCATCATTCCGGGCATCATGAAACCCATACCCAGTCCCATGCCCATACCCATGCCACTTCCGGCAATGCCACCTTCATTCTTAGCTGCATCTCTCATGGCATATCCCATTTGATATTGCTGGAATGCAGGCATGCTTTCTTCGAAAAGGCCGAGACCGGAACGCTCGTCGATTTTCTTTTGTACTTCCTTGGGAGGACTAATGGCGTTGATACGCAAATCCTCCAATTCAAGTCCATTCTTGGCAAAATCCTGTGCGAGTCTTGCCTTGCAAGCCGCTGTAACTTCGTCATACATTGCAGGCAAATCAAAGATTGATTTCATTACCTCGCCAAGAACATCGGTCATCCTTTGTACAACAGCGTCTCGAACCCAATTGGCAAGATCTTTGGCTGAAAATATTTTGCTGGATTTTAGCCTTTTATTGCTGAAAAGCAACGGGTCGACAATTTTGTAGGTCATGGTGCCAAATGAACGAAGCCGGACAACTTTTAAAACAGTATCTCTGAAAGAAATGGGTTCTTTGGTACCCCATTTTTGATCGTCAATTAAACCGGTATCTACAAAAACAACATCGGCTTTGAAAGGAGTCTGACCGCCAAAAGGAAGATTAATGAGCTTGGAAAGAATTGGTAAATTAGCTGAGGTGAGAGTATGACGACCTGGACCAAATGAATCCAGTGCCTGCCCTCCCCGGTAAAAAATTGCTGTCTGGGCTTCCCTGACAATTAATTGCGCTCCCAACTTGATATCAGCCTTGAGATCTTCGGGAAGGCGCTTTGCCATTACTTCACGGGTTTGATCTTGAAATTCCAGTAATTCTATTATAGCCATATGTTCCTCTCTTAATTACCCGAAGAATGTTTACCAATTAAGCTCGGGCAAAATATCAGTCGTTTCAAATTTTTGACCAAATCAAATTATGACAGGGATATATTACTTTATCCAATTGTCTTCCTCAAGAGATTTTCTCTATCATTGAGATGAGTATCCAAGGCCCTGAGTGAATTGGTCAATTTCATAAAAAGGGGCTTGATGTTTTCACCTTCAGCAAACTTGGTTTCGATTTCTTCAATAGCATTGAAGACTTTCTCCCTGTGTTCCTCAAGTTTTTTGTCAAATTCAGCTATGGCATCAATTGCCTCGGTTTCAGTTTTGCTACCAAAAAGATTGCCGGCAAATCCCTGATTAGACCAGCGTAAACGGTCTCTGACCTTGGTCAGCAACATTGTTGCATTCTCAGCATCATTCATCAATGAGATTTTAGTTAAATCAGATGTGATATTGTATTTGACCTGTTCCAGTCGGTCATGCACTTCTTTCATTTTGGCAGTTAAATAATCCCTGAAAGCACGGTCGGTGGCTCTGGATTGTGTTCTCTCACGATATCCTTTATAACCTGGTATTATATAATCGAGTACAGCCATAATTCTCTCCTTTAATTAGTTGATTTTTGTTTCTTTTTCAGAACAAAGACAACAACAACAAGCACTCCTGCAATTAAAACCAGAAACGGCCAGGTTCTGGCCATGGCAATAACATTGCTGGTGCTGAGCAAAAGCAAAATAAAAAATGAAGTCAGAAAAAGGGAACCGGGCCACCAGTCATTAGCACCGCCTGAATACGTGACAAAAGCAATGGCTGCAAACAGGATAGTTGGGATCAAAGGCCAGAGAGTTCCAAATCCTGGTCCATCAAAGGTAAAGGAAACAATTAAGACAATTGCAGCTGCAAACAAGGTTGCAACTACAGGAATTAATCCAGACATACCGGAATTAGATTTTTCTTCACTCATATATTTATCCTTTCTTGGGCTGAATAAACCAATTTGATCCAAAATTTATTTTTTGGTGGTTTTATTCTTTTTTTGCTTGATAATCTTGAATTCTACTCTTCTGTTCTTGCGACGCAACCTGGAGGAAATATTGGCATACCGAGGTCGGCTTTTGCCATAACCTTTTACTTCAAGTCGAGAAGCTTCAACTCCTTGTTTGATCATATAATCCTTAACTGCTTGAGCCCGCTTGCGGGACAGTTTGAGATTGTAACTGGAAGAACCATGATTGTCGGTGTGGCCTTCAATTCTTACTTTCAGAACTTCGGGATGCTCAATCAAAATTGAAGCAACTGCATCAAGGGTCTCATGAGAGCGGGATCTTAAAACAGCTTTGTTGTATTTGAAATGAATCCGTTTTTTTATGGTAATTTTTTTGTAGCGCTTGCTTAAAGTAGCAACACTGCGCTTTGGTTTGAGCTTCAGATTAATCTGTATATCCATTTCTTTGCATTTGGACATAGTGACTGCTTTTGAACGGCTGAAATACTTATCCTTTTTGAAAACAACCTGATAGGCCCCTGGTCTTATCTTGAAAACCACTTTGCCTTCTGCGTCGGTAAGACCTTCCCTGGTTAAAGCATTGCCTTGCATTGTCTCACCTTTGATTTCGACTTTGGCTTTCGATAAAGGTTTATTTTTCTTCTCAGTTTTAACGAAAACAGAAATAGGACAAGATTTGGCTGCTTTGGCCTCGAGTTTTACAATCAGGCTTTTTTGAGGAGTTTCCTTGTCCATTTCAACATCAACATCTTTGCTGTGGTAACCTTTTTTCCAGAATCTCAATTTATACTTTCCAGGAGCCAGTTCATAGGAAACAAAACCACCGGTTTCATCGCTTGATTGATCACTTTTTCCCAGTCCAACATAAGAAATTTTTACTTTGGACAGGGGTGTTTCTTTGGTATCAAGAACTTTACCCAGAATAATTCCTTTGGATTCTTTTTTGGCTACTTCTTTAATCTTTTCCTTGACCACAACTTTAGGCTTGCAAACAACCGGAGCAGCATTAATACCAATGGTATTGTGGTAGGTGATTCCTGCAAAAATATTATAAACGGGCAAAGAAGGAGAAACTGCATAACCAGGATAATCAAGAGCGATTTCAACTCCCCCTTGAACCACAAAATTTTTGGAGAATTGGTATTTCAGACCGAAGGCTATTTGTTGGGAGATAGCATCATCAGGAGAACCACCACCGGAAATATCAACTCTGTCCTGCCAGGCAAGCAGATTGGAATCAGCCGAACCTGTAAAATAATTCATATTATAATCCACAAAAGGGATGATAATATTGCCTGCAAGGTTGATTGGAAATTCAAGTCCTGCAGTAAATTTGATTCTGCTTCTGGAAACACCCATGGCGAACTGTCTGACAACATATTGATAAAAAGGTTCCATGCTTGCGTTCTCGGAAGAAAGTGGTGAATCCTCCATGAGAGCATAGGAATTGTCATAAATAAACCCCAGATTGATATGTCCGATTATTCGGAGAGGCAAAGAACCTTTAAGACCTTTACTATCAAAACGAGCCAGAGCAATTGCTCCAAAAGAACTGGCTGCAGGATCGGGATAAACTTGACCAACTCCGCTGAAAAGCTTGCCAAATCCCTGCAACCCCAAATTCAAAAAACTGTTGAGGGGGTGAACATATTTGACAGAAAGAAGAAAATCTCCCAGAACTGACTGCATATCAGGCTCGGCAGACAAAACTTCGTGATCTCTTTTATTTACGTTGGCCTGGGCAAAAACAGAGGCAGAAATTTCAAAATTATGTGGCAGAAAAATTCCCCAGGAAATAACAC
>JAQICJ010000044.1 GCA_027858615.1 Deltaproteobacteria bacterium
GTTTGGACGATACGGAAATGGCGACTGAAAGTTTGACCAGAAAAAAATACAGAAAAGTAGTTTCCCAGCAACTTCAATTGTTTTCCAGCCGAAAAAACTCCATGAATTCCAGCCAAAGATCATTATATGATCAAATTATGTCCACTTTTGAAAAGAGTGTAAAAATTGAAGACAGAATGATTGCCGCTAACGGCAAAATGATGGAAATTGCTTCTTTCAAATTGAGACAATTCAAGCAAAGTGTTGAGGAAGAAAAGAAAAAGCTTGAACTCTACAATTCTCAATATTCAAGCTACAACAACAGAACTGGCAGATTGGCCGAATCAGTGTCTCAGAGCAGCCTCAGTAAAGTTGCAGGTAAATTCAAGAAAATTGTTATGGAAGCAGATCTGGGTCTGGTAGATGTTTCCTGGTCAAAAAGAGCCAAAACCAGAACCAAGTGGGCCAATCTGGTTCGCGAATCCAGAAAAATTACTGATGAATTAAAACAAAGTTACTCTTATGTTGTTAATAACAAAATAAAAATAGAAGAAAAAAAATACTCAGACCCCTTTGCTGCCAAAAAATCTACAGGGAAAAAGAAAGCTGCAGATACAGAAAATAAAAAGCCGAAGGCTGCAAAAGGAGACACTAAATGAACAAAACACCCAGTAAGTTGATAGTTTGTTTGATTCTGGTGGTTGCTCTTCCGGCAGCGGCTCAGAATAAAAAGAAAAAGACTGAAGACAGAAAAATATCTAAAGCTATTAAAAACCTTAGAGACGACTACAAATTTTTCAAACAGGGAGTTTTAAACTTCAATAATACCACTGAATATCTTGTTAAACGCAGTCGACGTAATGAAAGAATTTTCCTTGAAGAAAAACTGGAAGCCAAAACTGAAAAAGCCAAAGTTAAAGACATCATTGAAAGAGCCAAACTTTTAAAACTTCTTGAGGAGAAACTTAAAAAATATTCCAAATCCAAAGATCCCCTCTGGGTACCTGAGATTTTATGGAGAACCGGTGTTCTTTATCACGAAATAGCTGAAGAATTAAATCTCTGGGTTTTTAATGAAGATGAAGAAACAGGCAAGGTCAAAAAATTTGATCCTGAATATGAAAAGATTCTCCAGAAAGCTTACAAATTGGGTAAAGGTGCTATTCGACCTGCTGATACCACTTTGGGAGTCAATCATTATCGCAAGAAAGCCGCAGATAATCTAAAAAGACTGGTTACCGAATTTCCCCAGTTCAGGGCCATTGGTTCTGTTTATCATCTTTTGGCACGTCTTTATGAGAAGCCGCCTCTTTCTATTCAGGATATTGATAACAAAATGCCCGCCAAAGTATCTTTGGGGGCTGTTTGTTCCAATTGGCAATATCAGCCTTTCCAAAATGATTTTAAAGAATTTCTTAAAAACAAGGGACAGGGTCTGTTAACTGCCGAGTCTGATAAAAATTATAAAAACTGGATGATCTACGATTTTCCCACAAATCTACCTTTTGATCTTTTTAAGAATTGTCAGGCTGTAAATGGTTCAGTTCAATTTATCGGAACTGCCTGGGCAACTTTGGGTAAATTTCTGTCCAAGAAAACAATCGAATTCAAGCCTGTTAATCCGGATGCCACAGAAGAAGAACAGATTAAGGTTAAATTGTTCAATCTGGCTATGACAAAATGGGCAGCTCTCAGTGCCTATAACAGAGCTTTGAGTTCTGATTTCAAAGAATTATCCACCAGGGGTTATGTAGTCTATTTTGCTGGTTTGATGCTTTATCAAAACGAGATAAACCCTGCTCTGGCCATGAAATTATTCGATCAGGTCATCGATATGGGACAGAATCAAGATGAAAATTCTCCCCACGAAGCTGCTATCAAATATATTGGGTTTTTGATGCAAGAAGAAAAAATCGACAGTTCCAAATACAATTGGACCAAACCCTATCCGGTAAAATGTGACGGTAAATGCCCCCTAAAAAAATTGCGGGTCTATTACAAAGATAAAATGCATAAACCCCATGTAAAAAGAATCTGGCTGGGAGTGGCCGACTTTTTCAGGGGTCTTGAAGACAACAAGATCTACCAGAGATCCGAACAAGATCTGATCCATGCTTACAATATCTACAGTTATATTTTTCGCAAAATGGATGTTGAAGGTGGCTGGAAATACAATCCGCGCAAAGCCGATATTTTTTGGAAGATGAGAGAGATCATCACTGAACAGATGCAAAATTATCGCTCTTTGCTAAAAGAAGTGAAAAGCAGGCGAGACATAAAAGAAATCAGAAATAAAATCAGTTTTTGGAGTAACAAAAAAAATGCTCTTTCCCAATATGCTTTGAATACAGTATTTGCTCCGGGAGAAATCCAGAAATTCCTTACCAGCCATCAAAAATTTTTATCAAGAAACGCCATTAAAAAAATGAAGTTAAGGACAGTATCTCTTGATAAATTGCGAAAAGATATAGTAAATATCAAAAGTTATGCCCTGATTTCTTCAGGTGAGATTTTGGCAGATCAGGCCAAGGATCTTTTTTTCCAATACCAAAAGGCAAAGGGAAGTCGCAAGGAAGAATTACGCAAACAGGCCAAGTCTGCGTTTGAGAAGGCTTATAAATATTTTTTGGGAATTATGGAAGAATACCCCAACAGTATTTACGAATACAATTCCATGATCCGAATCCTGGAATTTTATTGTGAACTGCCGGGAAGCAGTGACGATTCAATCAGCAAAGACTAAACGCTCAAAGAAAAAGAACCGGTTCCTTATTATTATTTCATTGAATTGGCAACTGACAAAAAAACTGCAAAAAAGAAAATTTATGAAGGACTGAAATGGGGACGAAAGGTCAGAGATTCCCATCTAGGTAACCAGTGGCGCAAAAATGCGGCAGCAGTTATCAACTACCTTTACATGGATAAATTGGAATACAAAGATCCTGAATATCCTTTCGATCCTAAAAAAGAAGAATCGGTGCAATTTAAATTCAAACCCCAGGAAATTCCTGAAAATTACAGAAATTACATAACTGATGCTAAAATTTACATGAAGCTGTTTCCGGAAGATGAAAACTCCCCGGTGTTTTTATATAAAATTGCTAGAATATATTTGAAATATCAACATCTTGAGGAGGCAAGGAAATATTATAAACAAATTCTTGAAGATTATTGCAGTAATGAAGTGGCTTATTCTGCCAGTTACGATATTTTTCTCACCTATAAACACCAGTATTATCCTCCGGAAAAACAAACCGAATTCAAAGAAAAGAGAAATTCCGTTATTGCCGAATTGGAGAAAAAGAAATGTGGTGGGGATGAGAAACATCGAGAGCTTATGGATATGATAGCCAAACTCGAATTAAACGAGTTGGTGAGGACTTCCCGAAAAAGCTTTGATGAAGCCATGGAAGCAAAAGAAAAGAAAAATAATGATCCTGAAAAGTGGAAAAAAGCTTTGGCCCACTATGAGGTTCTGGTTAAAAAAATTCTCAATCAGAAACCAAAAAATGAAGAAGAAAAAGCAGAAAGATTTCGCAATCTTTTTGGAATTTATTGGAATACTTATCTCGCCAAAAAGGAACTTGGCGATTTCAAAGGTGCTATAGAGACCCTTGAAACTATCAAAAGAAAAAAAGATGTTTTTGCCGTAGCCGAAAACAAAGGATATAAAGAAATCATCTATTACGAGCTTGCTGAAGCATATACTCGAGCTTTTGACGACAAAAATGCCATCCTCATGTGGAGAGAACTGGCTAAAACAGGACCAAAGGGAACCTGGAAAATCAGAAAAGATGACAAAGTCAAAAAAACAAAAAGCAGTCAGTTCAAATTCATGGCCGAAGAGAAGATATTCTGGATTTACAAGGCGAGAGGCAAGGAATACAAGCAGGAAATGATGGAACAGGGGAAAAAGCTGGTTGATATCTTTGATATCGGCAAAAGGCAATATCAAACCAAATTTACAATTCCCGAAAAGGATGCTTACGAAAAACTGGCAACTCAAATTAATGTCAAAAAAGATGAAGTAGATAAATATTTCAAAGTATTTTGGAATTGCGATTCTGGTAATTGCCAAGCGACTGTAACTGATAAAAAAATATATTATCAGGAAATGATGTTTGATCTTGAATTGAGTGATGCCTTCGAAGGTAGAGTTTCCACCATTACTCTTAAAAATGCCCTCAAGGAAGTAGAAAAGATGGAGGATATTTACAACAGATATCTGCCTCTTTCCAAAATATTCACCGAAAAAACCAAAGATGGCAAAAAAATCTATCTGACTGCAAGTAAATATGAATCCATGTGGAAAAAAAGATTGAATCTGATCTATCAGAAAGCTTCAATCTGGAACAGAATTGTTGAAAAAAGCAGACCTGGTTCTGCAAGTTGGACTCAAGCCAAGGAAGAATATTCCAAATATCTTGAACAATACAAAAAATTGTATGAAAAGAATTTCAGTGCCCAGCCTCAGTTGAATCCAGGTTATGCAGTTATTTACTATGGGGAGGCTTTGATTAAATTCATCAATGAAGAATATCAAACCGTGCAAGATCCCTTCCCCAAAAAACAGCCCCAGGCTATTGGTTTATATCAGGATGCCCAGCTTGAACTGATTGAATTGCAAAAAAAGGTTTCCGGACAGAGTGAAACCTTGCAAAAACAGGTTAAGAAACTCAATGAAAAACTGGAAAAAGCAAAACAGCAGTATATAAATGAAATTAAAGAATTTATCGATGCTCTTCAGAAGATTCAGGCACATCAAAATAAATCCAAGGTTCTTTCTCAGAAAGATTTGCTCAAATATTACAATCGCTTCAAAAAATACAATAAAAAATACCCAAATTTTATCAAAGATTTACAAAAAGTTGGGTTTCAGAAAGCACTGACCAAGCTTATTCTTTCCCAAAAAGACATCAAAAATTATCAGAAGCAGATTCAAAAATTATCAGGAAATTTTTCCAAGGATTATCCCAAACAGACCAAAAAATACATGGACAAATTTCTGCCCAAAATGAAAAAGGCATTGGCAGAGTTGAAGAAACAATACAGTGAAAATCCTGTGGCCTTAATTGATCAACTTGAAAAAACCTACAAAAAACTGGTGAAGATCACAAAAACCAAGCCCCAGTTAACCTTTGCAGATTTGCAGCAAATACTGCAGCCTCTCGGTCAGATGGCTATTCTCAGTATAATGTTGCCCTCAAATAATGCACTGGCCTTAACCTACAATGTATCCCAGTCAGTTAAGAACAGGGCTGACAGTTACAGTTGGTATAAAGAGCAAAAGGGTTATCTCAGAAAACAAGTTGCCAAAATCAAAGCTGATCTGTTGGCTTTGAAGATGAGACTTCTCAGATATGGGATTAAATTTTTCAAAGATGCCCCTTACCTGGAAAAATTAAGCAAAGTTGAATATCAAGAAAATCCTGATGCCAAACTTAAGGAAGCTGGATGTCCCAAGGTATCAAAAAAAGAAGATCTTCAATGTTTTCTTGATTACAAACGCAAGACTTATTACCAGAGAAGCTACACCTTGAAAGAAGGCAACAAAACAGTTGAAAAGGAGATAATTCCCCTTGATAAGTTGAAATTCGAATATACAAAAACCTACGAAGAACTTCACAAAATTGTGAAAAACGAGAATGTTAGCAGCAAACACATTATTGAAGCCTATGAAAACTACCATAAAATTATTTCTGAAGGTAAGGGGTTCGGTGATATTTACGAACCTAAACTCGAATTGGTTAAATAATCCTTTGCTCCTGATTTCGCTCCTGGTGTTAATATGAAACTGTATAAACTCAAATCAAATCTCTTGATTATCTTGGCCATTGCTTTCATTTCCCTTTTTGCAATTGGTTGTAAATCCAAAAAAAAGGGAAAGACTGTTCCGGACAGCAAGACTGATAAAACTGAAAAACAAGCGGCCAAGAAAGATAATTCAAATACTTCAAACGGACAACAAGGTCAGGATAATTCTCAGACAAAATCAGCCGATAAACTAGAAAAAGATCAGACTCTCAGCAAAACAGATGGTAAAGAGGCGGACAGTTCAAACAAAAAAACCGGTGAGCAAAGCAAAGTTGACAAAAAAATCAGCAAAGAGCAGGAATTAAAGGAACAACTCAGAAAAGATCTGAAAACAGCCCGTTCACTTCTGGAAAAAGGCGATAAAAGTTCTCTCGAAAAAGCAATAAAGCTTTGCAGCAAGATTCTCGAGGTAAACTACAGCCATGTTGAAACAGTTCAAATTATAGCCAGAGCCGAGTTTCAACTGGAAAGATACGGTAAGATGCTTACTGCTCTTGAAAGAATCAAAGAAATTCGTAAAAAGATGAATCCTCCTACCAAACCAACAGGTTTTTATCATCTGCTCAAAGGACGTTATCACTTGAAGTTAGCCCGAGAGTACAGAAAAAAAGGATTTTTGCTGAAAAGTGAATCCCAAATGGCTCAAGCCAAAAAGGAATTTGCTGCCAAAACAGCTTCTGAATTGCCTATGGTCAAGTTTATCAAGGGAAGTCTGGCTCTCGAAAGAGGAGAATACCAAAAAGGTCTTCGTCTTTTGGAAAGTGCTGATCAGTCTAATGCAGCCAAAATCAAAAACAATTGGAAATTCCAGCTTAATCTCAGTGTTGCTTATTTGAAAACCGGCAATTATGTCAAGGCTGAGAAAAAGTTGAAATATATACTCAATACCTTGAATTCCAAGTGCTATAATTGTCATTATAATTTGGCTCTCATCTATTCCATGTGGGACAAGGTACCTGATTTGGGCAACCTTTCCAACAGGGACAGAGCCGATCTGGCAATTAAACATGCAAGCAAATATATCTCATATCTACGTCGCGAAAAAAGCAGAAACAAACATCTGGAAAAAATTCTGCTTAGTTGGATAAAAAAGGCAAAAAGCAAAAAATAGGTAATTTTATGTTTAAAAAAATTATATTTTCACTTACACTGTTGGCATTATCGGGAATGTGTTTCAATCTGCCCCAGGTTCATGCCCAATCAAATGATGCAATTGAGGTTCAGATCCCTAAACCTAAATTTGAAATTTTTCGTGCTTGGGAATACAGTAGTTTTTGGAAATGGGACGAAAAAGACCCCAGGTTTTTTCGAGATTTTTTAATAAAAATACATAATTCCCTTTCTTCAGGACCATTTTAAAGAAAGTTGCTGTTTTTTTGTTTTAAAGTTCCACAAAATAGGTTATAACCTAGCCCGAGATATGAGAAGGAGATTTTCTTTCATTTCTTTATTGATTTAACCAAGATTATTTTGTAGTAATTTAATATTAATTTTTTAACGATATTTTTTTTCATTAACCCGGGCATCATGGCCCAATACGGAGGAATAATAATATGAGCGGTCTAGCAAAAGCATTTGTAGACGGTGGTGAATTTATGTACGTAATCCTTTTTGCATCTGCATTCGGAATTGCAATCATCATCGAGAGAGCAATCTTTCTCCTTTTCAGGTACAACATCAACGCAGAAGCATTCATGAGTCAAATTATGCAATTAGTTGGCTCCAATAATATAGATCAGGCCATCAAGCTTTGTAATGCAGCTCCTACTGCAGCTCTTCCCAGAGTTATCAAGGCTGGCCTTACCAAATACAGTGAAGGCCCAATGGCTGTATCAGCAGCAATTGAAGAAGCAAAACTGGAAGTTGGTCCTGAAGTATCCAAAAGAACTCCTGCTCTCCAGGGTGTAGCCAACATTGCTACTCTTTGTGGACTGCTTGGTACTATTCTTGGTATGATCCAGGCTTTTGATGCTCTTGGTACAGCAACTCCCGAAAACAGAAGTGCTGTTCTTTCACATGGTATTGCTGTTGCGATGAACACAACTGCTTTTGGACTTATTGTTGCAGTTCCCTGTCTTACCGGCCATCTTCTTCTCATGGGCTTCACCAAGAAAATTCTCAACGACGTAGAACTTTTCTCTACCAAACTTGACAACTATCTTGCCAGAAGACTCAGCAGAGCCAGATAAGGCATAAACAAATTACCTTTGTTTATAATTAATAAATTTACCGATTTCTGTCATTGGGAAATCGGTAAGCTTCAAACATGAAGTTAAGGAGATCTTAAATGGCAAAATTCGAATTAGAAGATGATTTGGAAGACATCAATTTAATGCCGATTATGAATCTGCTTTGTTTGCTTATTCCTTTTCTTCTCCTGAGTGCACAGTTTATTCAGATTGGTATCATTCTGGTTGATACACCTCGTAAGTCGCGTGTAAAGGATAAGAAAAAGAAAAAAGACAAGAAAGTCATGGGTCTTGTTATAGATATCACCCAAGAGGGATACTATGTATCCACCAAAAAGGGTTCTGTTTGTCCTGAACGCAAAAATAACGGGCAACCTTGTATTGCGGTAGTTCATGCTGGTGGTGAAAAGAAGTACATGTATGATAAATTGCAAAAGTATCTTTACACCAAATTGTACAAACCAAACTACAAAAGCAATCGTGACAAGAAAGATGGAACTTTTGTCGATTGGGGCAAAGTAACCATCCGACCTCAGGATCAGATTGAGTATGATGTAGTTATCAATACTCTTGATGCTGCCAGAGAATTGCCCAACGAAGCCAAAGGTGAACTTGAGGGCTTGGAAAGTGGCAGTCTTGTTTGCAGTTTCAAGAAACCGCAAGGCAAAAAAGAGTGGGAATTACGTGGCAATTGCATGTTTCCCCTGGCCGCACTCGGTCGCTAGTTCCAGATCAAGTTATAATAATCCCGAGCAGGCTTAATCAAAGGAGCTGATTTAATGTACAACAATGATTTAAGAACAGCCGAAGAAGAGGCAATGGCCAAAAAATTGGCCGAAAAAAAGGCAGCGAGAAGAAATAAAAAGGATGAAGATAATCCTTTAGCGATTACCTCCCTAATGGATGCTCTTACCATTATTCTTATTTTCCTGCTCAAAAGCTATGGTTCAGATCCCATGAGTGTGCCTCAAAAGAAAAATGAGTTGATGATTCCAAAATCAACTTCCATGAGTAACATGGTTGAATGTGTGGATATCCAGATTTCACGTACTAGTATTGTGGTGAAGGGCAAAAAAGTCGTCACTATAAACAACCTCGGTATTTCTTCTCAAGATGCACCCAATGGATACATTATCAAAAATCTCAAAGACAGGCTTGACGATCTTAGAAATAAAGAAATAGAAGCCAAGCAGATAAGTGCCAAAAAGTTTCAGGGTGAAGCTTTTATAGCAGCTGATACCAAAATTCCATGGAAACTAGTGGATCAGGTATTGAAAACAGCGGTCAGAGCCCGTTATCTCAGATTCAGTTTTGCCATTGTCAAGACGAGGGGTGGCTGATTCCTCCGTTTGCCACTGCTCTTAACACTTTTCTTCCTTTTCTTCCTTTTCTTTCTATTCTTCTCTGTTATTCCTCTTAAAAGTAAATCAATCAAAAAGTCATTCTATTACTTCAGGTGGTTTAAAATTTTAAAATATGAAGATTTAGTGTTGTTGCAACTCAAAGAATATATAGGCAAAAGCATATCCATAGACTAGTTGCAGCCATGATTACGAGTTGTTTTTCTGTTTGTGGATTTCTGGAATGAATGGTTATTTGGGAAAGTATAAAAAGTCAATCATCAAGGGATGTTCGTCGGGAAAGAGCTCTGGTAATTGTGATTTTGTCAGTGTATTCAAGTTCGCCGCCAAAAGGAATTCCTGCTGCAATTCGGCTGATTTTTACCGAATCCTTGAACAATTCAAAAATATATTGAGAGGTTGTTTCTCCGTCCACTGTGGAGTCAAGAGCTAAAATCAACTCTTGAATATTATCTTCAGCAATTTTTTTTTCCAGTTCTTCAAGTTTTATATCTTCAGGAGTTATGCCATCAAGAGGGGAAATATTGCCAAAAAGAATATGATAGCGACCTTTGAAGGAACCGCTGGATTCAATTGCCATCATGTCCTGGGGTTTGGTTACAATGCATAGAATCTCACTGTTGCGAGAAGGATTGCTGCAGATTGAACAGACTGAATCTACGCTACAATAAAAACCACAGATTCGGCAGTTATTTACCAGCGGAAGATCAATCAGACCTGAGGCTATATCTTTGCCCAATTCAGGTGAATCAATCAGAAAAAAGGCAAGCCGTCTGGCAGTTTTTCTACCGATACCGGGAAGACGACTCAATGATTTGATAAGATTGTCAAAAGCTGGTGGCAACATTGAAATTTATATGTTTCCCCCGAAGGGTGAATTTTTAAGAATGGAAGCCATGGGACCTAGTTCTTCCACAGTAACTTCTTGGGCCTTGGTTTTGCATTTATCCAGGGTTATGTTAACTGCAGCTGCGATCAAATCACACATCATTTCTGGATCATCCATTTCCTGCAACTTTTGGTCTATTTCTATTTCTTTTACTTTGAGGTTGGCATTGGCTGTAACTTTAACCAAGCCACCTCCGGATTCTCCTGTAACCAGGACCTTATTAAGCTTGCTTTCCATATTTTTCATTTTTTCCTGCATTTTTCCCATGGAAGGAAGCATTGATGATAGCTGGCTGAAATCAAATTTATCTGTCATGGTTGACTCCTGAAGTAGTTAATTAAGTGAAATTGTGGAATTCAATCCTGAACGAGCTTTTTACGGGAAATAATTTTGCCTTCAAAATTATCGATTAAGAGACGGGCTATTTTATTACGTTTGATGGATTCCTCAATGTTTTTTTCTTTTATGATCTGGTTGCGAGCTGATTTTTCTACCTTGGAGAGATTGGCGGGTTTGCCTTCCGGAATACTTTTCCAGTCTATCTTTTCGGTGGTTTCAGAAATGTCCAGTTTGACCGGAACAGAAAATTCACTTGAGAATTTTTTTTCTATGGATTTACGGTTATCATTCAAGTGTTGAAGTGAAAGATCAAATCCGGAAGGAAGATCAAGCTGCAGGATGATACTGTTGTTTTGTATTTTGGCTTGTTTGAATCTGAAGTGTTCAAGATGAACCAACAGCAGGGGATCCTTCTTGCGAAAAATCTTAAGAATTCTATCCCAATCGGATTTGGAAAATGCGTTTATCTTTTTCCCAGGGGAAGAATTATCAGTTTTATTGTTGGATACCTCTTCTGGTTTTACTGGTTTTTGCTTGAGAACATGGTCGTAATGGCCTGTATCCTGGGAAGATGAGTTGGACGCAACAGTAGATGCTTGTGGTTTGGCTATATTTGCCTGGTTTGTTTTGTTGTTATCAGAATGGGAATTGCCGATATCAACTGAAGCAACTTCTAATTCAGTTTTTTTTTTAAAAGAAAGGGGTTTGGCCGGAAGATCTTTGCGAGTTTTATGTTCAAGAGTTTCAAGTTTATCTATAAGATCTGCAACAGGTAGCAGGGGTTCGGTGAGAACCAGTTCCATCAGCACCATTTCGAGTGAATTTTTTGGAGAAAGGGAGCGAGAGATTGTATTGAGATTAAGAAAGAGGTGATTGAAAATCTGATAGAGATGCTGAATTGAGGTTGAAGCTGTCAGATTGCGTAATTCCTGAGTATTTTGAGTGCTGGTAGTCAACAGGGGTTCCGGATCGTCACAAGTTTTAACTACCAGTAAATCACGAGCAAAGTAGGCTAGAGATTTGGCGAAATGAACAAGATCGTAACCGTCGTAAAAAACCTGATTAAGAATAGAAAATAATTGGTTTGAATCCCTTTGGAGTAAAGCTTGGATAAGGTTGATAAAGAAGTCGTTTTCAACAACACCAAGAACAATTTTAATTTCTTCCGCTGTAATTTTGGATTCTTTGTCATCGTGGTTGGCTAGAACCTGATCAAGAATACTCAAGGTGTCTCTGACACTTCCTTGTCCTTCAATTGCAACCAGCCTGGCTGCAGGTTGTGTAATAGAAAATTTTTCCATTTGCAGAACAGAGATAACATGATCAGTAAGAGCCGACAATTTTACCCTTTTAAAATCGAAACGCTGAACTCTTGAGAGGATTGTAGCCGGTATTTTGTGGGGTTCTGTAGTTGCGAAAATAAAAACTATATGAGCCGGAGGTTCTTCGAGTGTTTTGAGAAGAGCATTGAAAGCGCTGATGGTCAGCATATGAACTTCATCAATGATGATGATTCTGTATTTTGCACCTGAAGGCAGATAGCGGATGTCTTCTCTCAGATTTCTGACATTTTCCACTCCGGTGTTGGTTGCGCCGTCTATTTCAAGAACATCTACATCTTTCCCCTTGGTTATATCCTGGCAGTGGGAACATTGATTACACGGTTCGGGAGTGGGGCCTTCGATACAATTCAATGCTTTGGCCAGAAGTCTTGCAGTTGAAGTTTTGCCTGTGCCTCTAGCTCCGGTAAACAAAAAAGCGTGGTGGATTCTTTTTGATTTGAGCGCATTTGTCAGGATAGTAACAATGTGTTTCTGCCCGACAAGTTCTTGAAAGGTTTGAGGCCTGTATCTTCTTGCTAGTACTAGGTAAGACAATTTTATTTGGTTTGGGGGTTGTTGAGGGTTGATAAAATCAACCTTTGAGGCTTCAGGCACCCGCTTTCCAAGCTACCGTTGCTTCCTTCCGGATCTGGCGGGATTCACTCGGATTACGTCGCCTGAAGCCTCAAAGGCTGATCATGGCGGAGAGAGGGGGATTCGAACCCCCGGTGCCATTAAGCACACACGATTTCCAATCGTGCTCCTTAGGCCACTCGGACACCTCTCCTCAATTGACTAATCAATTGGAAAAAAAGAACTTATGAGTTGTTAAATACTCAAAGTTGGTTTTGAAAAGAACCTGGCGGAGAGAAAGGGATTCGAACCCCCGGTACGGTAAACCGTACACCTGATTTCGAATCAGGCTCCTTTGACCACTCGGACATCTCTCCGTTTTATAACATCTCTAATTAAAAATAAAAGCTGAAATGCAATAAATTTAGAGAAAGAATGGATTGCCTCTCAAAGAGTTCTCCATTCTCAGTCAGCTATTTATAATTTGTTGGACAGGTAAAATCAAGCTGAATTTGGGAATAATGAGATCTTGTTGTATTTGCAGGGAAATATTTACCTGACTTTGAAAAATGGAGCTTTCACAGGAAATTATTCTATTTTGAAAGCCTTGAGTCGGGATTTGGTGAAAGTTGATTTATTGCTGTTAAAAAGAGTGATGACCAGAGGTTCATTTTTCTCCGGGCTTTTGAATGGCAGCATGATGTTGTGTTCATCGGTGGCCGTCCATAATTTTTCAACTTTTTTGCCATCAGGAGAAATGGAAATAACAGAATAGAAATTATGATTTTCAGCCGGAGAGCTTATTTCAGAATTGGGATGATACCAGGGAGCTCTGGCGGAAACCAGCAGGTGACCATGGGAATATACAGGTGGACCTGAAAGTTTATTAAAGCACAAACTCCAATTTACTTTTCCTGTTTCAGGGGAGATCAAATGCAGACACCGGTGAGAAGGACCTGGCACAATAAAACCTTCTGGAGTTGAGCGCAGCCAAAATTGTGGGTTGTTTAATCCGCAATCTCGAGGTTCAAGCTGGGAGAGGTCTTTGGCTGTTCCAATTTCCGGGGGATGATGGGAGAATTTTTTTGTCCACAAAACTTTGCCTGTTGACAATTGGATACCTGACCAGGAACCGCTGCTGTCAACAGCTTTGAGGTTTTTCCAAACAATAATCGGATAGTCCGACACATTAAGATAGGAATCGGGAAAATCCTTTTTTTTGTATTCTTTGATTTCTTTGTCTTTTACAAGTTTGTTTCCGGATGAGGTTTTTACATACCATGATTCATCATTGGCAGAAACCACCACCGCCTTTTCAACTTCTGGGAAAAGATCTTTTGTTTTTTTGCCGTTTTTGAGATTTCTGGTGTAGAAGCCATTTCTCTTTCTGATGAAAACAGTATTATTGGTTGAAAGGGCATATTCTTCTTCATCCAGATAATCCTGCCATTCAATTTTTTTAAATTTCTGGTTGATGCAGACCAGGTAATCTGTTTTATCCAGAAGGACATGATTTCCGTGACGGGCAAGCAAGGATACTGTATTTTCCTGTTTGCCCGGTAAAGTAAAGCTTTTGATAATTTTGCCGTTATCGACATTAATTGCTTTAAATAAGCCGTCCACAGCAGAAAAAACAAGATTGTCTTTTGTCCAGACAGGCGTATTGATGTCAATTGTACTTGAATCTGATTGTATTCTTGAATATCTTTTGTGTTTTTTGGGTTTGCCCAGTTTGATGTTAGTGGCTGCATGGGGCATGGCAGATGAAAAAAGACGCAGGTACAGGCGGTTTAACCGGGATTTGATCGGCCAGTTGGTTTGCAGGAGAAGGGCTATTCTGTCTCCTTTGCCATAAAGAACATCTTTTAATTCAGCCTGAGTTGATTTGATTTTCAATTTCCCGGACCATAGGTTTTTGCCACTTTTTCCCTGGAAAATATTGATTTTTCCTGATTTGTCCTCGGCTGCAATGATATTGTCCCGGTGAGCAATGAATTTGATTCGATGGGATAAGGTTTTGGTGTATTCAAGTTTGCCGGTTCTCTGAGCAAACACCAGAAGTTGATTGTTAAGACGACAACTGATCAGGCCTGCTCCATTTGTACACAGATCACTTGCCATAATTTTTTTGGAAATAATTTTGCCTGATTTCAGATTGATGGGGATAAATATTTTGTGGTTGAGTCCATCTGTGAGGAACATCGAAACCAAATTGTCGTGAACCATGATATTGCGGTTTCTGCGTATTTTGCCGGGCAGGGTGAGTTGTTGTTGTTTGTTGGCTTTGTCATTCCATCTGATTCTGGTTTCATAGATATATTTTTCAAAAATAGTTGGTACCAGGAGTATATTTTGAGAAAGGGGCAGATCGGCAGGCCAGAGTTTTTTATCAAGTTCTTCTCTGAATTTCCAGATTTCCTGATTTTTTTCAACGGAAACCGCTCTCAAAAAGCCGTCTTTGGTTCTGAGGAGTACTGTTTCTTTTTTGCCTGTAACCGGGAAACTGCTGGCTAGTCGCACGAACATTCCCTGATTCAGAGGTTTCATGTCGGCAATTATCTGTTTCTTGTCAAAATCGGGATAGTTAAGAAAATATGGAGTGGAATCGCCAATAAACAATTTTTTGCCCATATCTGCAAATCCGTGTTTGGAATCAATGCGGTTGCCAGCTGAGCCATCCTGGCGGGAAAGGGAATAAAGCGCTCCATAACGGCTGATATACAAGATTTCCTTCTTTCTCATGGAGTAGTTTATTGTCCAGGGAGCTTTGTTACGGAATAAAGACATGGAGCGACGTTTTTGCCAGATAATTTTACCATCTTTACTGTTCAGCAGTGACTGTATTTTGGGTACAGGTCTTGATTTGGTTCCTCTGAAACCCACCAGATAAATGGAATCTTTATCCTGATCTGCCGCAATTGTGAGGTTTTTGATTTCTTTTTTCCATAAAGCAGTTAATTTTATTTTACTTTCTTTATGTTGTAACTGATTTTCTTCGGGTTTTGAATTTTGGTTTTTTTTCTGGTTTTTTCCCTTTTTGCAACCATTAAATACACTACAAAGAGAAATCAGGATCAAGAAAACAAGGATCCACCAGAAACTGGTTTTAGGTTGAGAAATTAATTTCATGAATCGATAACCTTTCATATTTTTGTTTGTTTTGCGCTAGAACCATTTATTCATTACCATAATAATCTTGAGGGATGAGGACAAGATCTAATTTAAAAATTTGATAGGAGTGTAATTTTGCACTATAAATGATCTTTAGAAAATTATTAGTCAGCAGTTTGAATTACTGAAATAATTTTCAGTTTTTCATAAAACTGTCGGTAATTATTTGAAAAAATGTTTTCTTATTATTATCGGTGTTCTTTATTTAGTTCCCGTCCCAGAATGGGTGTTATTAGCTGAGTAAGAAGTTTGGCTCAGATGCGCACAGTAACTTCGCAGACATAGTTGATACTATTTCAAGAAGTTACAACAAAGCAGATGAGGTGAAATTCCGTTCTCAGACGAATACCTTCCTTTTTGGGATGGGAACTAGTTACTATTTTTTCTAGCAAAATAGACAAAAATATATTAACATCTATCCTCTGAAAATGTGTTGTTCAAAAGCAATTCATTCCAAATGAAAATGTGTTTTTTAAAAAAAATCAGAAACAATATTTATTTTATTCATTTTTTTTGATATTGCTCAATTATTGCTCAATTATTGCTCAGTCCTGTTTTCTGTTTAATTAAAAACATTAACTTTAGGTTATAACCTCTTGTTTTAAAAACAGATGTTGTTTCATAAAAGCAGTATTTTTGAAGTTAATAATGAGTTGTTTTTTATGGTTGATCCGATTTTTTTCGGGAATTTTAATTAATCCAATCATATAAATTGACAATTTACGTATCAATTATGTTAGATCATTTCCCATGAACCTTCGTGGGATCAGTCAGTCCGGTTTTCGAAGTTTTGGTTTACTCAGCTTTCATGGAGTTACCAGATAAGACTTCAGGTATTTTACTGATTTCATCAACAGAAATCAGATTTGTACTGAAGTTTAGAAATGGAAACCAAGGAGTAAAGTTCAATGAAAATAATTTGTGACAATTGCCATACAAAATATTCCATAGCCGACAAAAAGTTGACTAAAGGCAAAGTTTTCAAAATAAAATGCAAGAAGTGTGGGAATGTTATTGTTGTCAAACCACAAGAAGAAGAGGAAGAAGCTGACGAGGACGCTACTAGGGTTGTTGATTACTCAGCCATGTCAGGTGGTGGGAATGAGGCGAAAGCTGCTCCCGCAGAAGCTGTAAAAATCTGGCATGTAGTTATCAATGACAATCAAGAGGGGCCATTTACGATTGCAGAAATAAAAGCCAAATCTGCTCTTGGTGAAATTACCAGAGATACTTTTGCCTGGAGAGAAGGGCTGGACGACTGGAAATCCATTTACAAGATTGATGAATTTTCAGAAGTTTTCGCTGCAGAACCGGCTTCAGAACCAGCTTCAGAACCAGCTTCAGAACCAGAAGATCCTTTTGCCTCTTTCGATTCAGGGGGAGCTTTTGGTGGAGATGAAAAGGACGATCTGTTCGGAAGTGAGTCAGAAGATGAAAATCTGCCCAAAATGAAAGGGCAGCGTCATGAGAATTCTGTTTTATTTTCACTTGATAATTTGCAAAATCTGGCTGCAGGCAAAAAGAAAAAGAAAACAAGTCGTCCCGGATACATAGATCCCAAAAGCAAAGGTAGCGGGCTTGTGGATATTGAGGAAATGGCTACATCTATATCTACCGGATCAAATCAACAGAATGACGATTTCGATCTTCCAGCCGCACCGGTTGTTGCCAATCCCTTGACCACTGCACCGGTCCTTACTCCGGCAGCAGCTCCTCAAATGCAATCATCAACCCGGGGGGCACCAGGTCAGCAAGCCAAGAAAAATAATAAGGTTCTCTTTATCGGACTGGGAGCATTTTTGCTGATAGTAGTACTTGCAGGTGGATTATTTATCTTCAAGGGCAGAGATTCCAAAGACAGTTCCGACAAAAAATCAACCAAGGTTGCTCAAAAAAATCAAGGTGACGATAAAAACAAGGTTGCCGCCAAAGACAAGAAGGATGCCGACAAAAAAGACGCTGACAAAAAAACCAGTGATGGAAACGGCGATAAAGTAGATGACGCCAACAAGAAGGATGAAGATAAAAAAGACGCCGACAAGAAGGATGAAGATAAAAAAGACGCTGACAAAAAAAATACTAAATCAGGTTCATCCGGTAGTTCCCGCAAAAGCCATAATACTGGCAAAAGCCATAATACTGGTAAAAGCCATAATACTGATAAAACCGGTGACTCCGGTTCATCAGATTCAGGCAGCAAGAGTGGGTGTACCAAAGTCTGGTGTATGTTGAAGAATAATAAACCATCCTGTTGTAAAAAATATGTCTCCGGCGGAGGTTCAAGTAATTCCAGCAGTGATCCCTGTGCCAAGCACTCTAAAACAACATTGGCCGGAAGCGACGTCAGAACCGCCATTAATAAAGTCCGTGGTCGGGTAAGACGTTGTTTCTCCAAATACGGTGTTCATGGAACAGTTAAAGTAAGAGTCAAGGTTAAATGCAACGGCCGGGTGATCTATGCTTCTCCCAGAGGTAAACACAAGAGTACACCGGTTGGAAAATGCATTGCCAGAGCCGTTCGCGGAGCCAAATTTCCCAAATTCAAGAAAAAATCCACTGCCTTTACTTATCCCTTTGTTGGTTAAAACCATTTCACTTTCCTTTTCCCCGAACAAGCCCAGCAGGGTTACCTCCCTTTTTTTCTATTAGAATTTATCTGAAAACTGTTTTTTTCTCTATCTGCAGATAGAATGGTCTATCATTCTGAAATAATAGTAAATATTTAAAATTCATTATTTATTGGTGGGAAATTTTGCTCCATTGCATCTATTGAACTATACTCCACTAAATGTTCCTTTTCCCCGGATATTCCTGTTTTGTAATAATTGAGTCTGAAAAAAGGTTTTATATCCGCAGCAGAAAAGGAATGGAGTTTTATTCAAATGACAAAAATCTTCAAGAAAATACTGATCATAGAAGATGAACCAGGTTTGTTGCAATTGTTGAAATTGCTTCTTTCCGGAGAGGGATATGAACCTGTTTGTGCGAAAAATGGTCAAGAAGGTCTGAATATAGCGCTGAATGATAAAGAAATTGATTTGATTATAACCGATGTAAAATTGCCGGGAATGGATGGAATTGAAATTCTGAAGGCGGTCAAAAAAGAATGTCCCCAAATTGTCATAATAGTGATGTCGGCTTATGGTACGATTGAGCTTGCAGTTGAAGCATTGAAAAATGGAGCTTTCACTTTTATAGCCAAACCATTCAGAAAAGACTTTATTCTTCATAATATCAGACAGGCGGAAGAAAGGGAGCTTCTCAAGGATGAAAATCGTTTATTGAGGGAAAGGCTCCAAACAAAGGAAAATGAAACCAGATTAATTGGCAGAAACAAAGATTTTCTTCGGATTATCCAAAAAATAGATAAAATTGCCCCTTTTGATACCACAGTCCTTATTCTCGGGGAGAGTGGAACCGGAAAAGAACTGGCTGCCAGAAGAATCCACAAATTATCAAACAGGAAGCATAATTTTACTTCAGTAAATTGTGCCGCCATTCCGAGAAGTTTGCTTGAAAGTGAATTATTTGGTCACGCAGAAGGTGCTTTTACTGGTGCTCACAAGAAAAAGAACGGTCTTTTTCTGGAAGCCTCGGGAGGAACTTTATTTTTGGATGAAATTGGAGAGCTTCCCCTGGAATTACAGGCCAAGTTATTGAGAGTTCTGCAGGAAGGAGAAGTCAGACCTGTAGGAAGTAATCAGAATATTCGAGTTGATTTCAGATTGATTGCTGCCACCTCGAAGGATCTGACCAAAGAAGTCACCCGAGGGGCTTTCAGAGAAGATCTTTTTTACAGATTGAACGTTGTTCCCATAACAATGCCTGCGTTGAGACAGAGAAAAGATGATATTCCAGTTCTTACAGAGTTTTTACTTGAAAAATATTGTAAAAAGCTGGGTTTGAAGAAAAAAAGGGTAAAAAGATCTGTTTACGGAGAATTGGAACAATATGACTGGCCTGGAAATGTAAGGGAATTAGAGAATATTATTGAGAGAATGGTTATTTTAGTTGACGAAGAAGAGATCTCTCTGGATGATTTGCCGGATATGACCGGGAGTTCCAAAGAAAAGATCTGGGGAAAATTTAAGCAGGATGGTTTTTCCATAAAAAAATCAACCAGAAATCTGGAAAAATATTTAATTGAAAAAGCATTGAACCAGACCAGGGGAAAAAGGGGAGAAGCAGCAAAATTGCTGGAAATAAGTGAACGAACTCTGCTTTATAAAATAAAGGATTATGAGCTTGATCCGAAAAATCTATAAAAGATCAAAAAGATTGAAAAAGAATTTGGCACATGTAATCTTATGTAGTATATTGTAGTTAAAGATAGTTTATGTGAATACAATGTAGTATTCGTTGAAAGGAATAGATATGGCTTCCAACTGTATAGGACTTGATATTGGATCATCATCAGTAAAATTGGTGCAATTGAAAGAAACCCGTAAAGGTTTGATTTTAAGAAATTTTGGAATAAATCCTCTACTTGAAAGTCCCATAGCTGACGGGGCAATAATTAACCAGGTGGCGGTATTGGAAGCGATAGAAGCACTTTTTTCCAGGCTGGAACTGAAGAAAAAAGATGTATCTCTGGCAATTTCAGGCAGAAACGTGATTGTCAAAAAGATCCTGATGCCGATTATGAACAAAACTGATCTTGAAGAGGAACTGGCGGTTGAAATGGTTCACCATATTCCTTTTGATAAGGATGAAGTTGAAGTGGATTATGAAGTAGTGGTTCCTTCTAATAGTGAAGGTCAGATGGAAGTTCTGCTCGTGGCCAGTAAAAAAGAAATAGTTGAGGATTATCTGGACGTTGTCAGAGAAGCAGGATTAAATCCGGTAGTACTTGATGTAGCTTCCTTTGCTGTTCAAAATATTATTGAAAGAACTCGCGGTATTGATCCAAATGAATCATATGTAATTCTTAATATAGGTGCTTCTTCAACTTCAATAAATGTTGTTATCAATGGGATTACCACCTTTGTCAGAGATATTGGAATAGGTGGAAATTCGATAACAGGAGAGATCCGACGTTCCATGCAGATTACTCTTGATGAAGCTGAGACCAAAAAACGGGAGGCTGCTTCCGGTATGTCTCCTGACAAAGAATTGATGAAAATTGTAACAGAAGTCTGCAACGTAATGGCAGGAGAAATTCAGCGTTCCATCGACTTTTTTCTCTCCACAGTAAATGTAAAGAAAGGCGTGAAAATCATTGTTACCGGCGGAGGTGCATTGATGAATCCTCTGATCAGTTCAATTGAGAATAAATCTAATATGGTTGTTGAAAAATTTGATGGATTTGCCAGAGGCATAATTGTAGATGAATCAAAATTTGATATGCCATTGCTGCAAGCACAGGCCTCTACAGCTTCTGTTGCTTTAGGACTGGCTTTGCGAAAACCTGGAGATTGGCGCTGAGTAAATATCAGTCAGGAGAATAAAATGATTAAAATAAATTTGGTTCCTCAAAAGGTATCTCCCAATGTTGCTAGAGGAAAACAGTGGCTTGGATTGTTTCTGCTGGCCATTGGACTGACTGCGGCAGGATGTTATTACCACTATAATTCTATGGTTGATCTTTCCAGTATTGAGGAAAACAAAAAGAAGGCCGCTTCGCTTGCAAGGCAGAAAAAGGATTTGTTCAAACAGATCGGGAAAATAAAGGTAATCCCGGCTGAGAAGAAAAAGAAGATACAAGAACGCTACAAAAAGAAATTGAAAATGGTAACGAGAATTGAAAATGTTCGCTCCAACCCTGTATTTGCTCTTTTGGAACTCTCCAGAATATTGAGTATCGGTCAAATGCCGACTGTTGTGTCGAGTTTGAATCAGACAAAGATCAATCTTGATCCCAACTGGGTGCCCACGCCGATTTATCTCACCAGTCTCAAGGAAAATAATCGTGAAGTCTCCATAAAGGGGGTAACAATGAGCTATTCAGATGTAAGTGAATTTGCTAAACGACTTAATTATTCAGCCTATTTTCGCAATCCCGAAATAGTTGAAACCAAAAAAATCAAGGAAAAAAAGAAAACCAAAGATAATGATATTGAAATAACCAAAGTAGATTTTTCTCTCAGGGCAATAATGGTTTATTAGTTGCCGAGAGATGACGAAAACCAATATTTTCGAGGTATATAATGGAACGTATCTATAACTGGCTGGCTACTTCCTCTCTTGTTCACAAGGCAGGTATAATGGCTGTAATTTGTGGAGGAATAGTCGGTTACTATTATTTTGTTCCCTATGCGGCTGTAAAGGGAAAAGTCAAAAAATTTGAAGACAAGGTTAATTATGCCCGGATATCTCTTTCATCTTCCAGAAAGAAATTGACCAGGACCAAAGCCGCCCGCAAGGAATTGATGGAAATCGAAAAAAGAGGAAAAAACCTCAGCACCAGAATTCCCAGTTCAGTGGATATGTCTCAGTTAGTAGGCGAACTTGATGAAATGGCAGATGAAATAAATATTCGCAAGATAAAGCCTGTTGATGAAGAACAGAGTATTGGAACTGAAGTTAAAATAAAACCGATAGAGTTTGAATTGACCGGCAGATTTCATCCTATTTGCCGATTTTTGTACAAGATGTTCCAGATGAACAGACTTATGGATGTTGGTGATATTACGTTGTCTCTAGTAGATAAAAAAAGTGGCAGAATCAAAGAAATAGAAAAAAAACATCAACTTAAGGCCAGCTTTACTGCCAGAATTTATTATTCTCCAACTATTGTTGAAGTGGAAGAGAAGAATGACAAAAGAAAAAGATAACAGGAACCAAAAATTAGTAACGATTAAGGGTTCCCTTTTTCAGAATGGTTTACAACAAAGTTGACCGATAAAAAAAGTCCCTGTTCAGAAGTGGATACCAGGAATTTGAATGAGTTGACAGTTTATTTTACTATAACACGGAGTTGAAAATGTCTTTTGCAACAAAAATTTTGATATTACTCTTGACCCTTATTCCCGTTGGCTGCGGTATTGGGGATAAAGGTGGAAAATCCAGAGGAAAGAAGAAATCTTCGGGCAGACCATCAAATCTCAGACCGGGAGAAAATAAACAGAAAAATGTCAAGAATGTACAATTAGTAAATAAATTTGATGCTTCGAAATTGCAGATTCCACCTTTTAACAGAAAGGCGCAGAATATTCCTCCGGAGATGTTTACCGAAAATGGGAAAGAAAGACGAGATCCCTTCAGAAACTTCCTCCTGGAGAACAGCGGGAATATCAGTAATCAATCAGATCAGTCTCTTTCCGGAGAAAAAGGAGGAACAGTACTTCTGGAAGATTACGGGCTTAACAATCTCAATTTAACTGGAATAATCTGGTCTGCCGGAAGAGAAAAAGCTTTGTTTTCTAATTCAAGGGGACAACCGACTACAGTGCTTAAGGGTGACAGAATTTCCAAATCAAAAGCTCTGGTTAAGGAAATAACCCATGATAAGGTTCTGGTAGAATTAAAATCAGACAATGATGAATCGGGAAAAATAGTAACTTTTAGTCTGGAAAGGACAAATATGCCCTACCAGATTCAATATGAAAAACTCAGATCTGATCAACGCGGAATCAGAATCAGAAATAGAAGATACGGAAGATCCAAAAGGAGGAGAAAATGAATATCATTAAATTAATAGGAAAAACAGGAATTGCGGTTTTTCTCTTTCTGAATTTTCTGCTTCCAGTCAGAGTTGAAGCAAAAAATAATAAACTTAATTTGATCAGGAGTATTTCAACAAAATCTGATCTCTACAAAGAATCAATAACTTTTTGGGGATCCAGACCTGCTACTTTCAGTGCCTACAAGTTAAAAAATCCCAGAAGATTGATCATCGAGTTATCCCATACTTACATTAAAAAATGTTTACCTGGCGATTTGAAATCTTCTGTGGTTACTACTGTGAGTTGTAAAAATTTAAAAAGAGGGAAGCAGCGCATATCCCAGGTTGTTTTCAATCTAGATTCGATGGTGAAATATCGAATTAATTCCCAAGGCTCCAAAGTAAAATTGGAAATACATGTGGATCAGTCCCGGGTTTCCAAATCCAATTTGATCAGAATCAAGATCAAAAAGATGAAAAGCCAGCTAGATTCAATGAGAAATCAACTTGATTCAGCACAGAAGAAGCAACTTGAGTATCAGAAAAAATTAAAAAGCACTTTGAGTAAGGTTCGCAGGAAAAGCAGGAAAAATAACATCCTGCAGAACAAAATTAAAAGATCCCATCGTGAAATTGCCAAGCTCAAAAATAAAAGAATTAATCTGGAAAGCAATCTGAAATCAGCCAGAAATCAACTTGAAAAAACACGTCTGGTTGAAAGAAAAATTAAGATAAGAATAGAAAAATTGAGACAGAAAGTTGATAAAATCCAAAACAGCAGAAAACAAAACATGAAAAAGCTGGCCAGGATAAATAATTCTTTTCAATCCAGACAGAAAACCAAAGGAAAACTTCTGGCAAAAATAGGTCAGGATAAATCACAGTTGAAGCAGCTTTCGCAAAAAATCAAAGCTATGAAAAACAAAAACCAGACTATCAGTAAACAACTGATGGATCGTCTGAGTTTTTTGAAAAAAAGATTGAAAAATTCCCGGAGCAGGCTTGTTTCTACCCGCAAGGAACTCAACGTTTTTACTGCCAGAAGAAAAAAAATACAGAAATTGTGCGACCGGGAGGAAAAGCGTTTCAGATTACTGAAAAAAGATTTGCAGGAACAGAAAACAACCTTGGTAAATCGTATAAACAAGTTGAATAAGAAAAACAATAAACTGGCTCAAAGGAAGAACAAGCTTGAACAGGAATTGTTATCCTTGAAAAACAAGAGAAAGCAACTTGATAAGATTGTCAACAAAAAGGCCAGTCTGTCTAGTTTCATTAAAAATAAAACCCAGAAGGCAAAAAATCTGCATTTGAAGATGAAACAACTGGCCAAAACTGAACAGGAAAAAGTTCAGGCAGCCAGACAGTTGAAAAGCCGTCTGAAAAGTCTGATCAAAAAGCAGCGCCAGGATTTGAAACAACTTGAATCAGTAAAAGACAAAGAAGTTAAACTGTTGTCAACTCTTCAAACTTTAAGGAAAAAACACCGAAAATTGCTGGCTCAGGAAAAGTTGAAACTACAGAAATTGAAAGAGCAGGGCAAAAATAATAAAACCCGTCGCCGCATGAAAGCACGTCAGTTAAAACGAATCAAAGAGATCAAAAAATTGAGCCGTAAAGCTGAGTATTGGAAAAAGCTGGTTGGCAAAAGAGAAAATGAACTGGGACAGGTTAAGACCAGAATTAAAAGAATGAATTCCAAGTTTACAAAAATGCGTTCACGTTACCTGGAGATCAGAATGGAGGTAAGTCAACTCAGCCACAACCGAGATCTGATCAGAAAAAAGATTCGCAAATCCAAAGAAAACCTCGAATCCCTCAATCTTAATGCCAGGGAAAAAACAAGAGACTTAATCAGGATTAAAAAAGCCATTAGAACCAAATCCAGAGTTTTTGATCGAATCAGCAAAAAGCTGGCCAAGGTCAAAAAGGGATTGGGGTGGTTATCTCGTCGCAAAACAATCAAAGAAAAAGAGCTGGAAGAATTAAATAAAACAGCTACCAGACTCCAGCAGAAAGTAACAGCCAGAAAGAGTGAAATTAAAGAATTGAGAAATGAGAGAAGTCAACTTCTTTCCAGATTCAAGCAACTCAACAAGCGAAAAGCTCAACTGCAGACCCAAATCAAAAATTACGAAAATAAAAAACGATCAAAAAAACAGAATCTGCAGGCGGATATTACCAAGATGAAAGAAGAATTGGCAAAACTCAAAAAGACTCGCCGGAAACTTGTTGAAAAAGTAAGTGCTATTGAGTCCAGAAAGAGAAAGATTGAAAAAATCAGAAACAGTTCCGGATACAATGGAAAATTGCTGGCTCGCATCAATAAAGTTGAGTTTAAAAATTCACCCTGGTCCCATCAGGTTATTATGTCTTTCAAAGGTAAGCAGGTTCCAGCAAAAATCTTTCACAAAGACAAACTTTTTACCTTGAGGATAAAGGGAGTTGAATTTGCCAAACGATTGAACAGAAAGGTTGATACTGAAGCCTATGATGGTCCTGTAAAAAGTTTTCTCACCTGGAACAAAAGTCAGACCAAAATGCCAGTTGCTGAATTAAAAATTAACACCAGAGGTGTGCGTAAAGCCCAGATAAGAAGAAGAAAGGGAAAAATTATAGTTTTGATTCCCAAAAGTGTTACAGAAGTAAGAAGAGATAAAAGGCAGAAATCCCAAAAAGTTGCTCCTACCAGGGTTGCCAGTTATCGTACAGCTCTCAGAAAAACAACTGAGAAACTGCCGCAAGCTTCTTCCCGTCGCAAGCGACTTTATTTGAACAAGAGAAGAAGTAAAAGAGCAAGTAGAAGAAGATCGGGCAAAAAAAGATACAAAGGGCGTTTTGTCGATCTAGATTTCAAAGATGCCGATATTCACAATGTAATCAGGCTTGTAGCAGAAGTGTGGGGCAGAAATGTTGTTATCCCTGATGAAGTAAAAGGCACAGTTTCCATAAAATTAAACAATGTACGAGTGGATCGAGCCTTTGATGTAATTTTGAAATCCAAAGGATTGAGCTGGTCTTATGAAGGTGGCAAGATCATCCGGGTTATCACCATGGATCAGATGAAAAAAGAAAGGGCGGAACGTCTGGCGAAAACCAAGACCAAGGTAAGGATGATCAAGACCGAAACCAGATTGATTCCCATCAATTATGCTGATGCAGAAGAGATATCCAAGTCGATAAAAGAAAACATCAAAAGTAACCGGGGCAAGGTTTCCTTTGATAAGAGAACCAATGTTATTATTTATACAGATGTTCCCTCCAAACTCAGTGTTGCTCGCAAATTGATCAACTCCCTGGATATGCCTACTCCCCAGGTTCAGATCGAAGCCAGAATTGTTGAGGCTGAATCTACTTTCCTGAGAGAAATAGGGGTTCAATGGGGAGGAAGTGTTCTTGCCAATTCAGCCAACGGTAATCCAACCGGATTGATCTTTCCCAGTAATATTGGCATGGCCGGTGGAAACATGGATCAACTTACCAGTACTGGAGGAATTGGATCAGCTGGAGCTGCCAATCCTGATTTTGCTGTAAATCTGCCAGCTTCCACGGGACAGGGTTCCGGTGGTGCTTTGGGAATGACTTTGGGTTCTCTGGCAGGAGCTGTCAACATAAATCTGAGGCTTTCAGCCATGGAGGAAGTTGGCCACGTTCGTTCCATTGCAACTCCCAAAATCACCACTTTGGATAATGTGGAAGCAAAAATCAGCCAAGGTGTTGAAATTCCTTATCCTCAGAGCAGTGCCCAGGGAAATACAGTTATTATGAAGCAGGCTGTTCTTTCTCTGGCGGTAACACCTCATGTTACCAATGACAATAATGTAAAAATTAAAGTCAAGGTAACCAAAGATGAACCTGATGAAACCAACAGAGGTGCAGATGGTTCTTTGGGTATTGCCAAGAAATCAGCAGAAACACAGATGCTGGTAAAAAGTGGAGATACTGCCGTAATTGGTGGAATTTACAAAAGACAATCCACCCTGGTTTACAGGAAAGTTCCCTGGTTTGCCGACATACCGGTAATTGGATGGTTGTTTAAAAGTAAGTATAAAAGAGATAACCGCAGTGAAATTTTGATTTTTATTACTCCCAGGGTGTTAAATCGTTCAGATGTGGTAAGTAAAAAATAGAGAAGAGGTTCTATCATGAAAAATTATTTTAAAATTATTCTGGTTTTACTGGTGATGGCAACTGGAAGCTGCGCTGAAAACAGTGCTTCACTGGTGATCATTCAGAACCAAGCTCCTGAAGAAGGATGTACAGCCTCCAATCAGGTTTCAACTGATTTTCTTTCCCATGGGATTATTGATGTAGGAGCCGCAAGATATGGCCTTGATCCTCGTTATATCGGCTGGTTTGTAGTTGAAAACAATCTGACTTCAACCGTCGAAAGCAATGGTATTGAGTTGAATAAAGTAGAGATCAAGCAGGCTAATGTTTCATTGAATTTGGGAGCAGCCGGTTCTAATCTTGGCAGTGAATATACCAAATTTTCAGATTCTACTTTTGTTTCCATACCACCCGATGAAACCAGATCTGTACAGGTTAACCTTATTCACCCCAATGTGGCTGACAGATTGAATATTCAAGAAGGCCAATTTATTGAGGGTTTTGCTTCGCTGCAAATTATTGGAGAAATAGGGGGAACAGAGATCGAAACCAACAAAATTACCTTTCCCATCACTATCTGTTACGGATGTCTGGTTCAAAACATTGGTCCCTGTGATGCTGCAGTTTTTCCCGAAACCCTGAGCGAGGGACACAGTTGTAATAAAACTCAGGATGAAGAGTTGCATTGTTGTTTTGATTCCAATGCTTCAGATGCAGATAATCCTTATCGCTGTCCTGCTGTTGAAGATACTTCATCCAATAATTCCAGTGCAGATTAATTTTTAATCTTTTTTTCTCCTGTTTGTTCCAATAGATCTTTCTTTGTATTCATTCTCAGTTTATTAGCTTTGGAATTTTCCCCTGACAATAATTTGAAATTCAGAAGTCTTGAATTTATTTCTGAAATAATTTATGTCCTTTCTGGAATTGTATTTTTTCATAATGGATTGCAATAATCTTTATTTTTCCCAATGGTGTTTAAATGAAAAAAAAACTGACCTACAAAAGTTCAGGAGTTGATATTGACAAGGGAAATGAGCTGGTTGACAGGATTTCTCAAATGTCAAAAAGTAATGTCAAGGGAGCTAATTTATCAGTTCCGGGAGGATTTGCCGGACTTTTTTCCCTGTCTGACCAATACAGTGAACCGATTCTGGTATCTTCAACAGATGGAGTTGGAACCAAGTTGAAGATTGCTTTTGCAATGGATAAACATGATACAATTGGCCAGGATCTGGTGGCAATGAGTATTAACGATATTCTGGTTGCCGGAGCTGATCCTTTGTTTTTCCTTGATTATCTGGCAACTTCTCATCTAGAAGTTGATGCCGCTGCAGAAGTTATTGAGGGGATCAATCGTGCTTGCAATTCCTGTCAGGTTGCCCTGCTGGGGGGAGAAACGGCTGAACTGCCGGGTTTTTATCAGCCGGGGGAATATGATCTGGCCGGATTTGCAGTTGGAGTTGTTGAGAAAGCAAAAATTCCAGATCCAAACCTGGTAAAGGCAGGTGATTTGATTTTGGGTTTGCCATCTTCCGGTCTTCATTCAAATGGTTACAGCTTGGCCAGAAAAGTATTTTTCGAGGTTATGGAAAAGAAGATTGACTCAATTTTTCCCGAATTAAACAAGAGTGTGGGGGAACTTCTGCTTGAACCCACAAACCTCTATGTAAACCAAGTCAAAATTCTTCTGGAAAATAATCTGGTCAAAACAATGGCTCATATTACAGGAGGAGGACTGGTGGAAAATCCACCCCGTACTTTACCTGAAGGCTTGGGAGCCGATATTCGCATGGGGGCATGGCCTCTACCTCCGGTTTTCAACATAATCAGTGAAGCCGGGGTCGGATTTAATGAAATGGTAAGAACCTTCAACATGGGAATAGGTTATATCTTTGTCATAGCTCCAGAAAACCAGGAGAAAGCAAAAAGATTGCTCTCCAAATCCGGGTTTTCAAGTTATGTAGTTGGTTCCATAAGTGAAAGAGAAAAGGGGAAGGAAACCAGGTTTATAAAATGATTATCAGAAAAACAGCAGTTTTTGTTTCCGGGCGGGGATCCAATTTTGAAGCTTTGGCTGATTATGCTCAGAAAAATGATGTTTCCTATCAAATAAAACTGGTAATTACTGATAATCCTGAAGCGCCTGCTCTTGCAAAGGCAGAAAAACGCAATTTGCCGGCAGTTATTTTTTCTCCAACGAATTATTCCGGGAAAAAAGAATATGAAGAAGCAATTTTCGAAAAATTGCAGGAAGAAAAAATTGAGGTTATCGCACTGGCAGGTTTTATGAGAATTGTCGGTAAAACTCTACTTACAGCTTTCCCCAATAGAATTCTCAATATCCATCCTTCCCTCCTGCCCTCATTCAAAGGGTTGAATGCACAGAAACAAGCTTATGACTATGGAGTAAAATATACGGGTTGCAGTGTTCACTTGGTTGATGCCAGTATGGATACCGGTCCTGTTCTTGAGCAGGAAGTTGTTGCAGTTTCTGATTCATGCAGTCTTGAAGAATTAAAGGACTCCATTCTGGTCAGAGAACACATGCTCTATCCCTTTGTGCTGGATAAATTCTGTCGCGATGAATACCGGCTGGAAGACAGAAAGATCAACAGGATCAAGCTTTCTGAAAAGGCAAAACCCTATTATGAAAATTTCTGCGCTTTGCATTATTCAGATAATTATGAAGAATTTCTGAAAAAATTCAAAATCAGTAAAAGGGAAAAAGTGGCTGTAAGTGCTTGTGGTCTTGGTATTCCCTGCCGTTATGATGGTTTGTCAAAAAGTTGTCCTGAAGTTTTGGAGCAAGTTCAGGGAAAAAGGGTTTTGCCAATTTGTCCTGAAGTTATGGCCGGATTGTTTATTCCCAGGAAAAAGATGGAATTTATCAAGGGGGACGGATGCAGGGTATGGTTCCATCCTGATGGATTGCGAAATTGTGATGGAAAAAATATGAACAAAGCAATGATCAGGGGAGTACAAAAGTTGCTGGCTGCTCTGAATATGGCAAAAGTGGAAAAAATCCTTTTGAAATCAAAAAGTCCCAGTTGTAGTTTATCAAAGGTATATAAAAATGGAGTACTGGTTTCCGGCAAAGGAGTTGCTGGCTGCAAACTTGAACAGGAAGGATTTAAACTGGAAGAATTTAAAGGGTAAAAAGTCGGATTATTATTGAAAATCAAATCTCAAATCAATAATTATTTACCTTTACTTCCAGGTTGATATTTTGACTTGAAATTGATCTTTACGGGTTTAGATAGCCATGTAAGCCAATTTCAGCTATAAAAATTTTATCAAAAAGTGAAATTATAGGTAGAATTTTATGATCTGGTTGAACTATCCAATTGACAACTAAAATAAAAATTTATAATCTACAGCTGAACAACCAATTTGTGAGGAGCTCATGACCAAGAAGCCACGACCATTTGGAAAATATTATCTGCTGGAAAGAATAAACGTCGGAGGGATGGCTGAAGTTTTCCTTGCCAAGTCATTTGGTTCAGACGGCTTTGAAAAACTTGTGGCAATCAAAAGAATTTTGCCGAACATCGCTGAAGATGAAGAATTCATCAAGATGTTTATTGACGAGGCAAAAATTTCTGTAAAATTGAACCATCCCAATATTGCTCAAATCACAGATCTCAACCAGGAAAAAGGAGTTTATTATATTGCCATGGAATATGTTCATGGCAAAGATGCCCGCAGTATTTTTGAAAAGTGCAGAAGTAGCAGAAAGCCCATGAGTCTGGCTCAGGCATGTTTCATCATCATGAAAGTCTGTGAAGGACTCGATTATGCTCACAACAAGAAAGATTCCAATGGAAATCAGATTGGTATTGTTCATCGGGATATCAGTCCGCAGAATGTACTTGTATCATACGAAGGTGATGTCAAGATAATAGATTTCGGTATAGCCAAAGCCGCTGGTAAAGCTTCCAAAACTCAAGCCGGTATTTTGAAAGGTAAATTTGGTTATATGTCTCCGGAGCAAGTCAGAGGACTTCCCCTTGATCGCCGGTCAGATATTTTTTCCCTGGGTATAGTTCTTTATGAATTACTCACAGGAGAAAGACTCTTTGTAGGAGAATCTGACTTTTCCACTCTGGAAAAGGTCAAAAATGTCGAAATTCTTCCACCAAGCACCTATAATACCAAAATTCCGGAACAGCTCGAACAGATAGTATTGAAATCCTTGGCTAAAAATGTGGAAGAGCGTTATCAAAACGCCAGTGAAATGCATGATGAACTGCAGGCTTTCATGTATACCAGCGGTGAGTTCTATTCCCGCAAAGATCTCAGTTCCTGGATGAAAAAGATCTTCAAAAATGATCTGCAGGAAGCCAAAGCAAATCTTGAAGAATATAATAAAATAAGCATGACTCCCCAGATGAAAAGCAAAATCAACAAGGGGGGGAAAAGTTTTCTTGATGGTCCTGCACCCATGATCGACAAAGGTGCACCTGCGGCGGCTTCATCAACCCAACAAAATGAACAAAGCCAGGGTTGGTGGGAAGAAGATGAAGATATAGAAACTGAACTGTATGACAAGCCCGAAGATATGTTGGAAACAGAGGAGAAGACAGAACAGCGTCCAGTGGCATCCGAGTCTCCCAATTTGCAACCGGGTTATAACCAGCAGCATGCACCACCACCACCCAGGAAAGCTCAACCCTCAGGTCGAAGGCCTCCTGTTTCCGGTGAACCACCAATCAATAACCCTCAATATCAGCAACCAGCAGCTACTGCCAGTGAAGCCTACAATTACAACAATCAGCCCGAGTTGGTTTCTCAATATTATAGTGCCAAACCAAAAAAAAGCGGCAAAGGTCTGCTCATCGGGATAACTGCTCTTCTTTCAGTTCTGGTGGCAGGATTTCTGGTCTGGTTTTTTGTTATCAACAAACCTGAATCAGAAAAGGTTATGCTCAAAGTCAAAGTTTCCCCTGCTCGGGGAGTCAATGTTCAAATTGCCGACAGCAACAACAAACAAATCAAAGTTCCCGGAGAACCACCTCTTGAGTTAGAGTTGAAACCAGGAAAATATAAAATAATCCTTGATAAGAAAGGTTATAAAAAAGTAACAGAAGATATTGTTCTCACAGCAAATTATATTCTTGACAAAAATCTGGAACTGGATCCCGAGGAAAATGTTTTCAAACTTCACATAGTTGGAGAACCCAAAGGGGCAACCGTTTGGCTCAACGGCAAGGAATATGCCGATAAAACACCATGGAAAGGCATGGATATAAAGGCTGGCACCTATAAAGTCGAAATAGGCAAAGATGGCAAGTTTTATCGGTTTAAAGAAGTTTATAGCAAAAAAATGGGTGAATCCCTCAAAATCAATTATAAGCTCATGCCCAAAAAAGCTACAATCAAGGTTAAGGTAACACCGGACAAGAGCAGAGTTTGTGTTGTAACCTCCAAAGATGCAGAGCCTACCTCTGGAGTATGTAATTACAGCCATAAGGGCGATTTGCAGTTTGAGCCTTCACCTGAAAAGAAATACTGGTTAAAGGTTGAAAAAACAGATTATGAAACCAAAACTCTGGAAATGGATATCAAAGGAAAACTTGCCTGGGGAAAAAACCAGAATATTCAGTTGAACAAAAAATCGGGAAAAGCAGTTGTCTCAAATCGATATACTCCACCTTCAACTAATACGAATAACCGCAATACATATACACCTCCCATGACCATCATGGTCAAAAAGGTAATGAACACTAGACCTGCAATGACTGTACATAAACCTGCCAGTCGGGGAAGTGGCACTTTGAGAATAAATTCCAGACCTCGCTCCACAGTTTATATAGACGGTGCCAAAAAAGGCTGGACCCCCAATAAAATTAAATTAAGTTCCGGCAGACATAAAGTGACTTTAATCAATAACGCCCAGGGTAAAAGAAAAACCATTTATGTCACCATCAAATCAGGTAAATCAATAACTAAAATTATAAAATTTTGAAAGTTTATCGGTAAAATATTTAAAATCTGTAAAAACAACATGTTACACAAATCCATACAACATCATCACCTTTGCATTAAAATTTTTCAAAAATTTTAGGTTGTAATGGGAAGCATTAAGTTGTAAAAGCGTATTATGGTTGCATCAAACCATATTGGAGGTTTATACCATGAAAATTTTAAAAGTTCTATTTTCAGTCGCCCTTGTTTCAATTATTGCTTTACCAGCAACCAGTGTTCAAGCTCAGGAAAAAGAAAAGAAAGTCATCCAAGAATTAGACCTTGGTAGTGAGGCTCTTGACGGTGAGTTACTTGGACCTGATCAAGGATTTATGAGTGGAAGAAAAATTTCCATTATGAATTCACTTATTCAGTTCAGAGACGATTTCATAGCTGAAATGATCAAATCCGCTGAAGATCTGTAAGGTAATAAGCTTGAGATAATTTGTTTGGCTTTATTGTTTCAACAACTTTTTTGAGGAGATAACACCATGGGAGAAAACAACTCCATTCCCATTAATTTTAAGATATATCGTAAAGATGCCAGTGGCAAACCCAACTTTTTACGCGAAGAAGATTTTGATCAGGAAGTAATCAAAGTTGGTAAAGGCTCAGCTGCCAATCTCAGACTTGATGACGATACTGTGGCATTGATGCATGCCTACATCCAGATCAATGAAAACAATGAAATTCATATTTCAGATGTTGTTTCAAAAACTGGTACCATCGTTAACGGTAATAAAGTTCACAAAGAAAAATTGAATCCAGGGGATGAAATCCTCTTGGGAAATTCTTTACTTGTTGTAAATTTTGAAGCAGCTCAGGAACAAGCCGCGCCTGTAGAAGCAGCTATACCTGACAGTGCTGCTGGGGGACAGTCAACTTTTACTGCTGACCCAGCTGTAATGTCCACTTTTTCCAGCGAACCTGTCGACCTTACCAAATATGAAGACGAAACAAAAAGACAGGCAATGGTTGTCACCACCTTTCAGGACCGAAAGGCACTTCAGAAAAATGTTCTTAGAGATCATATAGCCGGGGAAAAAAGCGGTTTGCCAGCAAAAATAGCTCTTTTTCTGGGAATAATCCTGGTGCTTGGTGGAATGTTCATGGGTTATAAAGCCCTCAACATTGTCAAAGAAGAGCAAAGAGTAAATGATATCATCAGAGAAATTGCCAAGGACAAAGGTCTTTCCGATAAATTTGTACCCAAAGTTCAAGGAAATTTCGGAGTTGAAATTGCCGGTATTCTGCTAACCATCTTTGGAGCTACAATTTTTGTTACAGGTATGGCTACAGTTTTCAAGCGCAAGAATATTCTGGCCAATTATACCATAGGTGAAGATCCTGAATCAAATTTCCATTGCAGTTCAGAAAACCTGCCCGATCCCAAATTTCCTCTGGTTAAAACAGACAGAATCGAAGGTTATCATCTTCTGTTCAATGACAAAATGGAAGGCTCAGTAACAGAGCCAAGTGGCAAGAAATACATGCTGACTGAGTTGATTCAACAAGGTCAAGCCCAATCAGCTGAAGTATATCCGAATACCTACGATTATATAATTCCAAATGATCATGTGGTTGAAGTTAAAATGGGAGATTATTCCTGGGAAATTAAAGCGATGAAGCAGCCAAAACTGATTCTGCCTTTCAATCTTCCCAAAGAGATTTTTTATCTGCAACTTTTTCTCTGGATTGGTGTAGTAGGAGTTTTTGCCTGGTATTTCAATTATATCCAAGGTGACGAACTTTTCAGCCAGGATGTTGAACAACAGCAGGTTACA
>JAQICJ010000106.1 GCA_027858615.1 Deltaproteobacteria bacterium
AAAACCTGTTTCAACAAAACTACCTTCAAAATACAAAAATATTCTGAAAGGGCTCAAGGGTGAAAAACTCAAAAAAATTAAAAGAGTGGATGACCAACACTATTACATAAGCAATGAAACCCGTTATGATCTCTGGTATCCCCACATTAAGAATATTGGAGGCGCCTATGTTGGTGTAGGTCCCGATCAAAATTATTCCCTGGCCTCTATTGCCAAAGCCAAACTGGTTATTCTGATGGATTACGACTATGAAGTTTTATCGACCCATCGGCTTTACATGCTGTTTTTCAGGGAAGCTGAAAAACCTGAAGATATTCTCGAATTTTTCAAGCGCAAACATGTTAAAAGATTCAAAAAATTAGCTAAAAAATAATACAATGCCCGCCAGGCTCGCTGGGTAAGCGCAATCCATCGGGGTGCAGGCAATTTTATCCGCAAACATCACCGCAGCCGTTCCCGCAGGAAAAAACAAAAGGGAGGCCGTTACTGGCTTACCGATCCCAAGATATTCGCCTATTGGAAAAAACTGGTGGAAAATGATCGAATCTTCCTGGTGCCAGGCGATCTCCGCACCGGAAAAGCACTTGTGGAAATTGGCGATCTTCTCAAAAAACTAAAGATTGAACTCAATCTGCTCTACCTGTCCAATGCCGAAGAATTCTGGAGCTATACCAAAGAATTTCGCAAATCTATCATCAATCTTCCTTTTGGTGACCAAGGACTTGTGCTTCGTACTGTCGTAATTGGCAAAAAATATGCAATCGGCTGGAAGTTCCATTACTCCTTTCAACAAGGCAAAGATTTTGTCAAATGGATGCAAACTCCAGGCTCTTTCTCCTCAAAAACAATTGCTCGCAAACATCGCATCCCCATCGACAACAAACCTTACCTCTCCCGTTTCCCTGCCCCTCCTGTCTCTGAAAAACAATAACCGGCTTTTCTAAAAAATGAAAAATCGCTACTTTCATGCTACTTTGCTCTCCTGCCTGACTGTAAAACATTCGCAAAAAGATTTGTTTTTAAAGTTATTTTCTTTTACGAACAAAACAATAATAGTATAATTTGTAACCACAATAAATCAGATGATAGTCTCGCTTTTTTTTAAATCCCGGGATTTACACAGGTTTAAAAATTAAAAACATGAAAAAAATTCTGCAAAATGCCCTTAAATTTATCCTTCCTTTAAAATCTACAATTATCATCTCTTTTTCCGGAATTTTTATCCTGTCCATGGCAGTCATTATTTTATACGGATATCTGCGTTCCCGAGATTCACTCAACCAGATCGGGCAGAATTTGATGACTCAGACGACAAAACGAATCCTTTCCAAAACTCGATTATACCTCACCCCCCCTACTAACATCATTAAAAGCGGTTCCTCTCTCATCTCCAACAATGTACTTAATTACAAGTCCGAAGAACAGATGCTGAAATGGTTTGTCAGTTCAATTACCAGCTTTCCCGACATCTACATGTTGTACTTCACCCATAAGTCCGGTTATCACGTTGGAGTAGAACAAGCGGGAAACAAGTGGATCTTCTGGAAATTCATGTATAAAAACGGGGTACACATTTTCGAGAAATCGATCTACAACAAAAATTTGCAACTGCTGAAACGACATGAAGAAAAAAATCCACAATTCAAACCACGAAAACGACCCTGGTATTATGAAGTCCAAAATAACCTCAAACCATACTGGAGCAAAGTCTATGGTTTCTATTCTTCATCTAAAACCCAGCAGGCCGGCATTACCTTAAGCATTCCGGTTAAAGACGAATCGGATAATTTTCAAGGAGTTATCGGAGTTGATATCAACATCAAAAAGATTTCTTCATTTCTTTCCAAAATAGAAATCAGCAAAACAGGTTTGGCCATAATCATCGACAACAAAGACAGAGTGATTGCCCATCCCGATTTCAATCAAGTGGTCAAGTTAGATACACACAAAAAGACAATTATCCGCAATCTCAATCAAATAAAACCAGCCTGGCTGTCCGGAGGAAACAAGAATTTCCAAGCAGGCAACAACAACAGCCGCTTCGAAACCTCAAACGGGGAAAATATTTTATTGTCACGGCTTAAATTTCCCAAGGACAATTTCAGCCCTCGATGGATAATTATCGTTGGAGCCAAAGATACAGATTTTATCGGGTCTGCCCAAAAAACTAATCGCCATGTTGTCATCTTTTCCCTGATTATATTTTTACTGGGGCTGTTTGGCATTTTCTACCTGTCTCGCTCTCTATCCAAACCTATTATCGCCCTCACCCGGGAAACAAACAAAATCAGATCTTTCAAGCTGGATACTTCTGTCCAAGTCAATTCCAGAATCAAAGAAATCAAAGATCTGGATACATCAATCTGTTCTATGAAACACAGTCTTAAAGCTTTTCAACGATATGTTCCCAAAGAGCTGGTCCGAAACCTTCTCAAAACCGAACAACAGGTAAAAGTTGGAGGCAGCCAGAAGGAATTGACCATATTTTTCTCAGATATCAAAGATTTCACCACCATCTCAGAACAAAGCGAACCACAATTTCTCATGAATCACCTTTCCGAATATCTGGAAGAGATGACCACTATTCTCATTGCCCACGGTGCCACTATAGATAAATACATCGGCGACGCCATCATGGCATTCTGGAATGCCCCGGTTGATACTCCCAACCATCCCGAAATAGCCTGCAGAGCGGCCATCAAATGTCAACAGCGATTGCAAGAACTCAACCACAAATGGGAACAGGAAAATAAACCCCGTTTGCTTACCAGAATGGGACTGACAGTGGGCAATGCCATCGTCGGCAATTTTGGTTCTTCGGATCGAATCAACTATACCATCCTTGGAGACAACGTTAATCTGGCTGCAAGACTGGAAGGAATAAACAAACTCTATGGCACCGATATAATGATCAGCAAAAACACCAGAGAGAATTTGTCAGCAGATTTTATTGCCTGGCCCCTGGATTTTGTAAGCGTAAAAGGCAAAGAAAACCCGGTTGTTATCTATGAACTTATCGGCGTCAAAGAAGAAGTTGAAAATTTTGTTCAAATGGATGAACAAAGTCGAATTGTCACTAAAGCCTTTGAGTTTTATATCCAGCAAGAATGGTCCAAAGCCATAACCGAACTCGAAAAAATCCCTCCGGACAGCAGGCGACCTTCTTTCCATAATTTCATGGAGAGATGTCAAATTTTTCTGGCTGATCCCCCTCCGTCCGATTGGAAAACAATGGGCACGAAATTAAAAACTAAATAGAAGTGGGGTTTTTGGCTGAGCAAGAAGTTTGCCTCAGATGCGCCCAGTAACTTCGCAGACATAGTAATTACTATTTCAAGAAGTTATGACAAAGCAGATGAGGTAAAATTCCGTTCTCAGAAGATAACCTTCCTTTTTGGGACGGGAACTAAATTGTTTTAGTTTCAAACAACTGACACCTGTTGGGGATCAAATTTTCATTTTTTTCAGCAGGTTGTTGATAAGATCAATAAATCTATCCAGTGAAGTTTTGGAATCACGGGCACATCTAAAACCAAAATGATGATAGGGCTTGGAGTTGTATATATTTTGCCCCCTTCTATAACTGCCATAACAATGTTTGGCTCCCCAATACCAGGATCCACCTTTGACAACCTTCAAATTATTTCCTTTGCAGGTTTTTCTTCCTCTGCCGCCACAGGGTCCTTGGGGATTATATCCCAGGCAATCTTCACCACATTCATGATAACTGAAGGAATACCAATCATTTACATACTCATCAGCATTCCCAATCATATCATAAAGCCCATACCTGCCTACAGGTTTGCTGCCAACCTTCCAGGTAACTCCCTTGCCCGGTTTGAATCCTTTTTTTCCACAACCGCGACCCCGCTTATCTTTGATTACAGCTTTAGTGCAATCCAAGGGGGAATTTCCCCAGGGATACTGTTCTCCGTCTGGTCCGCGGGCGGCCTTTTCCCATTCAGCTTCAGCGGGAAGTCTTTTACCATGCACCCGGCAATAATTGTGGGCGGCCAGCCAACTGACACCTACTTTGGGTTGTTTTTCCCCAGAATAACCCGGATAGTAAGTTTTTTGATGCTGACATTTTCCTGATTTGACGCAGCTTTCATATTGCCCAACAGTAACTTCATATTTATCCATGAAAAAGGTATCTGTCCACACTACTGCGACAGGACGCTGATTTTTCAATTTTTTATCAGCGCCTCTGATAAAATAGCCTCCGGGAACACAGGACATTCCTGAAGGTACGCGCCCACATGGTTTATTGATGCGTAAATTGCAGCGGGGAATAAAAGCCAGGGCCATAATAAAAAAATGGGAAGCAATATTTGACATCGTCTGAAACTCCTCAAAGGTTAATCTCAAGAAGGTGAGAACAACGAAAAAGAATAAATTCAGTTTTACTCTTGAACCTTGGGGTGCAGTTTACGCAATTATCCATGGAAACGCAAAAACAACTCTTTTAAATATTGGGGAGAGGAAGAATGTATTGCCCTGAATTCGGGGAGCGAATTCAGGGCAATATTAAGGGGAAGAGAAAAATCTGAATAATTTTACTGAACTTCTACCAAATCTTCAGCAAAACGTGGCAGAATTTTGCGGTTACCGAAAGAGAAAACGGCTATTCCTCTAACTGTAGTATAGATATTAGAAGTGTTTCTGTTAGTTGTATAGCCATCATAAAGATCGTCGTCGATTCTGATGGTATCACCTGAAGTATCCTGAACTTCCATTTCCTGATAATCATCGGGATCATCGGGATTGGCATCGGAACATTGAACATTGTCACCACTGGTATCCACTCCAATCAGCATTCCTTCGAGTTCTTCGGCTCTGGTTCCACTGTTGTTGATTTCACTGATATCGACAACAATGGGAGTGAGAGTTACGGGAGTATTATTGATGATGTTAACAGATTCGGGAAAAGAAATTTGAGTCTGCTCATAATATTCTTCATAAACTCCGGTTACTTGAACTTCTTTACCCAGATCGGAAGCAGTTACAGGCATGGGATCACTGCCCATGTAAATATACATGCCGCCGTAACCTGTAACACTCATATCCTGAATATAGAATTTATCATCATCAACCGCTGTAACTACACCGGAAATTGTTACACTGACACCGGGAGGTACATGATCCGCATGACATTCCTGTCTGAGTGCTGGAATTGAACCACCGGTTGCTCCGTTCTGGTTGGCATCCGGACAGGGATCGCAAAGATCACCGATTTCGTCTCCATCGGAATCTTCCTGATTGGGATTGGCGTCATAAGGGCAATTATCGGAAACATTGGAATATCCATCGTTGTCTATATCGGAAGGATCGAAAGTACAATTGCTGGTATCAGCATCAAGGGGACAGGGATCGCATTCATCACCCTGATTGTCATTATCGATATCAGACTGAACTCCATTGTCCATGGGACGAATGGGGTTAAAAACAAGAGGACAATTGTCTTCATCGTCGTTAATACCGTCGCCGTCGGAATCTTGAGAGTTTATCCCGCTGTATTCACCTTCTCGGGATGGCATACAGGTTGGTTCGGCATAAGGTGTATCACAATAGAAAAGAGGATAAGTATCGTAAAAACCTTCTCCAATGGGAGCCACTGAAGTTTCCAGAGCATCCAGATCTACACCCAGATCATCGAGAATACAAACCTGTTTGGCATTACCGCAAACATCGATATTATCGCAGCTTGAACCAAGTTCACCGGTAATATTAGCATCACCGAAGAGAACATCTCCGCCTCTCATAACCATGGCTACATCGGCTACTTCGGAATCAATAACTACTTTGTGATAATCAGTTGCTCCGTTGGCATTGAAAACAACTATGTCAGCATAAAGATCAACTGCAAGATCACCGATAAATTCATGAACTCCGAGAACGGCTGCGTTGTCTACTGTAGCCATTCTCCAAAGTTTATAATTTGAAAAATAGTTATAGTAGTGATTTTCGTTAAGATACTGAGCACATTTAAGCTCTCTCAACATATTCATGGAACCGGTAATGGTCCAATCGGTACCCAGTCCTAATTTTATACCCATTCTGTCCATTAAAACAACAGGAGCTGTTGCTCCATAGAGATCGATATTTGTTCTTGGTGACCAGATGACATTTCCGCCTTCTGAAGCCATCAGAGAAACATCGCTGGCATTCATGCCGATTGCATGAATATAGGTGGAATTGGGACCGAGAAGATCGTGTCCGTCGGGCTCAAGACCTGTCATGCAGATGAATTCGTTGCGGGCGCTGGTGGCAATTCCTTCGGAGACATGGGGAACAAAAAAGGAATTCCCGTTGAGTGTAGTCTGGCTGTATTCATATTCTGCGCAGCCGCTGTCTGTCATGAAACCGTTGCTACCGCTGTGAAGGGGAAAAGTTTCATAGATGGGAGCGTTAACTCCGGGAAGTTCTGCATCGTAATCCTTGTCCACGTTACGCATGAGACCTTCAGCAGATCCTGAACCGAACAGAGTAACTGTCCCACTCATGATTTGTCTCAACTCGCCAAAAGTCATCTGTTCCGAAGTACCATTACCGGGTTTGGAAATACTGTCATAACCGTTAAGTCCCTGGCGCCACTCATTACGGTGTTCATAACGAATTTCACCGTGTCCGCCGGGCCATTCGGCACTTCCAACCGGGGGAACCTGAATCCAGCGAATATGATCGTGGGAATTGATCAGAGCCGGGCTGACAACGTTGGAGCCGCAATTCAAAACTGTAGCTTCATTGTAACCGGTAGAACCTGAACAATCACATCCAGTGCAAACAATCTTTCTAGTTGCAGAATCAACCAGAACTTCACCGTATACATAAGTAGTTGCACCAGTAAGCACGTTACCCTTGATCAAAACAAGATCGTTGGTACCAGCGTTAACATCACAGGTGGAATTGGTGGGTTCCTGGGGAGTACCGCAATTTTCAACAGCAGGACCTTCACAAGCATTGCTGCCGGCACAATCAGAATCGTCGCAATCGGTCAAACCGTCTTCATCATTGTCGAGACCATCACTGCAATTTGTTTCCATATCGCCGGTGCAGGCCGGATCGTCCACACAGTCGGCATCGTCACAATCAACATCGCCGTCGTTATCGTTGTCGATGTCGTCACTGCAGTTTGTTTCTACATCGCCGGTACAGGCCGGATCGTCCACGCAGTCAGTATCGTCGCAGTCAACATCGCCGTCGCTATCGTTGTCGATGTCATCACTGCAGTTTGTTTCTACATCGCCGGTACAGGCCGGATCGTCCACGCAGTCGGAGTCTTCACAATCAACATCGCTGTCACCGTCGTTATCGGTGCCATCGTCGCAGATCTCCTGGTTGTCGTTGTTATTGGAGCTGTCATCGTCACAACCTGGCAGAACCAGTTGACTTATGGAAAATATAAACAGAAATACAAGAAGTTTGCGCATTATAACCTCGCTTGGGAAAAATTAATTAAAATTCACCGATTGTCAGTTAAAACTTTGGACGAAAAAACCGGTTTTATACTTATAGCACAAGAAAAGATAGTTACAATACCAACCCTGTGAATAATTTCTCTGATAATATGCTATTGAATCTGTCCGCTCATATTTGAAGCCCGTCATTTTTGAAACTGCAAAATTTGAATTTAGCGACTATTTCTTTTTGGAAGCGTTGGACTCCATGATACATTCGGCGTTAAACACTGCACCTGTTGCTATTTCCAACAGTTTTGTTTCCAACTTGCCTTTAAAATGAGAAGAACTTTCAAGTGTGGTTTTTCCCAATACTTTGACATCACCCTGAATTCGTCCCTGGTTTATCAATTCTTTGACAAAGATTTCGCCATCGACAAAACCACCTTTCCCAACAACCAGTGCTGCTTTTTCCGAGTTGACCTTGCCACTGAGTTTACCTTCGATGCGAACAGGATCTTCAAAATTCAACTCTCCGTTAAAAGTAGTTTCAGGTCCTATGAGGGTAGTAATACTGGATTTTTTGGTCATTATTTTGTTCCCCCGTGGGTGAAGAAGGCTATGGTACAGGGAACCCCGAATTCTCTGATTTGTCTGAGATTAACAATAACTTCGGTGGCGATGGTGGGAGCCACATTAACAATGTATTTCTGAACCCTGCTTACGGTAAGGAAAATGCCAAGACCGGCGCCGATTGTCTTGCGATCTATCTGTTCGTCCGAATGGATACATTTGTTCAAATATTCGAGGGTTGTCTTTTTGTCCAAAGCCCCGAATCTGTCCCTGACTGACATGAACAATCCTTCATCAGTCTGGGAATAACGCAATGACACCGGTTTGGGACTATCCATATTGACCCTTTTGTGAGGGTCGATACTGCCGAACATCATGGTGCCATCTTCCTTGCGAGGTGCATTGTAAAGAGCGTTCATTATCATCTCTTCACCGGCCTGCACGGCGTGTTCACGTCGCATCCGCCTCAACTTCATGTCTTTGGCAACTGTTTGAATTTTATCAAGTACATATTGTCTTCCCTTGTAATCATGGAATCGCAGATAGAAAACCTCGTCTTCATCGGAAAGGTATTTTTCCATCCCGAAAATATCGCCTGTACAAAGAATCCCAATGATTGTCCTGAGATCATTCTTCCAGTTGAATTTTTCCAAAATTATCTGATCGATGTTGTCATTGCCCAGAAGTTTTACCACAGCAGGTAAAGTAACATCAGGGGGAAGTACAGGGATCAATTTGCGATTTTTTTGGTTCTGAGCACGAGCAAATTCATCCAGCATATCAATTTCTTCCAAGGTGGGAACAACAATCCCCAAATGAAAATCAGCACGACCAGGTTTTTTGAGGGATCTGGTCCTTGCAGAAATTTCCAGTTCCATACCGGCCAGAAGTTTTTCGATAGTATTGGTGACTTTGTGCCTTTGGGGGGTTGAAAGAATTTTAATTTTTATGCTGGAGTTTTTAGCCATATTATCAAAAACACCTGTTATTTGAGGTAATTATTTGTCTGTATCCTGTAAATACAGACTTTTGCAGTTGCAAAACAAACTTGATTTTTACAAGGGAGGAGCTTCTTCATCAACTTTGACAGGGGCTTTCTTTTTATCTTCTTTAGTGGATTCAGGTTTCGGCTTTTCCTGGTCAGCCTTTTCGTTTGCTTTTATTTTGCCATCCTTGACTTTGTCTTTTTCTCCCGCTTTTTCGATCTTGTTGTCAGTTGCATTGTCTGATTTCTCGGCTGTCTTCCATGGCAGTTCCTGTCCTTCAAATGGGGTGAATTCAATATTGGTAAAATTATAAACCAAAGTGCTGTTACCCCGGACCAGAGTTACCTTTTTGATTTGTCTTTTCTCGAAATCAAATTCTCTGACCATGTAAACCTTGTCCTCGTGATCCAGTCTATTCTTTTTGACAGCTCCACTGTAATGCACCAGTGACTGCAAAAGACATGGGTACTTGGCTTTTTTTTCGGCAAGAATTTTGCCATTTTCACCGGGAGCTTTGACCACGGCTTTATCTACATAACATTCAATCACCTTGGAAGGTTTATCATCTTTTACATACAGATATTTGGACTGCCCACGACTATAGACATATTTGCCGTAACTTGTGACCTGCTTGATATTATTGGCAAATACCTCAAGTTTAAAATCGGCTCGTACCATCTTTACTTCATCGTAAAAATCAAGTACTTTTCCCAATACCCGCCATTTATTGTCCTGAACTGATGTCTGTTTTCTGGTAGTATTTTGATTTTTGGATTTTAAAAGGCTGCAACTGCTGAAATTTAACAAAATTATCATGAAAAACAGTATTTTTCTACTCATGTTCATACTCCTTGGATACCAGATAATACCAGAATTGTTGTTAAGATCCAAACAGGTAATAAAAATTACCTAGTTCCCATCCCAGAAGTGGGGTTTTTGGCTGGTGAAGAAGTTTGCCTCAGATGCGAGGAGTAACTTCGCCGACATAGTTGATACTATTTCAAGAAGTTATGACAAAGCAGATGAGGCAAAATTCCGTCGCCAGACGATTACATCCATTTTTGGGATGGGAACTACCTAATCCTTATACAATACTTTTAAGTATTTATGAAATTTTATTTTTCTTCTAAAACATCCATATTTATAATTTTTTTCCTTTTATACACAGACAAATCTTATTCCTGGACACATTATCTTATTGTTTAATCAAGCTTTTTTCATAATTTTCTACATAATTTTGCTCTTAACCCAGTTTTATGGCAATATTTTAACTAGTTCCCATCCCAGAAGTGGGTTTTTTGGATGGGGAAGAAGTTTACCTCAGATGCGCGGAATAACTTCGCCGACATAGTTGTCACTATTTCAAGAAGTTACGACAAAGCAGATGAGGTGAAATTCCGTCGCCAGACGATTACATCCATTTTTGGGACGGGAACTAACCATCAAACAAAATATTGAAAAGTGTACGATACTTTAAGCTTTTCTTTTTTTTGCCTTGATTTTTTTTTTCAAATAGTATTTATTGTTTCTGGCAAAATTCAGTCTGTCAAGCAAATTACTGAATTTTAAAATCCGTAATAATTGACTAAGCCCTTGGGCTTGGCACAAGATAACTCAAGCCAAATTACAAGGATGCAATCAATTAACTCCCGTTTTAAATGGGAACTGACTTGTCAGCCAGAGCGATCAACTGCAGAAACCTGGAGGTTTAAAATGAGCATAAATCCAGTCATCACATCTTCTTTCAATGAAAACGCCGAAATGGAACCATACAAAAATCTACACCTCGAATTTCACCGGGCGATTTTCAAAAGACTGGTACGCAAAAATGAAGGTCACCTCATGAAAACAATCTCCAAAATCTATGAGATTGACACTCTTGATACCATCCTCGAGGGTCTCCTCGAAGGAAAAGACACAAATTACATTCTTTCCTTAATCTAGTTTTCCTCTTTTTTCCCTCCCTAAGGGGTCACGAATTTTCTTTTTTTCCCATCTTTCCATTTTCCAACTTTGTCCCATCTTCTACCCTTTTTTTTTACTTTTCCCCTCTGTTATACCGGAAATTTCCCTTTCACCTCGCTGCCACTTTTTTTAAGGTGGTTCAAAAATAACTGACGATCCGGTTCACTTTTATAATAATCAACACCTTGTGAAGGTCTCCTCGTAGGTGGCACAAAGTTGTCCCCAGGGAAATAAAAATCATCTCTATTTAAAATTTTCGCTGAGAAAATTTACTTTTTTATTTTTTTAAAAAAGTGGATTGCAGTGGAAGTGTAAAATTGAACCAAAGTAATTTTTGACAACAAAATTGATTCCTAAACCCTTTAGGGATTTTTTGAAATTAATTAATTTCAAGAAATAACTGTTTATGTTAATTTATTGTCTAAGGAGTTAATAATGGGATACAAAGTTCTTATAGCTGAGGATGACAGACATACCAGGACAATTCTGGAACATATTTTCACCAAGGATCCGGCTTTTAAGGATCAGGATATTGAATTGCTGCTCGCTTCAGACGGGGAGCAAGCTCTGAGATATTTCAAATCACATGATCCTGATTTGATAATTTCGGATCTTCTCATGCCAAAAGTGGACGGGTTTGCTTTTTGCAGAACAGTTAGAAATACACCCAAAGGCAAGGATCTCCCCCTTGTCATCACCAGTGCCATTTACAAAGAAACTGCTTTGCTGAATCGGCTCCGGGAAGAATTGAATGTTACTTTTTTCCCAAAGCCATTTCAGGTTAGAGAATTCACTAAAGAAATTTCCAGAATGATGAATCTTGAAAATTCTGAATCTGTTGAGCCTGAAGAAAAAGAATTTGTGGAACGGGTTACCATGAGCAAGCCTTTCAAGGGTAAACTCCCAGAAAGATCATTGCCTTCACTGTTGCTGGATATTCAAAACATTGATGGAACTGGCGTTTTGAAAATTGAAAGAGGAAAAATTAAAAAAGAAATATTCTTCCTTTTTGGTCGGCCTGTCGGTGCTGAATCAAATATCCGCCATGAAAATCTGGGCAATTATCTGGTCAGTAAAAATATTATCAGTAAAGAACAGCACCACCAACTTCTCAGTTCAGCCAGGGAAAACCATATTTCCTTCCTGAAAGCTCTGATGGAACTGAAAAAATTTGATGAAAGCCTGGTTTTGAAATACCATTCATCATTGGTCAAAGTCCGCATTGTAAATGCATTTAAATGGCACAAGGGAGAGTATTCTTTCCTGCCGGGAGACAGTTTTTCCGACAGAATAATCAAAGCTCCCGTTGATCCAATTGCTCTGGTCTTTGCCGGTCTTAAAAGAATCACGGATCTGGATACAATTACCGATAAATTACAGGATGATATCACCTCAGTAATTACAATAACCAAAAGGGGTGAAAAACATAAAGATGAATTCCAGAGAATCTTTGGTGCTAAAATTTTTGATGAAATTGAGGACAACAAAACAAGTTTGGGGGAATTACTCGGCAAGGGTATTGATCCCATGACTTTGTATACTCATGTCTTTGTTATGGCTGAAACGGGAATGATTGAATTTGAAAAGCAAGAAAATGCTAAAGATGAATCCCTTAACCTTTCCATGCTGGAAGATCCCCTCAACCTTTCCAATCTCAAAAAGGCCGCCGCCCCTTCCAACAGCCCGGAAGAAGAAATTTCTATTGTAGCCAATGTTCCTACTCCCGAATCACAAGAAGAAAGTGGTTTAATCCTGGATTTGCCAATTGAAGTAGAAAACGAAGAAGACAAAAAACTTATTAACGAACTCAAAAAATTCTATCTTGATATCCATGAAAAAGATTTTTTTGAAATTCTCGGCGTAGAAAAAAATGCCACTCAAAAAGAAATTGATTCAGCTTTTGCTGTGCTTCAGAGTCAATTTTCATATGACATGTTTGAAGATGTGGACCTCGGTTCGGACCATGCAAAACTTGAAGAAATGTCTGACTTTATAAAAATAGCCAAGGAAACTCTGTCAGATCCGGTCAAACGCAAAAGATATGAGGAACAAAACCTGAAACAAAAGAAAAAGGGTGCATCCTTTGTTGAAGCAGAGGTTTATGCAAAAAAAGCCGAACAAGCTCTGAATACAGGCAGCAAATCCGTTGCTTTGAACAATATTGACAAAGCAATAGAAGTTGAACCTGATATCGGTGATTATCACGCCATTAAAGCTAAAATATTACAAAGTAAAGGTACACCTGCACAAAAGGTAATATCAACTTTGGAAAATGCTCTGGAGCTTGATCCGGAAAGTGTTATCATCAATTTTACAGGTGCTGAAATTTTCAAATCAATGGGCAAAATGGATAGGGCAATCAACCTTTACCAGAAAGTTTTGGAAAATCGCCCTGAACACAAGGAATCCTTTGCATAATTAGAAAATATATTTACTGAAAAAGGTGCCTGGAGGATTCTGGAAAGGCTTCACCGTAAACTGATCCATCTTTGTGGAAACCGCAGACCGTCCAGAACAGTTGAACTTGCCCTGAGCCTGGCCAAACTCTATGAAAAAAATCTTCATGATTATAATAAAACAATTTCAGCCCTTGAAATTGTTTTATCTGTTCAACCTCATAAAGGTGAAGTCAAAAATGATATTCAGCGCCTGAAATCCATTATTGAAAATAAAAGTCTGAAGGAAAAACTATCCATTGAAGAAATACAAGAAGCAATCGCAAAGAATCCTTTCGAATCCAAACTTTACCTTCTTGGGTTTAACCTGAAAAACAAGCTCTCGGTTGATCACAAATTTCTTTTTGCTTCCTGTTACATGGTGTTGAACAAAAAACCTGACGAATCTGTTGCAAACTATTGCCACAGATTCCAACCTCCATTTCTGCCCAGAATATGGAAACAGGTAAACTCTGAAGTATGGGCTCTGATTCAAGATAAAGAAGATTGTGAAGGCGTTGGTAAAATTTTTGAAATTCTTGGTTTGAATATACCTGAAATTTCCATGACTAATTCTGATTATAAAAGTGAGAGACTGGTTGAGTTTCACCAATTACCAACTACTTTGAAAAATATCATTGAATACATTGCCTATGAAATCTCAATTCCAATTCCAGACATTCACATTGACAACAACCTGGATGCTCCTGCTCTTGGCAAATTTAAAAACAATATGTCACTCTTTGTCCCTGTTGATTTTATGGATCAGAATGACCCCTTTAAAATTTCAGCCATTCTGGTTCCACTCCTGGCATCTTACTGGACGGGTAGAGCTTTACCCGGCATCTTGTCCGCTGAAGATCTGTTGACTATCCTCAAGACTCTCCTGGATTTTCTATCAAGCAAGAAATCGACAACCAATAATCAATTACTTATGCAAGAATTAAACAAAACAAGTAAACAAGTAAAAAAAGAACTGGGAAGAGCATTTAAATCAGTGTCAGCGGAAAAAGGAAATATTAATATTTCCAAATGGGCTCGCGGAGTAAATCGCAGTTCTCAAAATCTCAATCTACTGCTTACGCAAAATCTCTCAGCTGTTTACAACTCCATAAACAACAAGACTGATCAGAGTCATCTTCTGCGCTATGCTGTTTCTGAAAGATTTCTTGAACTGAGAAAACTTGTGGGCTGTTCCATTCATGTACCCCTGCAATAATCCAAATTAACTTCCCCTGTAAAATTTTTTTATTCAATTTTAAAAATGTCCGTGAGCCGGAAAAACCATATTGTGTTTTTTCTCAAATCCAATGGTTGTGGCAGGACCATGTCCGGGGTAAACTCTGGTTTCATCAGGGAGTTTATATAATCTGGAACGAATTGTTTCTTCAAGGGCATAGGTGGAGCTATTATGAAAATCTGTTCTCCCTACGCTCATACGGAAAAGGGTGTCTCCGCTGAAAAGAATCTGCTCTTGCTTATCATAAAAACTCAAACCACCCATTGTGTGGCCTGGACAGGGTATAATCTCAAAAACGTGAAATTCCTTTTGCTCTTTTTTTAAGATCAGATCGGGACTGGATATTTGCTCAAACTGAAGACCAAACAATGCGGCCTGTATTTCAGCTTTTTCATATATTTCCAAATCTTCTTCATTTATAACCGTTTTTGCCTTGGGAAAAACTTTTTTGACACCATCAACACCCTGAATATGATCAACATGTCCATGAGTAAGTAAAATATAATCAACTTCACCGGGTAAATTACTGCAAATTTCTTCGAGTTCGGCAGTGCTGCCTCCAGGATCGATGATAAATCCAAGATCGTTTTTTTGATAATAAAAGCAATTGGCTCCAAGTTGACCTACAACGTAAGTTTTCAGGACCATTTAAGATCTCCTCCGCAATGAGGGCATTTAGTTAGAGTATTATCCACCAGAGATGAACAATAAGGACATGGGATTCGCACTATTTCTCGTTGAATAATCTCTTTTATGTATTTGTAATCTTTGTCCGGAGCATTTTTACCGGCATCGTCGGCTTTGTTTAAAGTGGGCAATGTATTGACACAAGACTGCAAATATTTTTCTATCTTTGTCTGTAATCCGGATGGACCTTTAACAATAATATGCAAAATTGTTGAATCCTTTTCAAGATCAAAATCAAGATAGACAATTTGTTTTCTGATACCAAGAATTAAAGACCAGAAAGTACCTTTTTCCAGTTTTATGGTTAAATCAACCCTGTCAGCCTCTTCTATGTGGAAAAAACTATCACCGTTCACTTTTTGCAAAAAACAGTCAAAGAGTTTTCTGCCTGGTACATTGAAATTGTAATCCTGGACTATTTTTGCCACTGATACCTCTTTGAGATGAGAACTATTTAACAGCTATCCCGATTTTCTTGCGCAACAGATAGTATTCAGGGGAAAAAACGAAACGCAGGACTTCTTTAACCCGCTCTTTTGTATTCATTCCGGTCATTCTGTCTTCCTCTGAAATTACCCAGGCCAGAGCATGTTTAACATCGGATGCTATCAGGGTTCCTGCCCGTAAAGAAGTTTTATGATTGGCTTTAATCCATTTTTTGATTGCCGGCTCGAAATCTTTGGAGATAAATCTTTCGGCGGCAGGCTTCAAACTCTCCAGGGTGGCCTTAGGTACTTTTTCAATAATATGCATTTTAAGCTTGTCGACTTGTTTATCCCGATCAGTTGGAAGTTCAGGCTTATGATTATTGTCGACCAATACATGAAAAGCCGCATAGATTGCATCAAAAAGATCTTGAGGAGCGGGTGCCTCGCGCCGGAAAAAACGCTCAGGTCTGAGAAAAATTAATTCTCGCGAAAAACGATATAGGGCTTCGTGTTCACTCATGGATTCGAAAAGTTTTCTTTCAATGAGCCAACTGGGAATCAAACTGTCTTTTTCACGTGTATTTGCCAGTTGAATGGGGATTGGCAGCCCTTCCTTGAAGTAAAGTTCTGGTCTTCGTTTGATAAGAAGAACTTTAGCAGCATATTTGTAGGCACTGACAAAAGGCAGATTATTATTATCAAGATCAACTGAATTCTTTCGCTTGAGACCATAGTCTTTGTGGGGTAAGGCATAAAAAATTGAAAGAAAATGCCCAAGTCCAGACAGGATTTTGTTAAGGTCCCTGTCTTCTTCAGAACTTTGCAATTTGTTCCAGAGTTCGTCAGTTACAATAGAGGTTGCTCTTTTAAAATTCTTAGGTGCATATTTGCGATAAAAGAGTTTTTCCTTTCTGTCAGCTTCATTGTAAGTTTCCAATACTCCGCAAAGATTCCAGACTTTATCTTTTTCTTCATTGGCAATAGCCAACTCCAGAACATTCCTGATAATATTTGTCTGTTCAGGATCATCCTCAAGAATGCGGAAATATTTTTCTTCTGCTTTTTCAAATTGTTCAGGCCCTTGACTGATATACAACTGCGCCAGACGATCATTTCTTTCGGGAGAATTATCCAATTTGGCGGCTGCTTCAAAAGCTGCAACTGCTGTGGAAGGATCACCCATTTTATCAAGGTAGATATTCCCCAGCTTATCCCATAATTTTATATTCTGCATGTAATCATTGCTTCTTTTGAGGTGGCTGCGGATAGAACGAGCCATATTATGCCAATCTTCACGTTCTTCCTGAATTTTGATGACTTTTTCAAATACTTCCTGATTTTCAGGATCGTTATCAAGGCACTTGTTGTATTGTTCGAGGGCTCTTTCTGTATCTCCTATTTCTTCTTCAAAAATAAGACCGGCACTGAAATGATATTTTGATTTCAACAAGCCAGGTTCTTCCATATCAGCCAGTTTCAATACCGTTTTGCTGACTTTTTCCCATTCTTCGCAAAGATGATACAAATCAAGAGCATCGTTAAGAATTGTGCGATCCTCAGGATGTATTTCGATCATTTTTTCTTGAAGTTCTATGGCTGCTTCAGGATCCTGAACCGTATCAACGTAAAAACGAGCCAAGTCCTGCATGAGCTCTAATTTTTTCTCTTCATCTTCTTCGGCATTAATTTTGTCCTGTTTAATTTTGGCAACTTTGTCGTAGTCTTTGTTGGCCTCACGCAATCTCAAAAGAGCCTCGGCTGCATCAGCATTTTTCTTGTCAGCCTCTAGTGCTTTGTCGTAAAAACTAATGGCTTTAAGAGTATCATTTTTCTTTTCTTTGATTCCTCCCAAGCGAACATAGATTTGAGCAATTTTTTCGGTACTGATTGCATCACGGTGAGCCACCAGCAATGCTTGATATAAAGAGAGGGCTCCATCCCACTCTTCTTTGGTATATCGCAGTTCGGCCAGTTCAAGCAAAACCTCTAGTGAAGTGGGTTCCAGGGATCTTGCTTTTTCAAGGTAATCTGTAGCCTTGTCAATTTCATCGACAGCTAGAGCAATCTTGCCAGCTTTGAGATAGAGTTGAACCCTTTCGTGTTTGGGAAGTTGCTCAGCTTCACTGGCAACAACGTTCATAAGAGGAACTGCTTTCTCATATTCTTCTTTTTCTACATAATAATCAGCCAGAATCCTTATGGCTTTGGGATGTCCCGGACTGTATTCAAGCAATTTCTCATAAAATTTAACTGCCTTTTCGCTGTCATTGAGTTTTTCAGAGAGAATATCGGCTGCTTTTGCAACCAGATCCCCCAGTTTTAATTTGTTGGAAGTGCATTTCATTGCCTTCTCATAATAAGATACGGCTCTGGTCCACTGTCCCTGTCCATAATAAACATCACCAAGACCTTTAAGGGTGGGGAAAGAATCATCTTTCAATTCAAGAGAGTCATGCAATGTTTTTTCAGCCTCTTCCAGCTGCTTGAGCTCAAGCTGGCTTATTCCAAGTTGTTCATAAGCTGATGACTTCTCTGAATCAGACTCAGCCTTTTTGATCAACTTATTGAGCAGGGGAATATTTTCTTCATAAAGTCCAAGTTCTGAATAAACTCCGGAAAGCAATTTTACTGTTTTCAGATCTGAATTTTGCAGTTTATAACTTTTTTCGAGTGCTGTTCTGGCTTCTTCATGATTTTCAAGTTCTTCGTGATAAACCTTGCCCAGATGCCTGAACAACTTGGCTTTGGCATTATCTGAATCTACAATCATGATATGGCTTTCAAGGGTATCAACAAGCTTTCTCCATTGATTTTCTCCCTCATAAATACCTTCCAGCGCGTCATAGACATCTTCGGCTTCTGGTTTCAGTTCCAGCACCTTTTCAAAATTTTCCGCTGCTTTCATTCTGGTGTTGGCGTTGAGGAGATATTCAGAGGCGATTCGCTTGTAAAGGTCGATCTTTTCACTTTCAACCTCTGTTTTCTGAGCAAGAATCTCAGCGCCCTTGAGATAATCTCTCATGCGACCGGTTGATTCGTATAGATCGAGCAGCACTCTGATCAATTTGAGATCGTCATGCATTACTTCCACAAGATGCTCAAGAATATCCATGGCTCTGTTAGGATTATCAAGATGTTTGGCCAATAGAAAACCGAGATCCCGACGAGCCAATCTTGCTTCCTCTGCACTTTCGACAGATTCAATCTTGCGTTTTAAAACTGCGGCAAGTTGTTCCCAGAGCTCATTATTTTCATAAATTTTTTCGAGGGCATTGATTGCCTCCAGATCATCAGAAACAACAGAAAATACTTCCTCATAAGTTCTAGCAGCCATAATCGGCTCTTGGAGTTTGACTTCTTTTATATTGGCTATTTCCTTGAGAAAATATGCTTTTTCTTCGTTGTCTTCAGTAAAAGGCAGTCGTTTTTCAAGGATAGAGATGAGTTTATTCCAATCACCCTGCTTTTTGTAGATTGATGCCATATCTTCCATTGCTTCGGAATTGGTTGGATCCAATTCCAGAACTCGTTGATAGGCTGCAAGAGCTGCATCATAATTGTTGAGTCTTTCATTATAAGCTTTGGCAACTTCTTTCCACAAACCAGGCAGAATCTTGCGATCTCCCACTCTTGAAATAATATCTTCCAATTCAACTGTATAAATATCCCAGATGTCGCCTTCCCCTGCGAGGCGGCGCAAATCTTCCAGGAGTTCATTTTTGTCGGGTTTCTCTTCGAGGAGAATTTTGAGAGCATAGAAGGCTTCCTGGTAATTACCCAGTTTGTCTTCCTGAATGTGAGCAACTTCTTTTATAAGTTCAATGCCTTCTTCATTTTTTTCAAAAATTCCAAAATCAAAACGACAAATAAGCACTTCAGCCAGAAGTTTCCAGTCTTCTTTCTCCCTGGCTTCTTTGCCAATTTCCTTGATGGAGGAAATTGCTTCTTCATCTTCTGGATTTTGTTCGAGGTATAACTCCCAAGCTACAATATCCTTTTTGTCTTGTGGTTTTTCTACCTCTTCGGGTTCTTGACCTTCTTCAATTTCACTTTCCATTTCATCAAGCTTTTTATCTTTCGTGGAAAGTTCAGTTTCAAGTTCTTCAATTTTTTGTTGAAGTTTGGCTATTTCATCTTCGTCCCCTTGTTCTTCGGAGGCTTCAACTTTTTTTAACTTCTCAGCATATTCTTCTTCGAGTTCTTTGCGAATTTCTTCTTCAAGCTCTTTTTGCTTTTCCTCATCCAGTTGTTCATTGGCCCCTGACTCTTCTTTGAGTTTTTCGATCTCTTTTTCTTTTTTGTCGAGCTCTTCCTTGAGTTCCTGGATTTGCCCTTGGAGCTTTTCAACTTCTTCCGAGGCTGCTGAATCAGTATCTTCATCTGCCTTTCCAGTCAGATATTCGATTACTTCTTTAAGCACACCTTTTGCTTTTTTAAGTTCCTTCTTCTGCTTTTTGTTGTCTGGTTCAAGCTCGCGGATAAAATCGATATGCTTTTTCAAAGTTTTTGAATACTTTTTTAATTTATCATTAGCCATTCGAGGAAACCTCCGTTTGAAAGGGAGTAAAAATTAATAGATACTGACACGTCAGCTACTGGATTATAAATCAACCTTTCCAAACCAACAATATAAATCGCAATATACATCAGGGGAAAAGATCAACCTGAGGATGAAAATTTTCAAACTGTCAAACGGATGAATACTTGGAATCTCCAGAAAAATATTCCGGCAGCTTATCCGTGATATCAGCCATTTATGGCAAAACAGAAGCAAAACTATAATTCACAACAATATAATATTATGTTATAC
>JAQICJ010000116.1 GCA_027858615.1 Deltaproteobacteria bacterium
CCTCAAGGCTTTGATATGGCGAACAAAATAATCATGCCCCAAATAATACTGCTTTTTGGCGTAAATTACGTTTTTCTGCTTCTTTTCAGTGCAGGAAGGCAGAAGAAAAATTGTAAAAATAAGAATTTGAAATCGTTTCATAAACCTTATAGTATTAACATCCTGATATTTGTCAAAATTTGGCAACTTTAAAGTTTTTACTACAATAAATCAACAGCTTATAAACGACTCAATCCTTAGTTAGGAGAACCTGATGCTGAATACAAGAGAGATTTCTCAGAACCCTGAATTTTTTGCCGATGCCATGAAAAAAAGAGGAAAAAAATATTTTAAAATTTTCCAGGAATTCACCTCTGTCCAGGAAGAATGGAAAACTTTAAAACAGGAAATAGACGGACAAAAACATCAACAAAAAATAAAGGGAAAGGGAATGCGAGGACTTAAAGGAGACGATGCAGTCCAACTTCGCCAGGAATTAAAAGACCTTTCCAGTGAAATCAGTCTTAAATCAGCACAATTAAAAAAGCTGGAAGAAAAACGGGATCTATTATTGCTAAATCTCCCCAATCTTCCTCATCAGGATATTCCTGTTGGGGGCGAAGAAAATAATAAAATTATCCAAAAAAACGGCACGATCAGAGATTTTGAATTTAATCCCCTTCCCCATTGGGAAATTGGTACAAATCTGAATATCCTGGACTTTGAAACTGCTACTGCAATGAGTGGTGCCCGCTTTTCAATCCTGAAGGGGGCTGGAGCAAAACTGGAAAGAGCTCTGATGCAGTTCATGCTGGATGAACAATCCAGGCGTGGATACACAGAAGTATCTCCTCCCCTCCTGGTCAAAAGAGAAGCCATGGTTGGTACCGGACAGGTACCACATCTTGAAGAAGATACCTTCAAAACCCAAAGTGACAGTGATCCCTATTATCTGATTCCTACAGCGGAAGTAGTTCTGGTTAACATGCAAAAAAATCAGATTATCAATTCAGCCGAACTACCCTGCAATTATGTTGCCTGTACCAGTTGTTTTCGCAGTGAGGCAGGTTCCTACGGACGAGATGTCAGAGGTTTGATTCGTCAACATCAATTTTACAAAGTGGAACTGGTTAAAATAGTCAAAACTGAAGATTCAGAAAATGAACTGATCAAGCTCAGAAAAGATGCCGAAAATATCCTGGCAAAATTGGAACTGCCTTATCAGGTAGTACTTCTTTCCAGTGAAGACATGGGGTTCGCTGCTACCAAAACCTATGATCTGGAAGTATGGATCCCCTCTGAAAAAACTTACCGAGAAATATCCTCCTGTTCCAATTGTACTGATTTTCAAGCAAGAAGGGCTTTGATAAGACACAGAGAAAATGATAATGAAAAACCAGAATTATGCCACACCCTGAATGGTTCCGGACTGGCTGTGGGCAGAACTTTGCTGGCCATTTTGGAAAATTATCAGAATAAAGATGGTTCTGTTTCAATCCCTGCTGCTTTGCGCCCCTATCTTGGACAAGCTGCAAAAATTGATAAAAATGGTCTCTCCTGAATTGTAAAAACCATAAAAAAGGTTCTGTCCCTCTATTTTAACCCACAACCGTTTGTAAAATGTATTAAATTTTTTCAGAAGATTAAAATTCAGAGGCAAAAATACCTGAGAACCACTCAAGCATCGACTCAAAATAAAACGAGTCAAGGGAAAACAGAACCTGTATATAAAGGTAACGAATCTTTTTAGAGATTTAAATCCCCAAAACTAAGGATTTTTAAAATATTCTTAATATCATTTATCTTCAATATTATCAAGACTTACCCAAAAGTGGTTACCCACTTTTGGGGATAGAACCCTCCAATTTGCAACATATTGTTTTTGTTTGTTATTTCAAATAATTAGAAAAGATCATCATTTTGCCCAAAAAACTGTGGAAAAACTAATCTTGGTGCCAGGAACTATTTAGTAACATCTTCCTCAATAGCATAACGAACCAACTCGGTTCTGCTGTTCTTGCCTGTTTTAGCCTTTATTTTTTTGATGTGGGAATTTACGGTGCTGGTTGTTATTCCCAATTTATCAGCTATGCATTTACTGGTATTAGCTTCGCCAATCAATTTTAAAACTTCTCTTTCCCTGGTGGTGAGAGATTCTACTTTCACCTCATCTTTGGTACTTGAGATAAAACCATTGATGACATATCCAGCAACCTTGGGACTGATATATTTTCCACCTTTGTAAATATCTTTGATGGCTCTAACCAGACTTTGAATAGCAT
>JAQICJ010000147.1 GCA_027858615.1 Deltaproteobacteria bacterium
GATCAAGAACAATCATATTGCATTAAGATTTTATATTTTTATTTTTGTGGTGATTTTTTGGATCCACCCTCCCCCATATGGATAACCTTTGAGGAATTACAAGAAAATTTAAATGGAAACTACAGCCCTGTTTGCGGCAATGGCGTAATTGAATTTGGGGAACAATGTGACGGCAGCCAATTAGGCACCATGTCAGATTGTGCCACCCACGGTTCCATCACCGGTGCCGGTAATTGGACTTCCGGAGAGATAACCTGTAACGAATACTATTGCTACTGGGAATATGACAACTGCCAGTGATTTGATCTGTTTTGGGGTACTTTTACAAGAAAATTGCAAATACAAATTCCCCGCAATTTCAAGCCGCTCCAAAAAACCTCCTCCTGGAAAATAGATCATCCCGCCATTGAAATTACTCAAAATACAAAATACAAAAATAATACTCTTTATTTACAAAGAACCATTAAAATCAAAAAACTGCGCATTAAAAAAGAAAATTATCCCCTTTTTGCCACCAAAGTAAAACAAGCCATCAAAAAACTCACTACCAACCTCGTTTTCAGCAAAAAATAAAGCCCTTGCCCAGAAATAATTGCCAGTTGAATTTCCCGGATGCTGTGTTATTTTGAACGAAGCATTGCAACAATGTAATTTCAGATAAGAGGTTCCCCGTATGCTTAAAATCCAAAATATTCAGAAAAATCTTGTTTTATTCTTTGCTTTACTGACAGTTGTGGCTTTATTGCCATCCCTTGCGGGTTGTGATGAAACAACTCCCACTCCTTCCGGAATTCAAGCCTCTCAGGGCACCTATGTGGGAGTCGTACATCTTGCCTGGGGAGATATTACCGGTGATGCTATTGCCGAAAGGCGGGATCCACAAAGCGGAGAATGGTTTGAAATTTCATGGATGAATGGCAAATATTTTGATGACCAGGGCTATCTGCTCCCAGAAGGCAAGATTATTCCGGGGCAGGTTTATCAATATCGACTTCGGGCCCACTCAAATGACGGCTCCTTCAGTAAATACACCGATGTGTCTGAAGGATACGCCTATGAAGTCCAACCGGTAACCAATATTACCATCACCAGAAACCCCGATTATGAAGAGCAAAACCTGATTAGTTTTGAAGATCCCAACAATTATGACCAATTGCAGAATGTCTTGGACGTAACCTATAAAATCTATCAGCAAAAACAGGATTATCCCGATGAATTCGTGGAACAAAAGACAATTAGCAACAGTAACTATTACGGAGATCTTGATACTGTCTTCAACGATGTGGAAGTTAGTATCTGGGGAGATCTCGAAAAAACTTTTTCCTATAAAATTTCAATTGAAATCAAATATTCAATCCAGGAACAAAACGGCTCCTATTATGAATCCTACACCGAGTGGTTGGACAGCTCTGTCTACACCGAAGGACAAAACAATAACAACAACAATAACAATAACAACAATCCTCTCATCACCTACAATATAGAAAATTTGGGGACTGTATTTTCCACCCAGGACAGTATTACCAAATTGAAAAGTGTTGTTTTTGATGAAACCATCTATCTTGCCGCCTTGAAAAATGTCAGTGTTACCGGGTATGGAGTTCCCGCTTTTTACAATTATGCCTCCGGCTGGCAACCGGCAGCCGGCAACCAGCTTCCTGATCCCATGGTCAACTCCTCAGATCTGAGCCAGGTGGAAGTGGCTGTTGACAATAATTATAAATATCTTGGCGGGTTGGATTATAACAACGTCCATGCTTACCAATACGACGGCTCCTGGTCTGATAACCTCATAGTTGATAATTATGGTGCTTCCGATTCTCCCGCCAATATGGCTCTGGCTGCCCATAACAACGAACTTTATGTTGCCGTCACCACTGCTCCGGACTGGGATCTGCAAGTTTACAAACAAACTTCCGAGGGTTGGGAAACAGTTGGTGGAGACAGCAACGGCTACCTCACCCAGGGATTTGATGTTTTTAATCTGAGGATCACCAAAGCCAATGACAACCTCTATCTTTACTACACGGAAAAATTAGCTGACTTCGAACATATTCTCCATATCAAAAAACTCAACGGTTCCTCCTGGGACAGCGTTTTATCCTGGCAAGCCCAGAATATCAGCAACATAAAACTTGAAGAATACAACAACGAAGTTTATTTCCTGTCGGGTTCACAAGCTCTGGGTGAATATCCCGGAGGAGTCTATAAAGTTGTTTCAGGCTCCTCGGTGGAAAACCTGATCCCGGAAGAGGCTCAATGGTTTATCGACCCTCAGGATTTCACCATAGATTCACAAGGCAATATCATTGTTGCCAGTTTCAAATATGAAAGCGCAGAATCCATCTATCCCTATTTGAATCTTTACGACGGCACCACCTGGAAAACAATCGACGACGATTTTTCCAACACTGCCGTTCCGGTAAATCTTGAATCCATCAACAACGATATCTATTTTACCTGTGGCGATAAAACCAGCGTCAATGATTTCAACCATCCAACCACTATAATTTCCAAAAAATACACACCCTGACAAACTGCCTCAAGTTAGCCGTAATTACCATAAGTTCAAATATCGGCAGCTCCCCTTCAAAGAAAATAGAACAATTTATATCTTTAAAAAGTCTGGCTGATCAATTATTCTTTATTGATCTGTTTTTTTAATTCTTTCATCAACTGCAGGAAGTTTTATGTCTCAAACAGAAAAACGCCAGATTACCAGGTTTGATCCCGAGCAAAGTTCACCTCTTCATGATTTTTCCTATCAAAAAAACAAACGCTGGCATGCTTTTAAACAGAATTATCGTCTGAAAAAGCAAATCAAGACAATTCTCAAATTATTCTCTTTTATCATCTTTTTGTGGGTTCTCGGCTCTCTGCTCACCATTCTGACTCAATGGCTATTTCTTGATTCAATCCATCAATCCTCAAGTGATTATCTGAAATATTTCTGGGTGGTAATTATCGAGTTGATCAGTGGATTTGATATTCCCGACGGCGTTAATCTGCATCTTTCCAGCCGAGTTGTTTCTGTTTTCCTGCTCCTGTTAAATTTAACCGTAGTTGCTCTGTTCACCGGACAAATCGTTTCCATGTTCAGTGAAATTCTGAAACGCAAGGCATTTTTACCCCAAAAGCCTGAAAATTTTCAATTTGCCAATCCCATTATCATCTGCGGTATCAATGAAAAGCTTCAGGATATAATTTACGAATTAAGAGACAACCCCAATTCCAAATACAGAGAAATTGTAATTATCGACGAGAAAGCCAATACCATTGAAAAAGAACCATATGAAGGTCTCGAAGATATCTGGTATATCAAAGGCAATGCCATGGATCGGACAATCCTGCAAAAATCCATCGGCAGCAATGACAACCGGGTTATTATTCTCTCCAAAAAAACAGATGACGGAGTTAACTCTGACATCAATGCCCTCAATAGCGCCATGGCCGTTGAAGTTTACGACGAAAGCTGCCACACCGTGGTCGAAATTTACAACCCCAAAAATAAAATCCATTTTGACAGAACCATTATCAACGATTGGATCTGCATAGAAGATTTTGCCATGCTGCTCGTTTCCCAAGCTTGTATAAAACCATCGATAGTCAAAGCCTACTACAATCTTTTGGGTGGAATGGAATTTGACAAAACTCATAACAGAATCGATTTTTCCCAGGAGTTGATCCCCAAATCATTATATGGAAAATCTTATCTGGAAATTAAAAAGCAACTTTTTCATCAACTTAAAAAACAGGGTCTTATCATCATTGGTTTTTCCAAATATGTCAGTGACGAAACCAAAAACGATCTGGGGATGAAATTGCGAAATGGCAACGATTTCATCCAAATCAACCCTCCCAAACTACCCAGTCAGAACAGCCCCGCCTATATTTCCAAAAAACCCTTAGACAACGGCAGAAGTTTATTGCTTCAGGGCAAAAACGAAGACCGAATAATCTATTTGGATCAGGATAAAAAATCCAGATTCCAAATATCAGAATGGGAATATGTAGAAAACGAGGGAATGCAGAAAAGTTTTTACTGGGTTTTTTCCAGGGATACCAATTTGAATGAAAACGACAAACTGGTTGTGATCAGACGCAATGCCAAACACACTGAAACCGAACAGATTGAACAAACCAAGGTGAACAACATGGATAAACAAAAAAATAAAGCCAATCCTGCCAACAACAATAACCACAAACCAAACAAAACTTTTCAGGATCATATCATTATTTGCAACTGGTCTCCGAGGGTGGAAGTCATCATTGAAGAACTCAGAGATGAAACCATCAGGGATAAATCACCCATTGTGATTATCACCAAAGATAAAAATCGCGTAGAAGAGAAAGAAGATCTGTTTGATGATGTCTTTGTAATCGAAGGAGATCCAATCAGCGAAAAAACCCTGAAAAGAGCCTGGGTCGAAAGTGCCAAAACTGTCTTGATTCTGGCCGACGACCAGAACCGGGAAACAACCGATTCCCAATCAGTTCTCATTGCCCTGGCCGTTAACAAATTCAATCCCAAAGCCCATCTGGTTACTGAATTGATATACGCAAAACATGAACAACTGTTTAAATATATCCATGTGGACGAATTGGTCTGCCTGGAAAAATTATCTGAAAAATTACTGGCTCAATCAGCGCTCACCCCGGGTTTATCTCAAGTATACATGAATATGCTGACTCAATCAGCCTCCACCAACGAAATTTACATCGAAACTGTTCCCCAATCATTTTTGGATAATGAATATACCTACGAAAAGGCTGAAGAAAAAATAATGTCCCTTGAAAAGGATTGCATTTTGATTGGTTTTACCACTCAAGTACATGAAAAACACGAAGACGGCAGCTACATCAAAGACAGCCACGGCAATAAAATATCCAAACAAAAAATCGTCATCAATCCCAGCACTCAGCACAATTCCACCAACCATGAAAATGACTATTCCGTAAAACACAAGTTAAACAAAGACGACAAACTCTTCGTCATCTCTTTCGACAAACCTTACCTCTCCGAAATTCTATAACCCCCCTGCCCCGAACTATAACCAACCTGCCAAAATAAACCCAAAATCCCAAACTTCAACCACCAACACAAAAACTACCGCCACCCGGGAGAATATCCTGTACCCTCTCGCAAAACTCCTGGTTTCTCCTTTTGAATTTGCTAAAATAATATTTTTTTAAATCTTTCTTGCTTCTTTTGCCATTTATTGTCATAGATTTTACAAATTATCATATCTTTTTTTTAATTGCATATTGCATAATAAATTTCAGGGGCTATAATTTCGTATATTGGAATTTTATCATTTTTTACCCGTGTTGGAGGTGGTTATGTTTTCTTTTAAATCTTCAGTCAGTTCAAGTTTTATGCCTTGATTCTGATTTTTTTAATTGGTTGTGATCCTCAGTCTTCCTCGGACAAACAACCTGAAAATCTCAAAATGAATCCTGTCTCCTCCCAATCCGACTCCTCCCCTCCTCAAACTCAAACTCCTTATAACCATCCCATGCAAGATGGGTTTACCCAAAGGGGTATTATTTTTCAGGAAGTCAAGGACGATATGAATTGTCGGCGCTATGTCAGTGGTGAACAGATCACCGTAGACGAAAATGATAATGAAATTGTTTTTTCGGGCATTTCAACAATTGAACGCCGCCCCATGAGTCAAGACGAACTTGACGATCTGGTTGCCACAGGACAAAGAGATTACCAACGCAACTACAACAGCGCTCCAATTATTTCCCCGGGCCTCGAACAACTGGGAAGAAGTAAACGAATTCCCTTATCGTCAAGTAAATCCAGGGGAAGAAAAAGAAAGAATCTTCAAGTTTGGAAACTTGAGTGGAAAAAGGTTCCGCCTGGCAATTACAGGTGCTGATGTTACTTCAGATGATGCCGGCTGTGGTACAAACTCAATGAGAGTTCACATTACCTGGTTTTATGAAGATTCAAGCAGAGATGATTCTGATGGGCCTAACTCAAATATTGATCCAGAATGATTTGAAAGGATAGATTATTATGAATTACAAAATTACTTATCTTATTTTAACCACTTTTTTGCTTTTAATTTTTCCAAGCTGCGATGACGATTCAAAACCTGATCCCACCTTGGATTATTGTACCCAATTTAATGATATGGAAAACAAATGTCAGGATAATGGGTGTACTTCAACACCAGCTTTAAAAGGATATTTTCACAACTCCAAATGTATTGGTTACCAACCCGGTAAATTTTGCCTTCCACCTGTAACCATGTGTCATAATAATGTTTCACATTTTTCAAAAACCATAACTACTGTTGGAGGAACACCCTATATGTATTTCACAAGTAGTGGATGTGAACGCTATGAATGGAATACCGGGGAAACAACAAGTTGTGGCGTTGAAGAAGAATCCTGCAACACAAATTCAACCAGAGAAGAATGTCTGGATAATTATTGCTATTGGGTTCAAGCCAAAAAAGCTGTTCTGGAAGAAAATTCTTGTACCGGCTGGGAAACTGATAACACAAATATGTGTTTGGGACCTTCTTTCTTTAATTTCACCACCACTAATCCGGCATTAATAAAAGATATGATTTATAAACCCACTGATGACGGAACTGAAGTGTTCAAAATTGAGAATTTTGAAACTAACGAAAAAATTGGTGGTTTCATTGAAGGATATCAAGCTCTAAATTTTCAAGGGGAACGAGAAGAATATGATAATGAAAAGATATACCAGTGGATACTGTTTGACATCTGGGAATTTTGTCATCTTGACAACCCCATCTGCAATTGCCCCGAACAATAATCTTAACCTCTGCTGAAAAAATTCTCTTCCTCCATTCCTGAAATCACCACCACAATGTAGGGGAGGGTCCTGTGCCCTCCCCTCTTAAATTACCATTCTGAAATTCTTGCTTTCTGACTGATATTGCTATAGATTTAAAAATTGCAAAAAAATTGGAAACCTATTGGGTAATTGTTTGTAATTTTTGGCTTCTTTATGTATTTTAAATGGTTTTAAAACACCTCAGGAGTAAAAATTGAGTAAAAAAAAGAAAACCAGTAGTAAAAAACATCCAAAAAGACACAAACGAAAACCTGCCAAAAAATATAAGGTTTTATCCCTCAAAGCTGCTGGGGCCTATCCCTTTAACTGGGTGGCCGGGCTTTTTCCCGGACTGGATTTTCGTTCCACTTTTATCACCATCAGCGGTTGCATTCTACTCATCCTCTATCTTTATCACGGCAAACCCTTCCATTTTTTCAAATATTTCCCGGATCTGGCCCAAAGTTTGGGAAGAGAAAAAGCCGCCATGGCTTCTTATATATACTCCCATCTGGTTTCGGCTGTGGTTTTACTGATAATTCCTCTGGCAGCTATAACTCTGGTGTTCAGGGAAAATCCCAAAGAGTGGGGAATCAAGTTTAAAGGCAGTGGCAAAGAATTTAAAATTGTGGTTATTTTTTATCTGATTTTTTTGCCTTTTCTCTTTATCTTCGCCCAGACCGATTCCTTTCAGGACAAATACCCCAAACTCAAACTCATAAAAGATAACGGACAACTCTTTTTCATGTATCAGGGAGTTTATCTGATCAAATGGATTGCCTGGGAATTTTTCTTCAGAGGTTATCTTTTATTCGGTTTTGCCAAAAAATACGGAGAAGCCGCAATATTATTCTCCACCATGCCCTTCGTAATTGTTCATCTGGGAAAACCCCAGGGAGAAATATTTGGAGCTATTGCAGCAGGCTTCATCCTTTGTCGCTTGTCTTTAAGTGGCCGCTCCATATTTCCGGGAGTCTGGCTCCATTTCATGGTAGCCGGCACCATGGACTTCATGAACTGCACCTTTTATAACTAGTTCCCGTCCCAGAAGTGGGGTTTTTGGCTGGGGAAGAAATTGGATTGAGATGCGAGAAATAACTGCGAAGACATAGCCACTACTATTTCAAGAAGTTATGACAAAGCAGATTAATTCAATTTCCGTTTCCAGACGATGACCTTCCTTTTTACATCAACATTACAGGATCCCAAGCAGATTCAAACATACGATCATGGCAGCATGAGATTTCCTTTTCTGTTTCAGTAAATTTCACAATTTATAAATAAATCTATTCCTGAATAGCTTTCTCTTTAGCTTTCAACCACTTCACAAATCGTTCACCACTGATTGTCGTGAGGCCGTGTTTGTCGGCGTCCTTAAATTTACGGGAAGTTGGTTTTGGTCGCAATTTGGTTTAATTTGCAGAAAAAGGCACGAAATACAACCCTTTACCGGTTCCATCTGTGGTTATAGCTTCGCGAATCACTATCTCTGGAGTGTTATCGCCATTGACATCGAGAAATTGGACACCAATGCCGGTTGTGTCGGTTGGAATGAAAAGCTTTTCATCAGAGAATCCATTGCAGTTGCCAATGGTGATAGCCACCTCCGGAATATCTACACCGATGAAGAGGCGATCAGGACATCCATCGCCATTTACATCCGCTACGGCCATGGCGTCGTTATGGTTGTCGTTGTTCCCAATGGTCTGAATCTTGGTAAAACCGGTGGGGCTGCTAATCCAAACATCGGTGTCTGAAGGAAAGTCGGAAATATACTCTCTGACCTGCGAAACCACATCGAGATGACCATTGCCGTTCATGTCGGCTGCCTCGATATCCACGACACCCATTCCTTCGACAACAGAGGCTTCACCAAACCCGTCACTGCTTCCCGGCCACAACCAACTGCGAACAATAAGCCCTTCTTCTGGGTCATAATCCTCTTCAAGGTTACGACCGGCAAGCACGTCAAGATAACCGTCATGGTTGAAGTCGCCAACAGCGAGCTCGGTTACGGCATAAGGTTCACCGGCAAGCGGAAGAACCTGGCAACTCTCAGGGGTGCAGCGCTCGACGTCACCTGCTTGTGTGCCACGCAGAAGCTCGGTTTGGTCTGAATCCGGCAACTCGACGAAGATGGCAGGCAATGGCCACACAAAATTGTTGTTGTCACCGGGTAATTCTTGCCAGGAAAGCTCACGGTTTGGTCCGCCGTAAGCAACACCACTTGCGGTTCCTACATCCAACCAGCCATTTCCGTTGAAATCAGCAATGGAAACTACACTTGAAGAGCTGTCACGCGTGTTAAAGAGAGGGGGAGCATCTGGAGAGTTGTCAGGCTCTTGCACTATGGACTGACTCCAGCGCTCAGCCCATGTGCCTTCAGGATCGCCCCAAGCAATGACCAATGCCAACTCGGTTCCACTTTCTCTGGCAACAATCGCCGCAATGTCCAGACAACCGTCAGCGTCGATATCAGCTACCGCAATGGCGCTCACATTGTTGCGTAAGTGCTCTGATTCCAACAGATTGAGCCTGTCCGGTAATAGAAAGGGGCTAGTGCAGTTTCGAGGAGTTGGAAGACAACAACCCACCTCCGGGTCGTCTCCACAGGAATAGAGTTCCGGATCGCCCCAGACACCATCCTGACAAAGGTCGGTACCTTTAGTCAGGCAAGTGCCTCCTGCCAGCTCGCACCCTGTACAATCGGGGTCGGGAAGAAGACAGAATTCATCACAAATTCCATCATCGTACCATTCGAAGTATTCGCACAAATCTACCCCGCTGTCCGATATACCTCCCATTTCGCGAGCTTCTTCTTTGCTTATTTCTGATAAATTACTGGTTTCATCGTCGGAATCTCGGCAGCCACTTATTAAAACCACCAATCCCAAAAGCACAAAAAACCTTGTCTGACTGTTTGATTTTTTCATTATTATCCAATATTTGTAAAAAGGTTAATTTAAAATAAAATAGCAAAAATAACCCCATCTTCCAAGCACCTCTTAACTTTTTAGCAAGTAGTTCCCGTTCCAGAACAGGAGGTATTTAATTAATATCCCCATTCCTTTTATTATCAAGCTTTTTGGAACAAAAGAGTCTGGGGATTATAAAGTGAAATCCTGTTCTTTAACCGGTTCAATTGGTTTTAGAATTTTATGCATCTGTATAAGTTGGTATTCTTCTTTCTTTTTATCAGCCCAGCCAAAACTTATATTAATGACAAAACCTTTAATTGCGACTTGAGCGGGATCGTCAGAGAAATCAACTATCGTAGTGAAGTATTCTATGGAAGGCATAATATAGAAAGATCGGCCTGAATATTTGAGGCCAAGTCCTACCCCGGTTGTGATCCCATTGATGAATAAATAAGTCCTTGTGTCTGGAGGATCTTCTCCCCCCCAATAATAAGAAGAATCTGATCTTTGGGTTGCGTTAAGATTATAGTAATTGGCATAGGCAAAAGCATTAATCATGAAAGATGAGGGAAGATCAAAAGAAGCTATGAGAGGCAAATAAAAGTGGGGACCTGTATAATAAAATAGAGCTCTGTATCCCAAAGCCGAATTAATGGCAAAATGGGTGTTTTTATTTGGGATGGGAACTAATTAATTATTTTAAGTTTTATCATTTATT
>JAQICJ010000149.1 GCA_027858615.1 Deltaproteobacteria bacterium
GCTCCGGAAATAATCAATCAAGCCGGAAAATTCAATCTTGAAAATGGCAAATGGGGGAATTACAATAAATCCATTATTATCAAAGTCAAAAAAGGCAAAATTATTCTGGAAAATCGAATCTGGTAGACTGGCATTAATATGGATATTCTGCAAAAATCTTTTTCAAATCAAGGCAAAATCCGTTTCGGACACTACCTTACCAAAGGCAAACAACCAGTTTTGTTTATCCACGGATTTCCCACTTCTTCCCATCTCTGGACAGAAACCATCAAAAACCTGACCAATCTCGGTCACAGTTGCGGTGCTCCTGATCTGCCAGGCCTTGGCGATACTGTCACCCCTTTTGATTCCGATTATTCCATTGATTCACTGGCTACTTTTATTTTTAAATACTACGGGCAATATTTTATCAAAAAACCGGTAATCCTGGTAGGCCACGAAATTGGAGCCGCTGTCGCTCTCACCCTGGCCATCCAAAAACCAGGAATGCTTAGAGGAATCGTTCTTACCAGCGCTGCTTTCTATAAAAATTGGCCCACTGATTTAATGAAAGGTCTCAAATTTGTATCCAAACATCCGGTTGTCTGGCAAGCTCTTTGCAAAAGCGGCTTAGGAATCCTCAGACTTAAAAAGAAACTTCTGGGTCAAATTGCCTGGGATAATCCTGAAGAAAAAGAAAAATTCGAAAAAGACATCCATGAATTTCTGCGGCCTTTTATTTACAGTTCAACTTCCTGCAGCCGGCTGCGACTTTTGCTCAGGGATCTCAATCCCAAATGGACCATGACCTTTGCTTCCTATCTGCACAAAATTAAAGTCCCCTCTCATCTGGTCTGGGGAAGCAACGATAAAGTGCTAAATCTCAATGAAGCACGCAAACTCAGAGGCGATCTTCCTCAATCCACTCTCACTGTTCTTCCCAATGCTGGACACCTGCTTCCCTTGGAAGCTCCTCTGGAACTTGCTCGGATTATCCACGAATTTTCCCGCAAGATCAATTGACCCGTCAGCTTGCAACTCCTGTACAAACAAACTATAATCCTCCTGAACCCATTAACAATACACAAATTAAAATGACTACCAATCTGATTATAAAATACCTTTCAACCCTGTCCACCTGTCTGCTGGTCATTTTTTTGGCCCGATGTGATGACAGCCAGAAACAGTGTTCTGAAAACAACAACTTTTCTAACTGCAGCTCCGATAATAATTCAGGAATCTGTCTCAATGGCAATTGTGTGGAATTGACTCCCTGCAACGGCAATTGCAACAACAACCTCTATTTTCCTTTGCCGGACACCAATCTAAGGGTTTGCCACCAGGACAGCCCCGAGGGTAGCGACGGCACAATTCTCTGTCCCGGTCAACCTGGCAACTCCGATTGCTCTGAGGTGGATTATTGTGGACAGGATGCTCAATACGGCTGGGATCTGCACAACCCACCCGAAGAACGTTTCAAAATGGAAAATGGTGATAATTCTGAAAATATGGTCAAAGACAGGATAACCGGATTAAGCTGGCAATTGTGTTCCCGGGGACAATCCGGCACAAACTGCAACGGAACCGCCCTTACTTCCACCTGGCATGAAGCAGCTAACTACTGTGAACAATCAACCTGGGGCGGCTACGAAGACTGGAAACTTCCCAACCGTTATGAACTGCAATCCATCGTTGATTACGGAACTACCTCTCCGGCAATCAACACGGAAGTTTTCATTAATTCTCCCAGCCACTTTCAGGAAAATTATGACATGTGGTGGATAGAATGTGTCTGGTCAGCTAGCGATTATCATAACGACACTACCGCTGCCTGGGCTCTGATGGTGAACAGCGGAGATATCTCCCAAGGATCCGGACTCGAATATCACCTTCACGACAAAGACGCCTCGGGCTGGCCCGGTTGTTATACCCGCTGTGTGCGCGCAAGTAATGTTCAACAGGAATATCGGCGTTTCATTGCAGATAATTCCATCCTGGAAGAACCAATCGTTGCAGACCGGATAACCAGCTTGATCTGGCAAAGATGTTCTGCGGGACAAAATGGGAGCCAATGCACCTCAGACGCCACCATGACTGACTGGAAAAGCTCACTTGCTTATTGCCAGCAACTTGAGTGGGCCGGCATAAAAAACTGGCGACTGCCAAACATCCAAGAAATAAGTTCTCTCATAGATTCCACCTACTCCAGACCTGCAATCAACTCTGAGTTTTTTCCCAACACTCCCTATTATGGTCCCATCACCCACAACAATGCAGGACAATATTGGTCTTCTACTGGCCGCTCCTACAACTCCTTTGCCCTTTATGCAGATTTCACTTCCGGTTTCACTCATTTTTACAAACAACCTGAACTTCGTCACGTTCGCTGCGTCTCCCCTTGAAATTACTATTTGGTTCCCATCTCAAAAAGGAAGGTTGCACTCTGAGCACAGAATTATAATTGTTCTGCCTTGACGTAACTTCTTGTTATAACATCAATTATATCTGCAAAGTTTCTCCGCGCATCTAAATCCAACTTCTTACTTCAGCCAATAACCCCCATTCTGGGACAAGAACTATTAAAACCCCACTTCTGGGATGGGAACTATTTAGTTCAATTTTTTGGCCAGTATTTTCAGATTTATATCCAGGGTTTGATCATCAGGTCTGATTTCTTTTGCTTTTTTCCAGATTTTATATGCTTCTTCATAATTCTTGGCCATATATTTTTCGAGACCCGCATCAAAGTATTCTTCAAAACTCAATTCCCTGGATTTTTTCTTCAGATTATGACCTTCTTCATTTCGAATCCTGGCAATCTTGTTTTTGATCTGAATCTCTGTTTCCTGATGCTGCTGGATCAGAAGTTTTTCCAACTGAGCCGTGGTTTTATCGTTCAAATTTTCCATATCCTTACGATAAACAGTTTTTCCCTTATAGTTGACCTGGGTAACAATAACTGCCGGGGTTGAACTTATATATTCTGTCTGAATCTGAAAAATTCTTTTACCAAGTTTGGCCGCAGAAAGCTTTCCCCCGATCTTATCGGGGAGAGATGGTAATTTGCCCGGAGAAGCCAGAACATCTGCCAACTCTTCCAAATCAGGTTTTTCCTGGTAAATTTCAAAATCACCCTGGTGGAGATCCATAATTTTCTCCAATAATCCTTCTTTGTCTTCAAATTCTTCATAAACTACCTGACCACCTTTAAATCTGACCCAAGCTGAAAATTCTTTCTGCTTAATTTTAATTTTGCCGTGCATCTTTTGTTTTTCACAAAATTGCAAAAGTTTAACAAAGGGCATTTTGGCAAGATCGCCGCGGAAAAGTGGAACTTCCTCAGAAGTTGCACTGCTGAGTATGGATTTAACTTTGGCTTTGAACAAATTGGGGCGCAAAGGTTTGGTGAGATATTCATCAACTCCGGCTTCTATTCCTCTCACCAAATCTTTTTCACGGGAAAGTGAGGAAAGAAAGAAAAACGGCACGGAATGGGATGGGAAAAGTTGTTCAACCCTTTCTTTCAATTGAAAACCATCCATATTGGGCATCATTACATCTGAAATGATCAATTCCGGGGTTCCATTTTTTTGCATGTATTCCAGAGCTTTGTTTACTGATTCAAAAGCCAGGCTTTCATAACCTGTTTCCTTGATGAGCTCACTGGCTATTTCGAGAAGAACTGAATCGTCGTCAATTAATATTATCATTGAATACTCCGTAGGGGATTAATTTGAACCAAGCAGGAAGGCAATCTTTTGCATGGACAATTTCACTTCTTTTTTAACATCTATTTCCTGAGGGGCAATAACCAGAAGATAAAAATTGCCCTGCTTTACATTAAAACTTCTAAGTACTGCCATGTCCAGAAGATTCAATTCCAGCACAATATTAACATTATCATCTGAATCAAAAAGTTTCTTCCCCTGCTCCAAAGATGCGGCTAGAATCGATCCAAGAGCAGTTACCTTGTCGTACTGATATGACTGACCATATTCGGCCAAAGTCAATCCGTTTTCATCAGCAAGCAGGGCATGGGAAAAATTGCCTCTCAGGCACATATTTTTCAAAAGATGTTCAAGTTTTTCATCGGTGTATTTGAGCTCCTGATAATCTTTTATTCCAACTTCCAAATGTTTTGTAACTGATGACTGGGAAGTTTTTGATTGTGGTTTCTGCCGCTTTTTCTTTGCATGATCTGGTTTTCCTGCAAAACTCCCGGAAAGTTGAGCAGTTGAAATCTGCTTATGGGTATCAAGATCTGGTCTGATTTTTTTTAAAAGTTGGGCTGCTTCCTGCAACTCAGAAAAGTCCGTCATTGTTATCATCTCCGGTAGTATCAACAAGTTTGTTCGAAAGGAATTCCATGGCAACTTGCATATAAGCATTAGTTAGTTCCCGTCCCAGAAGTGGGGTTTTTGGATGGTGAAGAAGTTTGCCTCAGATGTGAGGAGTAACTTCGCAGATATAGCCACCACTATTTCAAACAGTTACGACAAAGCAGATGAGGTAAAATTCCGTCGCCAGACAATTACATCCATTTTTGGGACGGGAACTAGTTATCTCAGCATTTTCTCCGAAGCATCGACACAGGGATCCCTTTAAGGCTGGCCTTTTCATAAATAATCTGCATTTTTCCCTCCTAATCGAGGATTTTTTCGACTTTTTGAGCCCCTCGATTGATATCAAGGAAAATCAGACCCAATTTGGCTTCTTTTCTGGCCATTGTTAGCAAAACGGCATGGGACCGGCACTTTTGACAAACAGATAACCGTCTTTCCCCTTGATGAACATTAGATCCAGTTGTCCCCGATCCAATTCTCCTGCTGTCCTGACGCTCATGGAAAGCATAGCGGCACTCATTGGCTGCAACCGAATTCTCTTCAATGGACTGGGGAAGAGAACTGGCTATGATAAGTCCATCCTCCGAAACCACCGCACAGGCTTCCACATCAGCTGACCCTGGCCTTAATTTCTTCAAGTGTTCTGTTTAATTGTTCTGTCCTTGTCATCGCATTCACCTCAAAATTCTAGTATAACTACAAAATTACTATCAAGATTTATATTTACAGAAAAATATCATCTTAGTCAAGCTTTTTTTTGCTTCCCTATAGGCTTTTAGACATTATTGTTTTTATTATCTTATATTCAAGTTAATTTCATGATAAGCAAAATCTTCCCGTTAGTCTGTAAATTTTTTTACTTAATTATTTGACTGAAAAATAAAGCAGCGATTAGGGAGTAGGCACTCCGTAAAGTGGTCGAACCGGAGGCTTCCTGGGTTCAAGTCGAGGATCTTTTTTTCGGTTTTCCCCATTGCCTTCTTCCGGAACAACAGGAGTAACTGGTTCCTCTGGCTGGACTTCCCTACCCTGCTCTCTGCGGGAGGGAGGATTGTTTGTATCATCAGAAGGAGTTGTCTTGTTATTGTCCTGATTAGGGCAAGCAATCAGAGAAGTAGCAATACCTGCACTGATCATGAAATTCTTTGCCCAGGAAGGAAGAGTAATCGGGGATACATGATTCTCTGAGTCAACTTGTTTTTTGTCCTTGATAAACCGGTTGATTTTCTGATGATAATTCATATTATGCCTCACTTTATACAACAATTTATACAATAATGGCGCAATTAATATCTCTAAGCTTATTAATTTGTAGTTCAAAAGATTACAAATTAAAACCCTCAATAAATTCCACCACAACTCCGGCAGGATCTCTCACAAAAAATAGAGTTACACCTGAAGGCAGTTTTTTTGGCTGTCTGATAATTTCCACGCCCATTTTTTTGGCTTTATCATGAATATTTTCCATATTATCAACCACAAAACCAATACTGATAAAATCACCAGGTGGCTCCACTTCTTGTTCATTCTTGATCAACTCAATAATTCCGCCGGCTCCATCATCTAAAAAAACGATGGTCATCCTTTTGTTCGGAGAAAAACGCCGGACTTCTTTCATTTCCATGAATTCAGTATAAAATTCAATAGATTCTTCCAAATTGTTTACATGAATGGTTGTTAATTTAAAACGCATAATTTCTCCTTAATAGTTCTAGTTTCAGTTTGAGACGGGGACATGTTAATTCCAAGAATAGCAATTTTTGTTATGATCTGCTAAAGTCTTCTTTCCAAAAGGAAACAAAACCATGAAACAAAACCATAAATTTTCTCTTTATATCGAAGATATGGGTACAATTCTTCACGGACTCAACAAACTGATAAAAAAATACAAAAAAAATGCTGATTTCAAAGTAGATCTTGACATCATCCTGACCAAAAGCATTTCCCATGGAGAACTTTGTTTTGAAATTTTCTACGAAGATAAAACCCTGATTGGGGGATTTTTTTCGGAGTTAAATTCTTTTTTTGAAAGATTCAATATCAAGCCCAATCTGGATTTGAAACTTGAAAATAATCATGACGAAAACAACGAATATGATGACCTCTCGGAACACCATACCGAAACAAAAATTGTTTTTGCTATTATCCTTCCCGATTACAATCTCAAAGAAAAGAAAAAGATTATCAAAAACAATCTTGCTCCCTTCGATGCAGACATAGATATTTCAATCCACAAACTGGATGATTCCCTGATCGATTCGCTACTTTAAGCAGACAAAGGCCATCTTCCGGTTTACCAGCAGTGTCTGCAAGTAAATTCGCAAAAACCTGTACAACAATTGGATTTTACGGCTTTTTAATTTTATTTTTTCGGTTTTTTTCGGCATCGGAGGGACGAATATACAAAGGTTTGACACCAACAACTGAGGAAAAATCCTTTTTCAGATATTTCTGATGAGCAAGGAGAGCTAAGCCCAAAGGTGAAAGCTCAATTTTGCTTAACTTGAATTGATTGCTTTTTCGGGACAGAATTGTTTCCCGATGAAGTTGAACTCCAGAACCTGCCAAGACCGCTTGGTCAAACTGTTCCATAAAATCCGACACTTCCGTATTGCCAAGCAAATTCGGAAGAGAATATTCCCCTTTTGAATAAACACAGGAGTAAACCTCGTTTCTCCGGGCATCAAGCAAGCAGATAAGTGGAGGTGAAACCTTGTTTTTGTTGAGATAAAGTGTAACCAGATGCTCAAAACTATTTAAAGAAATCAGAGGAATTTTCAAACCCCAAGCTATAACTTTGGCAGTAGCCATACCAATCCGAATTCCAGTAAAGGAGCCGGGACCAATGCCAACAGCTATTGCTGCCAGTTGAGATTTATCCACTTGGTTGTCAGCCAGAAGCCGGTTGATGCTGGGCAAGAGAACAGGTCCGTGACTACGAGTTTCCAGACTCAATTTAGCTGGCAGAGCAAATTTATCTTCCGCCTCGATTAAGGCAATCATTGTTTCAGGGGTGCTTGTATCAAGGGCTAAAATATATTTCATCATTGTACCGGTGGCTGAGAACATTCAAGTTTATCCACTCCTCGTTCCTTGAGAGTGGGAGTTAATTTTTTTTGACTCTGGCTGTCGGTTGTCTTTTGTACTTGACGAACGGGTGCATCAGTTTCATCACGGAAAAGTCGAACCAGATCGTTTTTAAAACCATAAGCCATCAGAGCAAGAACCAGAACCAAGCCAATCCAGGATACTATGGCTCTGAATTTTAAAGAGAGGGGTTTGCGGGCAATAGCTTCAATGGTGAAAAGTAGAGCATGACCCCCGTCGAGAATAGGAACGGGAAGAAGGTTGAGCAATCCGAGATTAAGGGAAATGAGTGCCATAATCTGAAAAAAGAAAAACCAGCCCCGATCGGCTGCCACTTTGGCCATTTGCGCTATCATGACAACACTGCCCACATTTTCGCTGTCGAGTTCTCCGGTAATCATGTAATAAATACCAACCACCATTCCTTCAAGGGATTTCCAGGTGTGGACAAAAGATTCCCTGATTCCAAAAACAAAAGAATTAGGAACATCGACTTCTTCAGGCATATCGAGTTTGCGCCAGGTGGCCAAACCGAATTCATGGCGATAAATTCTGTTGCCGAGAGTATCTACCGAACTCAATTTGTCCTGTTTGAACACTGCTTTGTGAAAGCAGTTGCCCCCTTCAGCAGGTGTAATCCAGGCAACACACAATCGCTTTTCCTGGTTCTGCATCATTACAGTTTCAAATTGAGCCATGGAACCAATAGCTGTTTTGGCAGGATTACAGGAACTCAATGGTTCTTCTTCTTTCATGGAACGAACAGAATAGAGTCTGTCTCCGGGTTTTATTCCCCAACGTCTAGCCACACCTGCCTCGGAAACAGAACTGACAAAAAGATCTCCCTGCTCAATTCCCTGTAAATCTTGTTTTGCGTTCATATCAAAAACATGCACCTTGCCAAGATGAAGTCCAATCTCCTGAACCACTTCCGTATCAGGTCTGACAACACTCAAGGCAAAATTCTGGTCTTCCATTTTTTTCAGAACCCCCTGATAATCCGACCAAAACTTGATATTGCGCCATTTGTCTTTGTATTTGATCCCGATAATGCGATCTCCGGTTCTAATACCTTTAGCATAGGCCTGTGAAGAAGTATCAACAATACCCACGGTGGCGATAGTGCCACTGAGCATGACTCCTGCCTTTCCAACTCTGGACATGAGACCGACAGCATTACGCCCCACCGAGGAAAAGGGAATAAGGGTAATTGATTTATTATCCCCATTGGGTTTGCGAACAAGCAAATTCAGTTTTTCGCCGGGTGAATCCTGTACTATCCTGCGAAACTGACGAAAGGAATCGATACTGGAGCCATCCACTTTTAAAACCAGATCCCCGGATTCTATTCCGGATTTGTCTGCAGCCATTCCTGGAAGAACTGTACCCATATGGGGCGGATCCACGGTATCAACTCCCACAAAGTGGAAAAAGAAAATAAAGATGGGAATGATTAAATTAATTGCGGGACCGGCCAGAACAACCAGCATTTTTTTCCAATAAGGAAGCCAGGCCAGTGAACGTTTTTTCTCTGCTTCGGCAAGATCCAAAGTAGGATCTTCGCCAATCATCTTAACATATCCACCGAGTGGAATAGCTGAAATAACATATTCTGTCTCCCCCCATTTTTTTTTGAACAGAGCCGGGCCAAATCCCAGTGAAAAAACCTCGCACTTTACGTTGAAGGCCTTGGCAGTGAGGAAATGAGCCAACTCATGAAAAAATACAAGAGGACTGAGAAGTAATAAAAACCAGAATATTGTCATAAAATATCTACCCTTTCAACCCCGGAAAGGGGTTCTCCCAAAAATCTGTTTCCAATGGTGGAAATTTTGGAGGTATCGGTCACAAAAACCTGCAATTCACCGTGCAGATTATTTTTGTTGAGCAATGTTTGGGATTCGAGTTTCTGTTGAACAACCTGAGCCGTGCTGATTCCAGAATCAATTAATTTGATTCGCCTGGAAAAAATCCGGTCACATTCGTTTTGGATTATATCACGCAAAAGAGGATAATGGGTACATCCCAGAACCAATACATCCATCTCCGGTAATTTGCGTTGCAGTCGACTCAAATATTTATGAGCAACAAGTCCGGGTACTTCGCCAAAAACCCAGCCTTCTTCGGCCAGGGGTACAAATAGAGGACACGGTTCGGAAGCAGTATTGACCGTTCCGTTGGAAAGCTCGCGAATATATTTTCCGTATTCACCAGAAGACACCGTACCTTCAGTTCCTATAATGCCGATGTTGTTCCTCGAAGTCGACTGCCGGGCAGAGACCGCACCTGGATAAATAACTCCGATAACGGGAATGTCAAGCTCGCTGCGTAATGCTTCGAGTGAGTGGGCTGAAGCTGTATTACAGGCTATAACCAGCATTTTGATGTTTTTGCTGCATAAAAAACTGGCATTTTTGAGAGAATACTTGATAACGGTTTCTCTGCTTTTGGTTCCATAGGGTACTCGAGCACTATCCCCAAGATAAACGATGTTTTCACCCGGCAGAGTGTGTCTGAGTGCTTTTACCACGGTAAATCCACCTACACCGGAATCAAAAACTCCAATGGGCAGATTGGAAGAAGAATTGTTTGTATCCATATTAAATGTTCTATCCTGTTTCCAAATTGTCAAAAGTGCAAACAAACCAGAAAATACAAACCAGGATAACCGTCATGATAAATCCTGGTAAATACAATAAGCAGAAAAGTTGACCCTGAAGCCCGTGCTTTTTCAAATTTGGAGATGATGGATTTGATGATTTATTCGATAATGGCTCGAACAGCTTGAACTTTGATCCCTACACTCACATAGCTTTTACCTTCGATTTCGACATCGGGTATCAAAATTGTCTCTATCATCTGATTGCACTTCAATTCATTTTCGGTAATAACCCCATCTGCGATACAATCATCTATTTCAGCACATTCAGGAAGCTCGGCATTGCAATTACCATCGAAGTTATCCAGAATAAATTGATTGTTCTCGGGTTCATTGGTTATTTCCTGATTAATATTGTCAACAAATGCCGGGATTATTGTCCCTTTGATTTCCTCTGGGTCAACAGCTCCGGCAATAATCATGTCAGTCCATTCGGTGGGGCTGGTAGTTCCTCCGGAAACAAGTGCGTGATGAAGAACAATGTCAAATTGCTGACTTTCAGAGACATAAAGGCGCAGGCTGACATTACCTGGACCCAGTTTTGTCAGTCCCGCTCCATAAATATACCCACAAAGAGTAGTTGTATTGACGGATTCGGTATCAATGATAAAGGTGCCCTCTCCGTTGAACAGGATTTCCGTGGAATCCCCGGTAAATTCTCCTTCGTAGAAAGTAGAACTGATAGTGCCGTCACCGGAAAAATCATCAACCATCGTTCGAACCAGGGCAACTGTCTCTCCCTTGGCCAAAGAAGCCGCAATGGATTCGTTTATGTTGAATTCAGGGCTTGATGAAATAAGTGACTGCATCAAATTACCCAGCTTGTTGTCGATAAGATCATCTCCATCCAGATCAAGTCCAATTTGTTCAGAAGATGAAACGGGAACACGGATATCGCTGATAATGTAATCATAAGCGCTACCCCCTGGGTTTTCACAATCACTATTATTGATATTGTTGATGTTATTGGCATTATTGTCTGATGATGTAGTGTCATCACAGCCGGCAACTGCAGCGATTAATAGAAAGGAGATAATAAATAAATAAACTTTCATTTTTTCCTGGCTCTCATTGAACCCATCAATGGGACTTCAAGTATACTGTTAATATAACAAAACCAAATAATAACTTCTGATACCACAGATAAAATTGCAGTCAATCAGATCCTGCCGGCAGCCTCTTTGCCCACTGGAAGATGACCTAAGATTACGCTGGCTTTCAGAATATGATCCTGAGCATAGTCGGGATTATTATTTTTTTTCCAACATAATCCAAGATAAAAATATGTTGTCCCATTAAGAATGACGTCATTTTCGTGGTTGGAATATTCTCGCGCTCTTTCTAGAGATCTGATGGCAAATTTGATTTTGCCCAATTTGTAAAAAGAAACTCCTCTGATAAACCAGGCACGGGCGGATTTTCTGTTTGACAGAACACTTTCAGTTATGCGCAGAGCAGTAGAAACATCATCGGAATTACGCAAGAGATAACGGGCAAAGGAAAGGGAATAGATATCCGACGAATTGTCGTGCATATGGCCGAAACGAGCAAGCAACAAACTAACATTGGCATCATGGCCACAATCAAGAAGTTGCCAAATGATTTCCCCGACTGTATGGCGCACTTTATTTTTCAATGGCATCAAAACCCCATAAAGATACAGCAAAACCAGGCTGAATTGTACAATTCCTTTTTTATAGAAATAATTGGCAATTGCCGGAATAAGCAGAAAAGATGCAAGGTTGAATGACCAGAAAATGATCAGGTTAAAAATAAAACTGACACCGAGTTGAGTGGTAAAAAGATAAAGAACCACTCCTGATGAGATAAAGAAAATAAATCCACATAATATGCCAAATAACAAATACATTTTGCTGCTTATACCTTTTTCTGACCGGGTTAGAATCCAGACCAAGCAAAAGATTCTGTTTTTTCTGTAAAATATGGTTATCTTGGATCGAAGAAGTTCTGAATTACAGAATCAGATGAAATTTATCTTACCCCAAGCCAGATATTTTAACAAACAGTTCTCAAAACATAAACTGAACTGTTCTAGCAATAAATCTCATTGATCATGCCCTGAATTTATTACCTGCAATAAAAAATCTTATGGATACAGCAAGGAAATTTTATTGTAATTTAGTAAATACCTTTTTATTATGACCAGAATTCTGACCGGTAAACTTCAAGTTTTCCCGGTGCAATTGCGACCCCCTTCAATGAGGGCTAGTTAGTTCCCGTCCCAAAAAGGAAGGTCATCGCCTGAATGCGGAATTTTACCTCATCTGCTTTGTCATAACTTCTTGAAATAGTGTCAACTATGTCGGCGAAGTTTCTGGGCGCATCTGAGGCAAACGTCTCATTCAGTCAAAAACCCCCATTCTGGGACGGGAACTAGTTACAGGTGAAATTTATGGAAATATACCAACTTTTGCTCAAAGGTGGAATCATTATGATTCCCATTGGGCTTCTCTCCCTTGTGGGTCTGGCAATAGTAATCGAACGTTTTTTTTCTCTCAAAAAGAGCGTAATATTACCTGTTGGACTCAAGGAACGCATTAAACTGTTAATCCGCGAAGACAAAACTGAGGAAGCAGGTAAAATCCTTAAAAATCATGCGAGTCCCTTTGGCCGTCTTTTATATTTTGTTATTAAAAACAGTAGTTTTAGCCGTACTGAGATGATTCAGGCTCTCGAAGAAAGAGGCAATATTGAAGCCCATAATCTTGGAAAAAGTGTGGAATATATCGGAGTCATAAGTTCAACCACCCCCCTCCTCGGTCTGCTTGGCACAGTAACCGGTATGATTGGAGTTTTTCGGGACGTTATGAATCAAGCAGGACTTAAGGGAGTTAATCCTTCCCTCCTGGCAGGCGGCATCTGGGAAGCACTTCTTACTACAGCAGCCGGATTAACTGTTGCTATCCCCCTTTTTCTTGCCTATCGCTACCTGGCTCTCAAAGTGGACTCTTCCATTCTGGAGCTGGAAGAAGAAACTCTTGATGTTGTCAACTACCTTTATCCGGGACTGGAAGAAGGTATTTCCCGTTATGAAAAATCACCCAAACCATCCACCACCAGCTCTGAACAATCAAAGGGAAAGCAGTAAGCAAAAATGAGATTCAAACGTCGAAAAGCTTCCAAGTGGACAACGCTGGTCATTGACCTCACTCCCCTTATAGATGTTGTCTTTATATTGCTGATCTTCTTTCTGCTAACCGCTGCTCCGTCCCCTGATCCAACCATGTCTGTACACTTGCCCAGAGCCTCAGCCGGCAAAATCAACAACATAGATGACAAGTTGGTTTTGGTCATGAAAGATAACGGGGATCTTTACATTGGAAACAATAAAATTAACCTCACAGAACTGGATAGTATTCTAAAAGAACAGCAAAAAATGTTTCCCGCCTCCAAAGTTGTTCTGCAGGGAGATCGCAAAGCTCAATACAACAGATTTATTGAAATCCTTGAGGCCGTGAACAAAGCCAATCTTTCACTGGCTGTGGCTGTCGAAAAAGAATAAGCTCAATTTTAATCTTGGTTTCTATTCATTTTTTCATGGAGAAAACCTTATGGTTTGCAATAAAAACAAACTGGCATTCATAACCGGAGCTTCCAGGGGCCTTGGCAAAAACTTGGCTCTGACAATGCTGGAAAACAACTGGGAAGTCCATGGCTTCGCCAGATCAGAAATCAAAATCACTCATCCTTGTTTTACAGCAAAATCCAAAGATTTATCCCGTCCCGACAAATTAAAAGAAATTTTCACAGAAACTAGAAAAAACCTGAATGACTATAAAAGCATAGTTCTTGTTAATAATGCCGGAACTATCTCCCCGACTGGACCCCTCGAACAACTTAAACCTGAGCAAATCTCAGTTTTAATCAACTTGAATCTTACCACTCCACTCCTTTTAATGGGCGAATTTGGCCGCCTGACAGGAAATCTTAAAAATATCACCAGAACCATTATCAATATTTCTTCCGGAGCGGGTAAACATCCCTACCAGGGCTGGGTTCCCTACTGCACCTCAAAAGCAGGAATCGACATGGCCACAGAAGCATTCGCGTTGGAACAGGGTGAAGAGGGTATCAAAATCATCTCTTTCTCTCCGGGGGTAATGGATACAAAAATGCAAAGCCAGATAAGAAACCTGAAACCAGAAATTTTCCCATCTAAAAACCGCTTTCTGGAATTAAAAAGGCAAAACCTCCTCTCCTCTCCCATTAAAATCGCAAAATACTTGTTAAACAAACTGGAACAACAATCATTTGAACAGGGCGCGATTACTACCTATTAAAACCCGACCAGGTCAAGTTTCCCCTACTCCATCTCCACCCTCCCAACCACCAACACCAGCATTTACGCATATTTTCCACCCCTACTTCTTCCTGGTTTTTCCCAACCTGACCAGGTCAAGTTTTCTACTTTTTCTCCTTTCTTCCCAAAATTCCAAAATTGTTCTCCACTTTTTCTATTTCCGGCATTTTTGCCGACTTTTTTTCTACTTTTCCCTCTTTTTTTTACTTTTTTTCCTGAAATTTACTGCCCAAAATACACTTATCCCGTCAACCGGGTGACCCCCAAATTTTTTCTGTCCCCAAGGACAAGGCGTTTGTCCTTCGTTTTCCCTAAGCAAATTCCGGCAGTACCAGAGCCAACTGATCTGCCTCGGCGCTGAAGTTGGTAACTACCCGCACCGGGTGTTCCCAAGCTAGTTTAAACGTGCCATAGGGAAACTTGATTTTGCGCTTGCCCCGCTTGTATTCAAGCCACCGCTGACGATAAGTAATTCGCCAGTTCTTGAGCCAGGCTTGACACTTGATACGTAATTCCAGATCATGACAAGCTACAGCAGGATTGAATCCACCTTCTTTGGTACCGTTTTTTGGGGTGGAGAAAGGATCCATTTTCAAGATTCTGCGACGGCCCAAAACCTTTTTCTTCTTGCGTTTTATATAGATATGGCGCTCTTTGACCTTTATTTTTTCCGCCAAATACTTGGCAAAGGATTTACGGTCCATGGAGTCATAACCCGGGGGAATGGAGTAAACCAATCTGGCACTCTTGGGCATTTTGCCGTTACTTTTAAAGTAATAAGGGGGACGTTTATAGAGAACTCCCTTTTCACTGATGAAATCTTCCGGTTTGGTAACCATACCAGGCCAGTTTTTTTGGAATTGCACCAGTCCCGCAGCCACGGGATTCAGCATTACATAGAGCATTTTGATGAAAAGATCGGTTACAGTGGGAAGCCAGGTTTGTCCTGCTCGATCGCGATTCCAGAAGGCTCCTTTCTTTTTTTGCATCTTGTTGACGCACTGGGCGATATTGCGATGTACTTCTGC
>JAQICJ010000196.1 GCA_027858615.1 Deltaproteobacteria bacterium
TAAGAGTTAAAGAAAAAAGAATTTTATTTTTGTTGGTAATTCCTGGGTTTTTGCAATTTTTCAACCTGGTTTTATTTGATTTTTACCATCTTCATATTATCGCTCCTGGTTTTATGGTGCTTTCTTCCCTGTGGATTTCAACTGTTGCCGGAGTGGAATACCTGCTGACTTCCATAAAAATCAATTATATCAGAGAGGCAGTAGCAGGTTTGATTATGCTGACCGGGGTTACCTATACTTTTCTGGTTTCAGAAAGCCGGGTTGAAATTCCACCTCGGGTTGCTCCTTATGGAATTACTGCATTTGAGTTGAGCAAGTTACCTGCGGACAGCACTTTGATCCTTCCTGATTATAATCTTGATATTTTTTTAAAAGCAAAATTCAGCTATGGGTTAGGCCAGGATTTTAAATTAATTTCCCCTTGGAGAACAGGTTCTGTTTCAACTGAATTCCTGAAAAAAACAAAAAAACTGTATGCTTTTCCAAACTTCAAGCATCCTGCTCAATACGCTCTCATCCCGGTTAATCCATTTCTGGCCAAAGTTGTTTCCAAGGAGGTTCTTGATTATTATCCGCTTGAATCAACTCAATCCATTTATGATTATTATGCACGTTTTTCTGAAAAATCACTGGTTCTTAGAAGATGGGCGGCAAGGAATCTGGCAGCTTGGGGACAATTGCTCCTGAAACAGGGTTATTTGCAGCGAGCAGCCGCTTTTGCAACTTTGGCGTTTACTTTGTCTCCCTTGTGTTCAAGCTGTGGTTTTTTACAGAGCCGTCTTTTGGCTGCAGGAGGGTTTTATCAAGTTGCCAGAGCCCGGCTTGATTCCACCTTGCAAACAAAAGCCACAGATTTTGATTATTATGATTTTGGTTTGGATCTGGCTTTTGAATATTCCCGGGAAGTTTTGCCTGGATCTGAACAGGAAAAAGAGTTGATTGGATGGGCTCAAACACTGGCAGAAAAAGCCTTTCAGATTTCTTCAAAGCACAGCTTGATTTATTATAAATTAGCCAGAGTATACTATGGGTTGGGCAAAAAGGAACCGGCCTTGGAAAATCTTGGGAAAGCCATCCGGGAAAAGAGAACCAATAAAGCTGCCAGAAAATTACTACGTAAAATCAAACGAAACAGATGAGAAAAAGTAAAAATAATTGAGTTATTTAATTTCAGTTGTTTTTCTTATTTTTTTCAACCATTTTTTCGGTTTTTTCAATTATTCGGGTGCTGAAGGAAAAGTCGGCAAAGCGTTCAGCATCTCTGAAGCCTCCGGGGCTGAAAACATTAAGTTCAATTATTTTATTTCCGATAAAGTCCAGTCCGACCATAAAAAGTCCATCAGCCAGAAGTCGGGGTTTTGCCATTTCAACAGCTCTGCGCATCTGTACCGAAATTTGGGCCGGTCTGGCGGTACCTCCTGCATGGAGATTGCTCCGGAAATCGCCTTTGGGAGGTAATCTTCTGATAGCAGCTACTTTACCTTGATGTTCGAGAATTTCTCCATTTATCACAATTACCCTGGTATCGCCATCTTTGGCTTCGGGAAGAAATTCCTGGGCAATTATATAGCCTTCTTCCTGTAAAATCTCAATTATCTGGTTATGGTTGGCATTGTTGACAGGATTGAGCCGGAAGACATTTCTGCCTCTGGTTCCCGAAAGGGGCTTTACCACAGTATCCTGTTCGCCCTTTTGCTTAATGAAGGTTTTCAGGGAATCCTTATCACGGGCGATCAGGCTTTCAGGCCTGATTTCGGGAGGAAAATTCATTAGATAGAGTTTTGAGGCAGCTTTTCTGAGAGCCAGAGGTGAATTGAGCACCAGCACTCCGAATTCTTCAAGACGAGCCGCAAGATCCAGGGATGTGTCATGGGCACTCTTGTTTGGATCCCGGGCCGGGTTGGTTCTGATGAAAAGAAGATCAAAACTGGTGAGGTTTATAATTTTGCCGGTGTTTTCCTTGAGGATTTCAAGTTGCTGATTTCGTTCTATCTTGTGGATTGCCGGGTAAGACTTTGCTTTGGCCATGATTTTGCCGGTATTTGGAATCAGCCAGTCGCCAATAGTAAATATCCATACTTCATGGTTGAGTTTGGAAGCGGCTTCCATCAGCATAGAGGTGGTCATGGTTGCTTTCAGGCTTTGATAATCGTTGATTAGAAAAGCAATTCTCATTTTAAAATACCTCAGTTTTGGCTATCAGACCCAGGTGGATAATTCTGGAACCGGTTTGGGCGACAGGGTTAACATTTTTTCCAACCACTATTCCTCTTTCAGGGCTTTTATATTCTTTGATCAGAGTTCCAAAAGGATTAACAACTCTGGCTATTACCTGATCTTTTTCTACTATATCAGTGACTTCAGGCAATACTTCCAGAAACCCGCCCTGTTGGGTGTAAAGCCAGTAGGAACTTTTGCAAATTACCGGGGGAGGAGGAACAGCTACTTTTTTACGAGGCATCAGTTCAAACTCTCTGAGTACTGCTTTGATACCCCGAATGCTTCTCTTGACATATTGTATCTGAAAAACTTGTGGATCTCCGATTTCCAGAGTGATGGCAGGAATACCATGTTCCATGGCTGAACCCCGGAGAGTATAATCTGAGGGGGGATTGTGGACAATAATCTGGGGATGTTGCAGATAAGCCATGGTTCTGGTATCTATATTTTTCATATCTGCTCTGACATAAAGGCTGTTGTTGCGTCCGAAACTGGATGTATGCAGGTCGATAAGGTAATCGAATTGGTTGACAACCCGATTGAAAAGTCGATGAACATAAACCTCAGCGGTAGAACCGCTATCTTTGCCGGGCATGATATGATTAGGATCAACCCCTTCATAGAGTCGCCGTTTGTGATGATGAATGGCAATGGTGTTGGCGGCGATTACTCCAACCACGGTTCCTTTCATGCGATTGAGGGGCAGGTTATTGAGAAGTTTGTGCAGAACAGGGATGCCGTTAAGTTCATTACCGTGCAAGGCAGCTGTAATGCCAAAGATGGGACCGGGGTTTTTTCCTTTTGCTACCAGAACCGGTATTTCCACTGGTTGGGACAATCCGTCCTGAATGAGTTCAATCCAAAAAGGAGTCAGGGATTCTGGCGGAAGATTATCCAATTCCAGTTCTTTGGTGAATCGGGGTTTGAGCATTTTTTCTCTCACCGTGGGCATAGGTTCTGCCCGTATTGGGTTATTTGATGGTTTATGTTTATGGAGTTGAAGCCTCAGTATTTGCAGATTTCGTTTACAAAAGCAGGATCAGGATTCATTCTTCTGAAGAATTTTCTTCTGAATTTTTTCTTTTGGGTAATAAATCTTTTGGACATGGTATCTATGGCTTTTACCGAAAGAACGGTTTGAATATAGGCTTCGATGAGTCCATCAATACTGAAACCTATTTTGTTGAAATCTTTTTGATCCATCAGCATCAGGCGATTGCTCTCAGTTTTCCAGCCTCCGTCTTCTAGACGTACTGAAAGATTGGTGCCCAGAATATCCCAGGAAGAAGTTTCGGCATCTATATGTTCTACCAAGGGTTTGCGAGCTCTGCGGGCATACATGGATACGGGAAAGAAACCTTCAGGACCACTGCCCACCATAAACCTGATATCGAAGACAAAGATATTATTGTGTCTGTCGGGCATTGTACCGACGTGATAGTAGAAACCATGCCTGCTTTTTGAACTCCAGTGACGGTTTCCAATCAGGGATTGCACGATGAAGCGATCATAGCGTTGCTCAATCTGCATGAATGTTTCCAATTCTTTGGGACTGGTTACGGTCCAGACACCTTGGCCGGCATTGCTGTATGGGTTTTTAATGCAGGCAATACCACCCATGCGGTTTACCCACAGAGGAATGTCTTCATGTTGTACGTCCCAGATTGTTTCCGGTGCCTGGATTTGGAGGCGGGATTCGTCGAATTGGGCATTTTGCAGGTCATAGGCTTTGGACGCCATCATTTTGTTGCGCCCTCCGGCCAGACAGCAGACTACCGGATTGAAAATGAATGTTTTGGTGAGGGGCGGAATTCTGGTCCAGGGTCTTTGGGTTACATATTTAAGAGCAGCCCTGATGGGATGCCATTTACCCTCGTATTTGATCTCAAGAACTCCTTTGGAGGTAAATCTTGCCGGAGGTTTAGGATCATCAACGAAAAAAGGAACGTGATATACTTTTTTGCCGGTTAAATCAGCCAGAGTTGCAGCATATCCGGTGGTTTCCATGGGGTTTTTGTCGTAAAGAACAGCCAGATCACCCTGGGGCAGGCTGCGTCTATTGAGCAGGGGAATAAAACTTCCCTGCATGAGTCTTTCATATCCGGCATGGGGTTCACTGTCTGAAAGCAGAGGCATCGATTTCTGACCGGAAGGACTGGAATTGGTTTCAATTACCACTGTCTGGCGTCGACCTTCGTCGTCTGTTGTTTGGAAAAGATCGGCTCCGCCCCAGCGGAAGAGGGAGTTTTTGCTTTTGAGAAGGGTGATAACATCTTCATACTGGATTGTAGGATGAAGATGGCAATAGCGTCGGGCGATTCTCTCATGGCTCATTGTCATGAAAGTGCGAACCATAGGATGGAGATTGGCATTGAGTACTTTGGGGTAGAAATGGTTTTCTACTTCGTATGAGTCTGGTTTTACCAAGGTAACAAGTGTGTCATATTTAGGCATTTTATAATCCTTTCAAAACCGGCTTTTGAACAGAATGTGAGTTGAAACCAAAAAAAATTGCCGTTTCAAAAATCTATTCTGAAATAGAAACAGAGCCGAATAGGAGTATTAAAAAGAAAATTTGTCAATAAAAATTAATGGTAGTTGAAAAAACGAAGAAAATTGCCGATTGTATCTGGAGATATAAAACAAGAGGACTTTAGATGTGTCAAGTGAAAGATCAGGGCTCATCGGCTCCCTGTAATGGTTGTTGGGGTGCTACTGGACGCAGATCCTGATCGATGTCGCAAGGACAGATATCCGCTTGGAGTATTTCTCCTCTGGTGATATTTTGATTGGGGACTGTGAGGTGGAGATTCCCGGAAGGAAGATCCATAAATAAAGTCAGAGCTGCATTTTCAATATTGCCTCCCAGTTCGGCAAAACCTCCTCGATCCCTGAGATTGTGGCTGACCAGATTGTTTTTCAAGGTGATCGAGGTGTTGTCCCAGCGCCATTCAATGGAACTGAAAGGAGCCTCGGAAGAGGCTACAGTGTTGTGAACAACAATAGCACCATGTGCCTGTTCAAGGGTTATGCCAGCATCGAAAGAAGTGGCAGAATTGAACAGATTCTCTGAAGATGCAGCGATGAAGTTATTGCGGATGAGTCCGTCGATATGTCCGAGATAGCCCTGTTCAGGGTAAGGGTTGTCTTCATATTCTCTGCCATCTCCGGATTCTCCCATACCCAAGCCGATTCCCCGGGCGCAATCCAGGATGATATTATTTTCCACCAGAGTATCACGGCAGCTCTGCCACATATGGATCCCATGTTCTGCCAGTCCGTTTTCACACCAGAACCCTTTGATAAAATTATTACGAATGATCCAGCCCTGGGATTTATGGGCATCTATCCCGCCTGTATAACAGTTGTTACGAATATGAGGTCGGCCTTCATCAGTGAGTTCGAGATGACTGCATTGAATAATTCCGTAGTCTGTATATCCGTTGACAATGGGGTTGATTTTAATTGCTTGTTCTCCGGGATCGATGATGCGAAGATTGTGCAGAAGAATATTCTCAATGGGATTGTTTTCGGTGCCACTGATGTGAACGGGGTGGTAATAAGCTTTTTGTAAAGTAATATCGGCTATGGTAACGTCCGAAGCTTGGATGGAAATCAATTCTCCGGTAACATAGTTGCCATCAAGGATTACATTTTCTGGATTTCCTGAAACTGAACGCAAAGTAAGATTGGGGGTGGCAAAAATAAGGCGATGTGAACTATCTCCTCCACCTAGATTATAATAGCCGTCTTCCAGTTGGATTGTTGTTCCGGAGGAAGCATTTTCAATAATATTACGCAGGGAATCAGCATCTTCTGCAGTAACGGTGGTTGTCTCTCTGGTTGGAGCCGGTAAAGCTGTACACTTGAAGGAGCAAATTGAATTATTGGCATTGTTGAAGTTGTTGGTATTATTGGAATCGTTTTCACAACTTGTCAGCAGAAAAAGCAGAGTAAAGAGAGTAATTCCACGGATTAAAGTTGAGTTTTGTTTCATAGGTAAATTCCTTTTGTTTGATTCTTGATTATAGTATAAAAAAAAATACAGTCAATCCCTTAATATCCTACTTGATTACCTGGCAGATTAAGGTTAAAAATGTTAAATACTTCCAAATAATTTAGTAGTCTTTACTTGAAATTGTAAATTATCGATTTTATCCAGTAAAGATTTTGCTCTGAGGATTATATAATGACAGACAGGAAGACCTATCCAACTTTTGCAGATTTTTATCTTGATAACAGAAAAAGAAAAGGCAAAAAGTATCTGCTCGATATAGCCGATGCAAAACTTGACTGGTTTCAACTGCAAAAATTACTTGAAAAAAATAATTTCTGGAAAAAAGAACTGGAAGAACATTTTTATCCACCTCTTTTCATGTTTAAAATAATTGTTATGCAATATTGGTATGATTTTAGTGATCAGGAAATTGAAGATGCTCTTTATGATCGCATTTCTTTCATGCGCTTTATCCACCTCAATGTCAACGATCCAGTGCCTGATCACACAACTATATATCGTTTTCGCAAACGCCTTTACAAAGCCCAGTTGGCCACCCCTCTTTTCAATGAAATCAAAAGTCAACTTACCTGGCACAAGTTGAGAATAATTCGAGGCTCCAGTTCAAGTCCGCTTCTTTCAGAGAGTAGTTCTTCCCAATCAGAAAATTTGCAACTGGAGCTTGATTTTAAGTAAATTATTAAAAATAATCGCTACCCCAGATATAATCATCACTTTCACATTAATTTTGGGACAAGAACCAATTATATTCGTTTTAACAGATGTAATTCAACTGGGGGAATCGGCCGGGGTGGGCTTTGAAAAAATTGACCATGTCTCCGGCATATTTGAGGTTTG
>JAQICJ010000204.1 GCA_027858615.1 Deltaproteobacteria bacterium
AGGGATCAACGCAAGGCCGGCAACAGTAAATAAAAGATCTCTATCTTTCGAAGTCCAGGCCTCCATCAACTGATTTATTTCCTCAAGTTTTTTTCTATGCAGATCAGTTTCTTTGCTTCAATGGGGCCACGGTGGTTTATCCGTGGAAATGGCAGGTTATTTTTCTATCATAATTTCCGTTGGTTAGCAATGGGTTTGCGAGGGATTCCGGATTATTGGTTGAATGTATTTGATTCAACTTTTTTTCTTAACTAAAATTGATAGATTTTTCATAAATTTTATACCTTTAGAGTTTTGCGAGAGGTTAAGGGAATAATTGGAGAGCTTTGCCTCTCGCAAACAATTTTATTAAGTTGTCAAAGAGCTTAACAACAACATTTATTTTAGTAATTTTTTTATTTATTTCCAGTCTTAAACTATAATTGCACATCTTTCAGCTTTTGCATAAGGGATTCCTAAATATTCCATACATTTTTGACCTCTTCCCTTTGCCGGTCCCAGATCAATGATTAAAACCTGATCTTGTTTGTGATTTATTATTTTTTGAACTTCAACTTTTAATTGAGCCAATTCTTTATCTGAAAGTTCACAGTGGAAAACAGAATACTGAACAGCATCACCATAACCAAGAAGTGTTTTGTGGATATTTCTCAATCTTTTTTTCCCGGTAATATCATAACTGACTATGTATGATTTTCTCATTGGCCTATCCTCATTCTGGGAACTAACTAGTTCCCATCCCAAAAATGAATGTCATCGTCTGGCGACGGAATTTTACTTCATCTGCTTTGTCATAACTTCTTGAAATAGTGAAAACTATGTCTGCGAAGTTACTCCGCGCATCTGAGGCAAACTTCTTCACCATCCAAAAACACCACTTCTGGGATGGGAACTAGCGAGTAGTAAATCCTGTGTATTCATCCAATTCACCCAATAGAACTCTGGAAAAAAGTCTGGCTTGTACTTCAATTATGCGACGATAACTAATGCGATAACCAAAAAGTGGATGGGTGATCAATTGATCCATTCGGTTTTCATAGGCCTTGATTACGGTTTTCCTGGCTTTGCTTTTCATATTTACATTTTCACCAACTCTTAAAAAGTCATCAGGAGCTACCATTTTATTGTTAATCAAGGTGATTACCGTGGAATCTACAATAAGTGCTCTGAATTCCTCCATTAAATCCAGTGCCAAAGCAGGTCTGCCAAAACGATCACTGTGATAAAAACCTGCAAAAGGATCAAAACCCATGATAAACAAAGTAATGGTGATATCTTTTGTAAGAATGGCATAAAGAAAAGAAAGCATTGAATTTACAGGATCTAGAGGCGGTCTTCTGTTTCTTCCGTTGAAATCGAAACTTTTTAATGATTCTTTTTCCCGCAACATTGTTGAAAAAGTTGAAAAATAAAGTTTTGCTGCAGCTCCCTCAATCCCAAGCAATGATTCTTGGGTTTTTGTTTGTTCCAACTTCTCCAATAAATCCTTCATTCTGGCAAGCTCTTTGTCAGCACCGGTTTTTGTATTTCGCATCAGTAGAGTTCTATAATTTTTAATTTTAGCTCCAACAATGCTTTTTGCCCATTCTAATTTTTTGTTTTCTTTTTCAAAATTCAGAAATTGTGCTTTTTTCAATTGTGAGTTTTTTAAACCCAGTCCATGAGCCAAACCATAAAACCAACCACCATAACTGAAATATACAACCGGGATATTTTGTTTGAAACATTCTTTCAAAGCTGAAGTTGTAACTGAAGCATTACCATAAATGTTTATTTGTGAAGTGGACATGATTTTGGTTTTTTGTATTGTTTTTCTTTTTTTGGTTATGTGAAATTCTTTTCCTTTCTTTCCTACTCTGCACCGGTGATCTTGAATATATAAAGGAAGTCGATCACATCTTGAAGGGATAATTCGCCTTAATTCTTTTGGATTCCCTTTATTTTTCAAAAACAGATTAGTTTCATCAGGTAAACAAATTCCCACCAGTGAACATCCTCTGCATTTGGGTGAATCCTCCAAAGGTGAAGGCATTTTTTCGGATTTAAACTGAGAAAGAAGATCGGAAACAGTATTTCTGACAAAATTAAAATCCTCTGATTTGAAAATAATTTTCTGACGATGTTTATTTTGATCGTAATAGATAAATCCTTGGTCGCAATTGTAGCCGTTTTCTATGAGGATCAATGCATGGGCACATAATTGAACAAGGTCTGATGGCCAAGCTGGTTTTCCAACTGGAGCTTTTCCTCTTTTATATTCTACAGGAAAAACTTTTCCATCTTCTACTTCCAAAACATCAAGACGGGCAATAATTTTTTCTTTTTTTGAAGAAAGCAGGAGTGATCTGCGAGTAGTTTTTTCAAGGGGAAGCTCATCTGGAAGTTCCAGCTCATCCTCTTTGTTATCAACATTTCGATGAACATTTTTCCCCTCAATAACATACTTGTTATAATCCATCTCCGAATCTACCCACATAAGCCAAGCAAGTCGGGAACAATAGATGAATTCATTCAGCATTCTGGAGGGAATATAATCGGGAATATTAATCGTTTTCATCTGCTTTAACAAAAAGACCCATGCCGTAATGGGAACTGTGTCCTAGAACTACAGGACCTTGAACAGGTTCTTTAAACGTGAGTTCAAAAAATCCTGCTGCCCTTCTACCACCATCGTCTGATTTTTTTCGCCGAAATCGTTTGTAGTTGATAAGGCGATTTTTAAAATCATGATCTGGAATAATATTTATATTATCAACCTGTTCAAGCCGGTCATAGAGTTGGTTGTATCTTCCTATTTCCTCATTCAATACCAACTGGGCAAATTCAGTTCTTTTATCTTTTCCCCTTAATGAGGGTGGATCTTTTTTCTTTCCTCTTTTTTTAAAGTGACGGGAAGCAATAAATGGAGTCAAAGAAACCCATTTACTGCTTTTTTCAAATAATCTCGGAACAATAATATTTTCTGTCGTACCAAGTCCGGTGAGAAGCATTTCCAGATCTTTTCCTTTATAGCGAAAAACAGATCTGATTTTATCGAGGGCTTTTATTTCCAATTGGTTAAAACCACCTGCAGCATAAATTATTATGCTGTCCAAAAAACCATCCTGGTCTTCATCATAGGGAAGAAAATAAGCATGGTTATGTCCTTTAAGTGGCTTGCCAATAGAGTCTTTGCCAGAAAAAGCGGGAGATAGGGAATTTGGGTTTCCCCCGTTCAGATTTTTATAAATACCCATAAGTTTATAACGTACATTTTCAGCTATTTTAAGAGTATGTGTAACCTTTGGCAATACCGCTCCGTCAAATACAAATTTGGCGACGGTAAACTTATTTTTTTTTGTTCTTACAGAAACTGATTTCATAATTGGTTTCTCTTCTTGTATTTTATAAAAAGTCCAATTTGCACTATGAGGTTGGATTTGTTTGTTTTTGTGAAGATCCATAGTTTGGCAAACTAAATTCCAATCTGGATCGTAAAGTGGTTGTTTTTGCTTATTTTTAGGAGTAGCAGTAGAAAGAAAAGCAGTATTTGGATCTACAGAAAGTACTTTAACCAGTTTGCCATCTCCGGTTTTCCCGGGCTTTAATCCAATACAATTTGGATCTCTTGGCTCTTTATCAATCTCTAATAGAGAACATTGCACAAGGGACTCAGATCTTCCCAACCAGGTCAGGTTAGCTGCAAGCTCTGAAAACAACTCACGTTCTTCATTATTCAATTCTACCGCCCAGGTTATCTGTAAAACAGATTTCTTTGAAACAACCGCAAAAGCATCAAGCACATAGGTTCTGTTAACAAACCCTCTTGGTTTTGGTTTATTTTTCCCTAAATCTGTATTTATTTTATGCCAAGGCATATAATGGCGAGTTTGACTGATTTTACAGGGAGGCAAATAATAATCAGGATTTGAAGAAGCTAATTTTTTGAGAAGATTTTCTACTTCTGATTCTTTTATTTCAGGTTTTTTTTGTTTCCAGACAAAAACCAAAGCTCTCAGCAAGCGCCAGGGAGATGGAGGCCACTCTACTTCACCCTCGTTCACATGCTTTCCCCAGGGAGTTGCATGATAACGTCCTGTCAGAAATTTGACTTCAAGTGTAGTATTCATAGATTCCTCTTTATTTTTCATATGTTAATTCAGTTACAGGAGGATTTGCGAACCATTTATCACTGCATTTGTTTATTAGTTCTTTGCAATCGGCTTCCAATTCTTGTTCGCTGGGAAGTTGGAAACCAGAATGTGATGAACTGATTGGCTCTTTTTTCATTTTTAAATCACATGCAGTACGCAAACGAAGCCCATATTTAAGCAATTTTTTAATTTTCAAAAGTGAAAGTGAAATAAAAAGATCAACCAAATCTTTATCAAAACCGTATCCTTTGAGTAAAGAAAGATCGATATTGAAATATGCTATGATTCTTTCAGCTGTAAATTCAGTTCGGGAATAAGGCACATTTCCTTCACCTTGTTTTTTCCCTGGTTCCACTCTGCTGAATTTAACACCTCCGCTGGTAACTACATTAATATTTTCAGCTTCTATAAAGGAAGAAAGAGCTCTGGTAACACGAAGACGACCTGAAATTTCTTCTAAAAAGCTACCATGAATAATCGAATTTGGATCATATTTGACTAAAGCCTGCCTAAAGTTTTTCCAATCTACAGGTTTTTCAGGACTATAATCGATTTCTTGGGTTAATTTCTTTTTGAAAGTAGCAGGAGTATTCTTTTTAAGATCATAAAGAATATACTCTGAATTAATTCTGTGGGCTTCAAGAATAGAATTGGTCAAGGGTTTGTCTTTATAATTTACTTTTATATAAGGTAATCCTTGTAAAACAGGGATAAGGTCTTCATTTTCATAATCCCAGCAAACTGCTTCCATCCTGTTGGCCATAGACTGATTTGATTCCACCAGAAGCATTTCAGTTCCATCAGGCAGAGTATAACGGGCAGGACCAAGATCGGAAAAACCTGTTGGTTGAAATCTTTCGCCCTGTAAAGGAGTTAATTCGACTTCAAGAAGAAAACGGGAATTTGATTTGATGTTGTGATAGTTTGACATTTAAACCTCCTGATTTAACTTGTTTTAAATAAAATATTAACAAAATTATTTTCTACTTCGTATTTTGATATGGGAATCAGCAAAGCTGCTCCCAATAATTTACCATCTATGTTTTGGGTATTTGCCCAGATTTGATCTCTGTTTTTTCCATGGAATATGCCAGGCTTTGGAACCAATCCCGATACTCTAAGACGATGATTGGCAATTTTCCAAGCTTTTTCCAGATTGCCTGCTTTAAGGTGATTCAAAATTGCTGGTTCAGGTGTTATTTTGTATTTTTGTCCTTTTATTTCTAAATCATAAGGCAAAAATAAGGTTTTCAAAAGCAAATATATTCTGGGAATGGGAAGAATATATTGATTCTGATTATATTTATCCGTGAAATATCCAGGATTTACTTTTTTAAGTAAAATGCAACTCCAAAGGTATAATTCCAATTTTTTCAAATCAATATTTCTGTGTAAAAATTGAGAAACCAGATTTAAAGGAGCATTAAAACTTGAAGAAACAGGAACTTTGAAAGAATTATCTTTTCTGGAACAATCCAGCATTCTTCTGGAAAGAACAAAAAACATATTCTCTATAATATCTGAATTTGTCCATACTTGTTTTGGCTCTTTATTTCCCCAACTTGCCCATGCTCTTCCTCTATTGACCGGTTCCATATTTTTAGAAATTGAACCTGTTGTTTTGTCATAAATTTGAGAAAGTGCTAAAGCCAGGTAAAATTCTGCAGACCCGTCCCAGCTTTTCTGAGCCCATTTTTGATCAATCGGGGGAACAAGTGGGATTTTTTTATTAATTCCACCTCTTGTAATAGTGTATTCAGCCTTACCCAATTCCAGAAAAAGCTCTCTGAAATATATTTTATCTCCTGATTTTAAATAGGAAAAAATACTGTTTTCAATCTTGTTGAAAACTATTTTAAAACGGGTTGGTGTATCTTTATCCATACTTTTATATCGTAGTTGAGATACAAAAGAATCAATTTCGGAAAGTAATTTAATGTTTTTATCAAATCCAGTTTTAAAATTACCCAGGAAGAAGCTTGAATTATAATTATTACCTCCAACTCTTCCCTTGGATATGCCAAATCTGTTAAAACCACTAACACCTCTATCTATCCCAAGATTTTTAACAGCTTTTAAAAAATCCAAACCATTTTGTGCTTGTTTGGAACCGAGGGAAGATCTTCCTTCTTTAAAGAGAAGTTTCAGTTCTTCATAATCTACAAAGTTTTCCCACAAAGGAAGCCAAAGCTCTTTTGCCTGATTTCCACTTTCTATATTAAGAGAAGTATCATCACCCCCGGAAGATAAATCTGTTTGAAAAGGAAAGGAAGTGTGATTGGTGCTACTTTCAAATCTGCGAAATAAACTTCCAGCAAAAATAAAAGCGCCTTCCAACCCCAAAACAAAATCCCATGGATTTAAAAGTGAATTACGTTCTTTTGCATCTTGGCTTATATTAGGGCCTGCTCCTCTTGTTCCTGATTCAAACAATGCAGGAGAATAATTAAGTCGGCCAAATTTATGAGGTGTATTAAAAAGTGCTTCTTCAAACCAGGCTTTTGATTTTTGTTGATGATTTTTGAGTGTTGATTTTTTGTTCCATTGATTAAAAACTGGAATTACTTCTTCCAAATTATCATAAAAAGATTTTGCAAAATTTGCTCTTCCATCTGAACCACCCCCGCTTCCCATCAAAGGAGCGAAAACAGGTTTTTCACTATTCAAAACAGCACAGGTATCTATCCAGTCCACAAAGGTATCAATAGATTGAATTCTCAGTTTTGATACAAACTTGTGTTTTTCTTTATCTCTCTGTTTTTTATTTTTAATTTGTAACTGTTGAAATATTTGAAAGATGTTATTAAGTACACATCTTGCCTGTTTAATTCTTGAATTTGAAGATAAATAAATTTTATCCAAATAATTGGAAGGTTTACTATTTTTGTTAAATTTATTTTTCTTTTTTTGAGTCTTTTTTTGAAGCTTTATAATACTCCCACCACTCCATGGAACAAGAATTGGTGAAGGCTCATAATCTTTATAAAACAATTCGAAAAGTTTCTTTTTGTTTGTTTTGAGGTTTAGTTGGAATATTCCATTCTCCCATTTTCCTTGTGGAATACCACAAGTATCAGAGAATTGTTGATCTATAACTCTCATTATTCCCAATGTTTTTAAATAACCCAAAATTGTATCAAAATGGCAACCTGCAAGCTTAATATTTGGCATTGTTTATCCTCATTTTGTTGTTTTGTTCTTCTTATTGTTCTTTGAATTTTTACTTGCTCTCCAATCGGCTACCCTCAATAGTGCCTCGAGAAATGCAAGTCTGAATATTCCCAAATCATTACTTCTTATAAGTTGTAAAATCCGTTTATTCCAACTTTGACCTTTTATTCCTAAACCCAATTCCATAACCGAAAGATCCAACGGAATTTTTTGAGTAGAAATACCACAAGGGAGTTGACAAGCAGGGAGTTCGTCTCCATTTTTGATTCCTCTGGCAATAAGTTGTTCAGATTGGAATTCATCAATTTCATGGGGCATTGACCTGATTGAGGTTCTAACTTTGCCATGATGAGCTGCAGCCAGATATGCACAAAGATCGTCTTTGTTCAACTCGAGTATGGCTAAAGCTGAAGCAAGTTCATGACGAAAACCTTTTCTTTCATATCTTTTAAAATTTCCCTGGTTGGAATCAATTTTTGCATATAATTTCTGACTTGGTTTTTGGGAAATTGCATTTTGAAATACAGGGTGGGCTTTACCCAAATCATGATAGATGGCAGCTTCTTTTAAATATCCTTTTACAGGCTTGGATTTATAATTACTTGTTTGAATAGAAATAAGATTTTTGATGATTTTGTCAAGCTCATCAACAACCTGCTTAGAATGTCCTTTAATTGTTTGCCAAGTAGATGAACTTATGTAGGGATCACCATCGTGAGATTCATCCATATTTGTAGATGAAATAAAATTGCCAGGCTTATCTTTTTGATTTCCAGTCCAACCTTTTTCCGAGTTGTATCCTCCTGCGGATGTACTGATCAAAATAATTGATCCCGGATAAATATTGTTGGATTTAGCTTTTATCCATTCCCCTGATAAAAAATCTTTGGTAAAACATAAATTCTTGCTTCTAATACTTTCTCTGTCGATAAAATTTAATGCTTTTCCAATTGGAATCTGACAAAGCTCATCTTTTTCTGGAAAAATATCATTTTTAGGCTTTTCATTTTTTGTAATATCCTCCCAAAATACACTTACATTTCTATCTTCAATATCTCTGATATATCTGGAAACATCCAAATTTGCACCTCCCAGATCAGGAGTTGTATCAAAAAGATCTAAAATATCTTTTTTTCGAGGTAAAAAAGTGTAATCAGGTGTCATCATAACATGTGGCAACTTTTCAATTTCAGCCTCACCTGCTAAAAGAAATTCTAAAATCTTCTTTGCTTCTTTTAATTCTTCCCATTTATAGGGAAGGCTGTCCTTTTCATTTAAATCAAACCAATGAATAAAAGCGTTTTGGTATTTTCCCTTTCTGTTACAGCGCCCAAAACGCTGAATTAAAGAACTGTAAGGAGCAAGTTCTGTAAACATGACCTTGGCTGAAATATCAACTCCTGCTTCTATCACCTGAGTCGAAACAAGCAAAATACCTTCATCTGATTTTCTATTTAATATTTTTTGAATAATTTTTTGTTTATCAGGCTGTCTATAACGCGAATGCAGCAAAACAGGTTTTAAATTAGAGAAATCATAATCTTTCCATAATTTTTTTATTAAATCATATGTATCAACAGCCCTTTCAACAGTGTTAAAAACCGCTATATTTAGGTTTCCATCTGAACAATTGTTTAAAATATATTCAGTTTTTTTCTTCAGTCCTTTTTTTCCACCACCTTTTACAGAAGAAACTTTTAGCTGCTTATTTGCCTTAATCAGTTTTTTAATCTGTTTATTATTTTTATCAGAATTAGATAATGAAATATCAGGATTAGTTTTATTAAATTTATGATCTACTGTGTTTAGCCAGTTTGTTTGCAAAGTTGCACTCATCCAAATAGAGTTTACTTTGCCAAAAGTTCCATATTCTTTCCTGAACCCTTGTAATTGAGCTGAAGTTGCCAAACCATTACCCATTAATTGGATTTCATCAAAAATCCACTGAGCATCATTATTGAGAAAAGCAAAATGCAAGGGCCAACGAAACTTGGACATGGCATAACCTCTGTTAAGGGCTCTTGATAAAAGCATATCCTGGGTTCCAACAATAATTGAAAATTGATCAATTTCCTGATCAAAATTGTTGTCAACTTGGCCACCCATTAATTGAAAAAGATTGATGTCTTTGGTTAAACCAAGATTATCCAACCATTGTTTTATGTTTTCAAATGATTGGCTCACTAAAACTCTCATTGGGAAACAATAAACCAAACGACGAGAAAGCTCTTGATCTTCTTTTATTACTCTGTTCCAAATCCAACTCAAAACAACAGCCGCAGTTTTCCCCAGTCCGGTTGGAATATCAATAGTTTTTATGTTATTGAAGTTCTTGGATATCTCTATTTGATAAGGATAAGGTTCAAAACCAGTAGCCTTATTAAAAAATTCTGTGTAATTTGAAAAATTATTCATTGATTACTCCAACTTTTTTTATTTTAAAAAATTATCAAAATTAATTTTTATGCTTTGAATAATAATTTATTAAAAAAAAATTACAATTCCTTTTTAAAAAACTGAATTCAGAGATTTGAAGTGATCTTTCAAGAATTCAAACTAAAGATCCCTTCACAAGTTCTCAAATTCAATTTAACAAACCAGAGGGTCATATAGTGAGCCACCCAATTTTTTAACCAAGTGGTTCAAAAGTATTTGACAATCAACAGGCAAAGAAGGGATCAGATTTATAAGGGGTAAAGAAGGCCGAACTAGGTGTAAAATCAATCTGATTACACGCCTGGCAGGATTCGGAAATGCACTATTTATTTTATTACCTTTTGAAAAAAAAGGGTTTCATTTTTTTTATTACATTTACGGGAAAACCCCGCAAGTGACCGGAGGCCACAGGAATTTTTGCGGATCTGAATACCCAAAAATCTGTAGCGATTTTGGAAGGGGCTTGGTTCGTAATAGAGGTCAATTCACATCAACAATCTTAATCGACAATAACCCTGACACGGGGGATAAAGCATTCAACATATCAACCTGATTTCTAAAAATATGGAGATTTATTAACTCCTTTTTAGGACTTACCATCAATCAAGATTTATATCTTCAAACTCATAGTGGAAAATATTTCACCTGCCCATGATATATTGACTGTAAATAATCATTATAAAGTTTTTATTACATATTTTAGATATCGTTATTACATTTTATCTAGAATTGATTTTCCCCCTCTATAAATTTAGTAAACTTTAAAATTTTACTATTTTACTCTTCTCTGTTTTTTGAACAATTAAGTAAACATTTTAGC
>JAQICJ010000222.1 GCA_027858615.1 Deltaproteobacteria bacterium
CTACAGTCCTTTTATGCTTTAACTTATTTATTTTACAGGCTATTTTGATAATACCCCAAAAATAGTTGTCAAGTGGAAATCTAATTCAATCGAATAAAGATTCCAGATATTCTGGAGAATTACTATGATGAACAGAACATATAATGCGAAACCCGGTGAAGTTGAAAGAAAATGGTTTATAGTAGATCTTGATGGTCAAACAGCAGGAAGAGTCGCTTCCAAAATAGCTACACTGCTCCGAGGAAAACATAAACCTCAATTTACTCCTCATGTTGATACAGGAGATTTTGTCATTGCTATTAATGCAGAAAAAATCAAATTTTCCGGCTCCAAATGGCAAAATAAGAAATACTATAACCACAGTCAATATCTTGGCGGTCTCAGAACTTTCACAGCTAAAGAAATGCTGGAGAGAAATCCCGAAAGGATTATCAAAGATGCCGTTCGAGGAATGCTTCCCAAGACCAAACTGGGAAACAAAATTTTTAAAAAGTTTAAAGTTTATGTAGACGATCAACATAAACATACTGCTCAACAACCTGAAAAAATCGATCTTTCGGAGATTAAATAATGGAAAATGAAAAAAGATTTTACGGTACAGGACGAAGAAAACGCGCAGTTGCAAGAGTATGGCTCAAGCCAGGAACCGGCAAATTCAGCGTCAACGGTAAAGATCAAAAAGAATATTTCAACAGAGAAACCTTAATCATGATTTCTTTGCAAGCACTTGAATTGCTTGATCTTATCGGCAAGATAGACATCTACTCCACAGTCAAAGGTGGCGGAACCTCAGGCCAGGCAGAAGCACTGCGTCATGGAATTACCAGAGCACTGATGGAATACCAACCGGAATACAGAGCAAAACTTAAAAAAGCAGGCTATATCACCCGAGATTCCCGTGAAAAAGAAAGAAGAAAATACGGACAAAAAGGTGCTCGAGCTAAATTCCAGTTCTCCAAAAGATAAAATCAAATTTTATCCTGCAATCCTTTCCCCTATCTTTCCCTTTTCTTGCCCGCATAAAAACCAATTATCAGCACCGGCAAGCTTCACAGATCCAGTTTTCGTTAAAACATTTACCAAACCTGTAACTTAAACCAAAGCATAACTAGTTCCCATCCCAAGAAGGAAGGTCACCATCTGCGGACGGAATTTGAATTGATCTGCTTTGTCATAACTTCTTGAAATAGTATCAACTATATCGGCGAAGTTATTCCTTGCATCTGAAGCAAATTTCTTATTCAGTCAAAAACCCCCATTCTGGGACGGGAACTAACTATATATGATTTAAGGATTTTAAAAATAAGAGTTGACTTGAACCTGTTTTTGCTGTTAGAGAAGGCTAACAGCATTGAACCAGGCATTGGAACTATGGTTTGAAAGAGGTAGACAGGTATTTTGATGGCAAATAATAATCCTCACAGAATAATTCTTTTGGGAAATAAAAAATCAGGCAAAACTCAGTTAACTGAATTGATTACTCCCCTTAATCCTGATTCTGCTTCATCAGGTACTGTGAATCTTGAAATTCATCACATAGACAATAGCATTTTTTCCCAAGCTTCAACTCAGGGGAAATATGTTGAACTAGTGGATACCCCCGGCCTCAACACCTTTTTTTCTCAAAATAAAGAAGGACATCTTACTCGAAAAGCCATCTTTCTCCAAGAATATGACTCCATTATCTTTGTAATTGATCCATTGCGTTTTAAAAGATCTCTTGCTCTTTTCCTCCAGGCATCTCTTCTCAACAAACCTCTAAGTGTAGTTTTTAATGATAGAAACAACGATTACTCAGAATCCATTCAAACCTTTTCTCAACTTTTTGGCATAAAAACTGTATCTTTTTCCAGTCTTAAAAATAACAAACATCTTTTCAGCAACCTGTTTTTTGAAGCAACTTTACCCAAACATCCCGAAAATTCCTTTTTCAACAAAGCTAAGCTCTATGCAAAAATAGTTGAAAGTTCACCTTTTCAGTTGAAACAGCAAGATAAATCCAAAGTTTTAATGGGACTCGGACAAATCCCGGAAATACTCAATGATATAAAATCAAATAATCAGGAACTTTTTTTCTGGATGACCCAAACTATTGCAGAAAAATCACAGAATAGTTATTTTGGCCGAACAGATCTTTCCCTGACTGACAGTTCATTTTCCGGAGCATCTGAAATCCAGGATCTTATTCTTCACAAGAAAAAAGCAAAGAAGCTTTTCTTCCAGAAAGCCGGAGAATTGCTTACCAAACCTCTTACCGGGCTGCCCTTTGCTTTTTTGATTTTATATCTCATGTATCTTTTTGTTGGAAAATTTGGGGCAACTTTCTTGGTAGATTATCTTGATAAAAATCTTTTTGCAGCTCATCTAATGCCGGCAGTAAATTATCTTGTCAGTTTTATTCCCATTGCTTTTATTCGGGAAGCTTTTATGGATCCAAATTTTGGTATCTTCCCCACGGCTATTTTTTTGGCCTTTGGTCTGGTACTTCCTGTTATCTTAACCTATTTCTTTTTTATTGGTATTCTCGAAGAAATGAATTATTTCCCCAGACTTTCCGTTTTGTTAAATAACTCCATGAAACCCATGGGATTGAACGGAAAAGGTGTCATGCCCATTCTGATGGGTTTTTCCTGTATTACAATGGCGCTCATAACCACCAGGGTACTTGACACAAAAAAAGAAAAAATTATCGCATCCCTTATTCTTTTGCTTGGAATTCCCTGTGCTCCCCTGTTGAGCACAATGTTCCTCATCCTCGGAAAAATGAACTGGACAGCAACTCTCTTTGTTTTCGGTTTCATTTTTATTCAGATAGCTCTGGCTGGTTTTTTTACCAACAAAGTACTTCCTGGTCAACTTCCTGCATTTATTACTGAAATTCCGCCTTTAAAACTACCATCTGTTTTTTCAGTAGCAAAAAAATCACTGCTCAAAGCTATCTTCTTTCTCAAAGAAGCTTTGCCTTATTTTATTCTGGGTTCTTTTTTTCTCTTTTTAGCTCAAAAAGCCGGATTCCTGCTCTGGCTTGAACAAGCTACAGCACCTCTGGTTACAAAATTCTGGGGACTGCCTAAAGAAGCTGTCCAAGTACTTATTAAAACTCTTATTCGCAGAGAAAATGGAATAGCTGAATTAGTTAGAATTAAACATCTTTTTTCTAACACTCAAGCAGTATCGATGTTGATTCTGATGACTATTCTCATCCCCTGTGTAAATTCTTTGCTCATTCTGTTCAAAGAAAGAGGCTTGAAAATTTCTTTTTCAATTCTGGCAATTATCCTTGTTTATTCAACCTTGACTGCTGGAGGACTCAATCTTCTTTTCAGTCATGTTTCCTTCAACTTTTAGTGATTATGTATAACAACGACACAAATATTGATGAAATTCTAGAATCCCTGTGGGAATGTGAAGAAAAAGAAGGCTCACTTGTTACTCTGGATAAAATCCAGAATATCTGCAAAATACAAATACACCATAGCCTTCTGAACAAAATGGTTTCCCTGGACTTAATAAATTTGGACAAGGACAAAATTTCTTTTACCAAAAAAGGGAGAAAAAGAGGCCGATTAATCATCAGACGCCATCGTCTTACCGATGTTCTTTTATTTCATATACTCGGATACCGGGAACACTCTCGCAGGGAAAAGATCGCCTGTGAAACTGAACACAATCTCCAACCTGAAATGGTTGAAGGCATTTGTACCCTTCTGGGTCATCCTTCAATTTCCCCTGATGGAGAAAAAATCCCGCCTGGAAGTTGTTGTTTGGAAAAACGAGGTAAATTTGAAGCGACTATTGTCGATCTTACCCGGTTATCACCCGGAGAGTCAGGAACAATAGCTTACCTGCTGCCGACAAGTCACCAGAAATTTGACAAGTTGACTTCTTTTGGTCTTCTGCCCGGAACATCACTTACTTTAATTCAAAAAAAACCCGCCTATGTAATTATAAGTGATAATACTGAGATAGCCCTGGATAAAGCTTCAGCCTCTGAAATTTATCTTTCCAAGAATGAAGAAAATACTATTGAACCCAACTCTGACAAAATGAAAGACAAAACCAAAAACCTTTCATTTTTCAGTAGACTCAAAGCAAGGTTCTTTAAAAATTTTTCTTGATAATGATTTACTGATATCTGACAAGATTAGATTTTTAACTGTCCCCACCTGAATCATCATAATTTTCAAA
>JAQICJ010000253.1 GCA_027858615.1 Deltaproteobacteria bacterium
CTCTGGTACTGCCGGAATTTGCTTAAGGGAACTAAATAGTTCCCTTGGGGACAGAAAAAATTTGGGGGTCACCCGGTTGACGGGATAAGTGTATTTTGGGCAGTAAATTTCAGGAAAAAAAGCAAAAAACAAGAGGGGAAAGTAGAAAAAAAGTGGGCAAAATAGCCGGAAATAGAAAAAGTGGAGAACAATTTTGGACTTTTGGGAAGAAAGGGGAAAAAGTAGAAAACTTGACCTGGTCAGGTTGGAATGAATTATAACAAGCCTTTTTTGATGAGGCGTTTTTCGTCTTTTTTGCGGATGGTTTCTCGTTTGTCATGGTAAGTTTTACCTTTGGCAAGGGCAATTTCCACTTTGAATTTTCCGTTATTTTTGAGATAAACCAGCAGAGGAACAATAGTATAGCTTTTTTCTCGCACCTTGGAGCCAATTCGTTTTATTTGACCTTTATGCAGGAGCAGCTTTCGACGACGGCGGGGTGCATGATTCTGGCGGTTTGAATATTTGTAAGCTGCTATACGGGCGTTTACCAGAAAAATTTCTCCTTTTTCAACCTCGCAATAAGCGTCGATGAGGTTGATCTTGCCATTGCGCACTGATTTGACTTCGGAACCGAGCAAAGACATCCCTGCTTCCCAGCTTTCAATGATGTGGTAGTTGAATCTGGCTTTGCGATTACGAGCAATTATTTTGCCCTCTATGTGTTCTTCATATTTTTTACGGCTCATTTGTATTTTCCTGAACTTTTAGTTCCAACTACAAATATTTGTTTTCAAAAATTTGTAGTTAGTTCCCGTCCCAGAACGGGGGTTATTGACTGAGTAAGAAGTTGGATTGAGATGCGCCCAGTAACTTCGCCGACATAGTTGACGCTATTTCAAGAAGTTACGACAAAGCAGATGAGGTAAAATTCCGTCGCCAGACGATGACATCCATTTTTGGGATGGGAACTAGTTAATAGATGCGATTGACTTTACCCTTAATTTCTTTGAAGCTCGGGTGGGCTTTTTCCAATTTTCTGCCAAAACAGATGCCCAGATGTTCGTAAAAACGGATCTGTTCCAAATCGACAAATCTTTGCTTGATCAATTCTTCGGTTTTTTGATAACGAATCTCGGTACCTTTGACTTCGATGATGGAATAACCACTGAGTCCTTTGCGGAGAAGTTCAACAGCTCCAATTCCGGCTTCTATCCCGAAGTTGACGTCATAGGCTGAAGATCCTCCGGAACGAACAAGGTGTCCTGGTCGTACTGTTCTGATTTCTGGTGCTTCATAAAGATCTTTTACATACATCCCGGCTTTTTTCATGTTGGGGATGATTCTTTTATCCTGGGCTAGTCGCTTTTGGATTTCCTGGACAACATATTGGCCTGCTCCTGCTAATTTTTTGTGTCCGAAGGAATCTACTCCGGCTGATTCATCATAAAGTTCACTTCCGTCTAAGGTTTTCATGCCTTCGGCTACAACTATTATGTAGGAACCTGCTTTGACATCACTGCTAAGAACGCGGCGCCAGTAAGAGTGGTGCATATGTTCATAAAGAATGTCGAAGTTAACCGGAATTTCGGGGATCAAAATAGAATCAGCTCCGGAACCAACTCCGCCTCTGAATGCGGTATGGCCTGCGTAGCGCCCGAAAACTTCAACAATCATGATTCGATTGTGGGTACGGGCCGTGGTTTTGAGATCCCTGGTAAATTTAAGAATTCGGTTAATAGTGGAATCACCTCCTACACTATAGGAGTTGAGATCGAGATCCATGGTTTTGGGAGCATGAACACAGTTGATTCCATTTTTGGCCAGATCAACGATAACGCTGCCGGTATCATCGCCACCGCTTATGACCAGTCCGTCTATATTAAATTTTTCCAGGCCTTTTTTAATCCGTGCATATTTGTCAGGATCTTTGATTTTGGATATTTTAACTCTGCTGTGACCTGCTTCGGATCCGGCAAGAGAAACATTGACATCATCAAGACGGTTGGGGGAAAATTCAGTGAGGGACTCGAATTTGATCAAATTATACAGACCGGCATAGCCATTGGGAATGACTACAGTTTTTATATTATGTGAATCAGCTGTGAGTCCAACCCCTTTAACAACAGCATTGAGGCCGGCACAATCTCCACCACTTGTAATAATACCAATTTTATTGAGTTTCATTTTTTTCTCCTTTGAACTTATATCTTTAAAGAAATTAAAGGTACAACCCTGAATTATGGAAAATCAGGATAATTACTTTTTCTGGCTGAATTCTAGTTTTTTAATTATTGTTTTCAACAACTTTTTTAATTGATTTAAAATTTACCATTTCCCGGTTGGTGCTGGAAAGAAGATCCATTTAGATTGAGATCAGATATTTTTTTCAGATAAGTTAAAAAAAAATTGATTTGGGAACTTCACTTCACTATAATAAACAGTGTAAACATTTTTACCATTTGTTTTCAACACCACACCACTACACCACAAAGTAAAATCCCGCCATTTTATTCTTTTCTTAAAAATGCACTTGTGCTATTCATGATCTTGAAGTATATATATACCGACCTGAAATCAACTATATTTTGGAGGTTGACGATATGATGTTAAAACAAAGATTAATTCTAAGACTCAGTGCAACAATAATTGCCATGGCTACCATCGGCTTCAGTTGGGCCTGTATTGACCGTCCCATGGAAAAGGCTAATCCTGCTCCCGACGTTATCAGTGATTTCTCTGCAGTGCAGGGAGGTACCCGTGATGTAGACATGCTTTTTGTAATTGACAACTCCCTTTCAATGGCACAGGAACAGGAAACAGTCAGGAATAACTTCTCAGTTCTGATGCGTGTTCTCAAAAACATCTCCGGTGGTCTTCCCAATGTTCATATTGGTGTTACTTCCACCGACCTGGGAACTCTCCCCCATAATCTTCCCAGTTGTTCAACCCCCGATGGTGACAACGGCAAGATCCTGAAAGGCAACAACAATTCTTGTGCCAATCCTGTGGACCAAAATTACATTGTCGATGTGGAAGCCAAAAACTGTGATATCCAAAAAGACGACAATGATACTAGAGTTTGTGTTGATCACAGTTGTGTACTTTCAAATTGCCAAATCGAAGGGGAACCCGAAGGTCTTGTTCTTTATGAAGACGAAAATGGTTGTCCCCGTTGCCGTAATTATGAAGGAGAGACTCTGGAAGATGTCTTCTCCTGTACAGCCGATCTGGGAATTAACGGTTGCGGTTTTGAGCAGCATCTCGAAGTTCTCTACCGTGCCTTTACCGAAAACAATGTTGAAAACACAGGATTTTTCAGAGAAAATGCCTATGTAGCCATCTTCTTCATTACTGATGAAGACGATTGTTCTGCCAATACCGGCAACCTTTTTGAGCCTGATGGTGATATCACTACCACTCTTGGTCCTCTCGGTTCATTTCGTTGTACAGAATTCGGTATCAAATGCAACGAAACCTGGGAGCGTCAACCACCAGGTGGCAACATGACCATGCATGATTGCATGGCTCGTACAGCCGACGATAATAAAGCTTTGCTGTTTCCCATTTCAAAATATACCAATCTTATGACCAACTATTATGATCCCCGCATGATCATCATCGGAGCCATAGCTGGTCCTTATGATCAAACACTTACTGTACAAGTAAACCGAGACATGGAACCAATACTCGGTTTTTCCTGTTATGCTTCCGGAGAAGGCGAAGACGGGGCTGTTCCTGCTGTCAGGATCAAGGAATTTGTTGAAGCTTTTGTTACTTCCGACAACGACATGAATTGGGCTTATACAAGTGTCTGCAACGGAGACTATTCCCCGGCTCTTGAAGGTCTTGGCAACAAAATCAAGGATCTGGTGGAAGTTCAGTGTATTACCACTCCCTTGTATGGTTGTCCTGATCCTGCAGCCGCCAATGGTTTGACTCCAATTACCGATTTGGATTCGGCAATAAGAGAAATTTGTGAACCCAGTTGCTCTGTTTACGATGTTAACCCTGACGGTTCTGTCGACGAGATTGACCTTTGTGCTGCAGATTCAGGTCCTCTGAGTGATGGTCATCCTCCCAAAAGATGGGATGGTTTGGAAGAACCATGTTATCACGTTACCTACAACGAAAAATGCGATCTTGGTTCTACTCATTCACCTTCACGGGGAGCAGAGATTATTATTTCCCGTAAAGACAATCCACCCTTGGGAACTTCAGCTAAAATCATGTGCAAAGGTTTCCCCCTTCAGGAAAAACTCTGTTATGACGGTGTAGACAATGACTTTGACGGTCTGACAGACGGTACTGATACGGCGGACTGCAATTAATTTCCGGTAATTTTCCTGCAATTTTCCTCTCAATTTCTACTCCTGTCCGTTTTCTCATTCCATAAATCATCAATAAAAGTTACTGAGTTCATAAATTTGTAAAAACCCAGAAGTGTTTTTTGCTTATTTTTATTTTATTTTCATAATAGGGTCTAGAGGAACAATATTCACATGAAGTTTTCCACTTTTGCTTTTGTGTTGTTATCTGATTTTGTTTTATTTTCCTGTTTGCCTGCAGACAATCAGGAAGTGAACAAATGGGAAAGCTATATCAAGGGAACAGAACCTGAGTTTTTCAACTTGCCGGAATATACTTCTTCCCAGTTGAAATACGACCGAAAACATCAAAGTTTTCACTGGAAGTTTTTCAAAATGATCAAAAAAGAACTTGATAGGGAATTACAGGAGAGTAGCAGGATTTGCAATCAGCATTCCGACAGCAAAAATTCACTTGAATTTCAGCAAAAATGGAAAAAAAGAGGGCAGAATTTACTTAACGAGCTGGTTAAATTTGATCCCCTGGGAAGAAGTTCGGCTCTTTACGGAACTTACTTTGAATTAATCAGATATATGAGTCAGGGTATAACCGGCAGTGTTTATCTGAAATGTGAAAACGATCCTGGTTTTGCCACTGAAAAAGAAAAATTCAAAGGAGAGTTGAAAAAAATCGAAAATTATCTTCATTTTATATCTAAACCAGTAGTACAAAATCGATAAAATAAAGGTTTGAATCAAGAGTCGGTAAACATTAATCTGTTTGATTTTTGTCTACCGAGGTTTGTTTTTAATTAAAGAATAGCATCAATTTAAATTTATGATATATTCTAAGTGTGTTCCCATTTTTAGAATAGGGTGCTTGGCTGAGGTGCTGAAGTAAACTTTTTACCCAAAAATCCCATTCTGGGATGGAAACTATTTATCCGATGTTTTTTTAATATCAGGGTCAGAGGTAAAAGCATGAAAAAATTATCTTTTTTATTTCCTTTATTGATTGCGTTGTTTTTTGCAAAAAGTGCAGATGCTTCCGATATCTACATCAGCAATTGTACTGCCAAACCAGTGCGGAATCCTGCAACAAACTCCGTTGATGTTGAACTCAAGGCCGAAGTTTGTACCACCGATACCAACGTCGCTCTAGGTTTTGAAGTCAGGTTTTATCCTCACCTCGATTCGGCACCGGCTTTACCTCCCAACTCCCCTGATTCTCCTTATTCAGCCACCGGTTTTATAAGTACGGGATGGAGCTGGTGGTGGTATTATTCCGGAAGTTGCCAGGAAGTTACAGCACACATGCTCAATGTGAACTGGCCTATGGGAGAATACCAATTATATTGCGTGCTTGATCCTGAAGATGACATAGATACTGAGTATGACAGCATTAATTCCAATAATCGATTTGGACCCAAGTCTTGGAGAATTGGCCCTGATCTTTATGTTCAATATTTCAATTATGTAATCAACGGAGCTGAATTGATCTACAAGTTCAAAGTTTGCAACCGTGGTACTCACAAAGCTAAAAATTTCAGGGTTGGGGTTTATTACGACCGTAGCGCTTCTCCCGGTTCCGGACATTATTCAGATGTATTTAAATCTTTCATCGAGCTTGATCCTCCTGAATGTCAATACAGATATTGGAGCGGTGGTTTCTGGGACTGCACCCCGGTTTGTACGGAAAAAGACATTGATGGCGATAAACACCCTGATCCCATCGAAATCAGAAGAAACCCCACCCCCAACGGTGTATATAAATCATGGGTAAAGGCTGACAGTGGGGATTTTGTTGAAGAATCAGATGAAACCAACAATATAGGCAGAAGAGTCATAATCGACATGGCCAATCCCAATCTGGTAATTACCAAATTTACTGCCAGTGTCTCAAATAGTCCGCCCTATTCAGTTACTTATGATGTGGAGGTTTGCAACATTGGCGCCAAAGGTTCCGGAGTTTTTTGGATTGATCTTTATTACCACCGTGACAGAGAAAATCCTCCCACAACTGGTCAGCCAGGAGAAATACATTTGAAGGAAAAAATAAATATCTGGGGAGATCTACCTACAGAAGAACAATCCCCTCGTCCTTCCCATTGTATCCAACATCAATTTGTCAGATATGGAGTTTCTGTTGGTGAATACCAATCTTACCTTCAGGTTGATTCCGATGAATTTGTAGTTGATCCTGATCGTTCAGATAATTTGGAAGGTCCCTTGATCATTGATGTACCTTCCGGCCAAATGCCTACCGGCTGTACCGATAATGACAATGACGGCTATGGTTATGGCAGCGATTGCCCCGCAGATATTCCCCAGGATTGCGATGATGATGACGATACTATTTATCCTGGAGCTGAAGAAACCTGCAGAGATGGTATCGATCAAAATTGCAACGAAACAGCCGATGATGGATGTCCCGGAGTTGACTGTGAAGATATGGACGGAGACGGAGTTCCCGCTGGTCCTGATTGTGTGGTTGATTTCAATGATTGTGATGATTCCGATCCTGATCGTTTTCCCGATAACCCCGAAATTTGCGGAGATAACATTGATAACGATTGCGATGGCTATGGAGATGATTGTTGTCCCGGAGTGGATTATTGCGACGAAGATGGCGATGGTGCCTGTACCGGTACAGATTGCCCCGGACCCCGGGATCCAGATTGTGTAGAAGCGTGCAATGGCAACATCTCTTGCATACAATCATGTCCGCTTATTCCTGATCCTGCCTGTGTGGAAGCCTGCGCCGGCGATCAAATCTGCATTGACAATTGTCCTCCCTGGCTCGATCCAGATTGTGTGGAAGCCTGCGCTGGCGATCAAACCTGCATTGATGAATGTCCTCCGGTTCAGGATGGCGACGATAATAATCCTGATTGCGGCTGGTCTGGTTCTGAAGAAATTTGTGGCAACCATGTTGACGACGACTGCAATGGCATTATTGACGACGGCTGCCCCGGCACCTATTGTGAAGACAAAGACAAAGATGGTTTTGGAGTTGGAGTAGGTTGCCCTGGACCCCAGGATTGTAATGACGAAAATGCTAATATCAATTCGGGAGCCGACGAAATTTGCGGTAACGGTGTGGACGAAAATTGTGATAATGTTCCCGATGGTATGTGTGATACCTGTGTTGACAACGACAATGACGGATATTTCTCTGGAAATGAGGCTGATTGTCCCTTACCCAAAGATTGTCATGATGACGATCCCCTTATCCATCCCGGTGGTTATGAAATTTGCGGTAACGACATAGATGAAAATTGCAATCTTTCCATTACTGACACTCCCTGTGTGGATCCTTCCGATTATGATGATTGCATGTTGCTAATGCCAGATACAATTGCAGTAGAACAGTGCCTTGATGAAAATAATAATAGTGATCCAGATAATTGTCTGGCTTGGGATACAAATGATTCTCCCCCTTGTCATGATCCGGCCTGTATTATGGGTTGTTACGAAGAATGTGGCAATACTGCCGAATGTTCTACCTTTGAAGATTGTGTTAACAATTGTGATGAATGGGTAGAAACCTGTGTGGATAACGACGGTGATGGCTGGGGAGTAGGTCCGGGTTGTCCCTGGAAAGATTGTGATGATGAAGACGATTCGATCTACCCCAATGCTCCCGAATTATGTGGGGATGGAGAAGATAATGATTGTGATGGTACTGCAGATGACTGGCCTGCCAACGGTACCCCCTGTCTTGATCCCGAATGTCTTGCCACCTGTACCACAAATTGTGATGATTGCCCCGAAGTTGATTGTATAGATCACGACGGCGACGGTTGGGGAATTGGTGCAGATTGTGCTATCCAGGATCCCGATGACAACGATCCCGCTACTTATCCCGGAGCCCGCGAAATCTGCGGTGATGGAATAGACCAGGATGGTGACGGAGCTTCTGACAACGGCTGTGTTTTATGCAGGGATCACGATGGTGATGATTTCGGTGTCGGCCCCGGTTGTGCCCAGATGGACTGTGATGACGCCAATTCATCTATGTATCCTGGAGCTCCGGAAAAATGCGGTCGCAAAGATCTCGATTGTGATGGCAAACCGCCTGCAGCTACTGTCTGTCAAAGTGAAACTGCCAGCTGTAATTGCCGTCAGGTCGGTTCATCCAGTACCTTCCCCCTGAAAATGGTTTTGTTTTTCTTGCTGTTTTCATTGATCTCCCGCTTTGGCTTCTATCTGAAAACTAAATACTAGAAACTAAATATACAATTTAGCACTTTTTCTTCTATTTTACCCTCTCCACAACAGCATCAACAATTCTCGCCTCAATAATCACAGGTTGAACTGATATTCTGAGATGGAAACTGTTTTAGATTTGTGTTAGTAATGCATCCACAAAAGATGTTAATTGGGTTGGAATCTGTTTTTGCCAAATGCTGACTGTTCCAATTTGGAAAGGATTAAACTAATTATGAGTAATACAGCAGGAATTATAGTATTTGTCGCAGCTTTGGCGACTTTTATCTTTTTTTTGTATCGGTATATTGTGGTTGTCAAAAAAAAACAAATGGAGGGAAAACCAGATTCTGGTGTTGAAGAGCAGGAAGCGCAGATTGAGGCTGAAGCCGAAGAAATTTCCAAGGTTCTGGAAGAGGATAAAACAGCAGGTGAAGAAAAGCCCGATGTAAAAGAGACCGAAAAGAACAAAGAAAAAGCCGTCCCGACAGTTGAAAAAGACAAGGTCGAAACGGTTGCAGCAGAAAAAACTGAAGAAGTAGAGAAGGCTGAAAAAGTAGAAAAAGAGGCCGAAGAGGAAGAGACCGAAAAGGTAGAAAAAGCCGAAACTGCAGTTAAAGAAGAAAAGGCCAAAGAAGAAAAGAAAAAAACTCCCAAAACTTTGAAAGAGGGGCTGAAAAAAACCAGAAATGGTTTTATTTCCAGAATTGGAAAACTTTTTTCCTTTAAAAAAGAAATTGATGAAGACATCCTCGAGGAATTGGAGGAAGTATTGTTTACTTCTGATATTGGTCCTCAAACCGCAGACAAACTTATGGATATTATCAAGGATAAGCTTTCCAGAAAAGAATTGGGCAGCAATGAAGCTGTTTGGAAAACTCTGAGAGAAGTATCCTTTGATATTCTTGATATTGAAAGCAAACCTTTTGCTTATCCGGAAGATGGCCCCTTCGTCATTCTGGTAGTGGGAGTTAACGGAGTCGGCAAAACGACTACCATCGGCAAGATGGCTATGTGTTTCAAAAATGAGGGAAAATCAGTGTTGCTGGCAGCAGGAGATACATTCAGAGCCGCAGCCATTGAGCAACTTGAAATTTGGGCCAAAGACAGAGTTCAGTGTGAATTTGTAAGTGGCAAGGAAAAGGCTGATCCATCTTCAGTAATTTTTGATGCCATCAAAAAAGCAAAGCAGGATAATATTGATATAGTAATAGTTGATACTGCTGGTCGTCTTCATACAAAAGTTAATTTGATGGAAGAATTGAAATAAATCAGAAGAACTTGCAATAAAGCCAGTGAGGGAGCTCCCCACGAAACCTTTCTGGTTCTTGATGCAACCAATGGTCAGAACGCTTTGCACCAGGCGGATATATTCAAAAAAGCAATGGATTTTAGTGGAATCATTATTACAAAAATGGATGGAACAGCCAAAGGTGGTGTAATTTTAGGTATTTGCGATAAGACGAATATTCCTGTAAGGTATATTGGAATTGGAGAACAGGTGGAAGATCTTCGTGCTTTTGATGCTGAAGATTTTGTAGTTGCTCTCTATGATGAAGAGGAGTAAAATTCTGTCCCTGAGGTTTTATTAACTTTATGTACAACTGTTGGAGTTTGTTTTGTCTGAAATTGAACCAAGAGTACAATTCAGTTATATCTGGCCTGGAATTATTCTGGTTATAGGTCTTGTTCTCATGTCCGTTTTTGGAATGGAGCCATACGAAGACTGGTATAAAAAGAATTACAATTGGCTTAAGATGGAATCTGAGTTCCAGAAGGGTAAACTTGTAAATACCAGAGCCCGCAAATCCATTGTTACTAGGGATACCGGAACCAGATTTCAAATTCAGATGGTTCTTCTCTATAAACCAAGAGATCTTTTTGGTTCTGCCTATTTTAACGAGAGTTTTCCCAGTTGGCTCCGTCTTCCGGCTAGAGCTTTTCTCTGGATAAACGCAAAAGAAAAATACAGTTCTTTTCTTGAAGCCCAGAAAGCTCTCCATCATGCGAGGGCAAAACAAAAATACACCATTTATGTTAATCCCGCTAATGTTACTGAAGCCAGACTTTATTTCTGGGATAATTGGTTTTATATACATCTGGGGATGGTACTCACCTTTATTGGCTTTTTGGGAATAATTTTCATTTTTATAGTCAATGCCCGATCTAGCAAAGAAGCTATCAAAAGGGCAGAAATAGAAAAACTCAGAAAAGAAAAATGGAAAGAAAGAAAAAAGTATTTTTCTTCAGAATGACTGCCCACAATTCTTTGCTGAAATAATATATAATTTCAATAAATTGTAGTAATTTTATGAAACAAACTCAATACAGGCGGAAGCCTGAATTTATCCTTGAACATGTTAACTTGAAACAGAAAAAAAAATCAGGGATGGAAATGCCCGGTTTTCTCAGGACTTTTATTTCTGTATTTTTGGTTATCTCTGTATTTTCAGGTTCAGCTGCTGTTACTGCCTGGTTGGTTTTCAGAGAAAGTTCCCGCCGGAAAAAACAAAATTCACTTCTGGAACTGACCAGAAAAACCGACCGTGACCTCAAAGAAATATACCTCTCAGCTTTTTCCCGTTTGGCTGAAAATCCTGATATTCTGGGGAAATCCGATTCCTGTTGGTTGATGTTGCGTTACCTGGTTTATTTGAGTCTTGGCCATGGCTACCCTCTTTCTACCAATCAGAAATCGAAGTTGAAAAATCTGGTCAACAAAACCGCCCGCATAGACGCCCAGTTGGTTCTGAACATACTCAAGGTAAACAATTTGATAGTTTTAAAAAAGTACAAGGAGGCAGAGCTTCTTCTGGAAAAACTGCTGATTCGGTATAGCCGCAAGGATCTCCTTATTTTTCAAATGGCTAGAGCTCGCAAGGAAACGGGACGCTGGGATGCTGCTTTGGCATCCATGAATATGGCTCTGGAATTAAATGATGAAAGACCTGTTCCCTATTTGCTGGAATTGGCTGAGCTTAAATTTCGCAAAGGACAAAACAAAAACGCTCTGGAGTTGCTGAAGACAATAGATAAGCGGTCCCCGGGACATATCGGGGCCAAATTGTTTCGTAAATTAATAGCGCTGAAAAAGGGTGATAGAACAAAATTGTCGGAATCCAAGCCCAAAACGCCAAGATTCAGATCAATTTATCTGTATTTGCAGGGTTATAAACAGTTGACCGCCAATAATTATGATGCAAGTTATGAATTTTGCCACCAATCCCTTGAAAATTATTTTCTGCCTGAAAGCAGATTGTGCCAGGGATTTTCTCTTTTGGAAGGAAAAGGCAGTATCAAACAGGTAGCAATTATTATCAAAGAACTTGAACCTTTTAATCTGGCCCAGACACAGTTACTGAATGCGTTTTATGAAATAAAGCGTAACCAACGGGTGGATAATATTGATAAAATTAAGGTTGTTACAGATTACGAAAAAGAACTTCTGCAGATCATAAAAATTTACAACAGTCGTTTTACTGAAAATAATAAACAACTGATGAACCAATGCAAAAATCCCACTTCTACCAAGATCTGTTGGAATTGCATAATGGCAGCTGTTTATCTCCGTCATTTTCAGTTACTCAAAACCATTTTGCCTTCTCTTTCCCCTTCTCATGGTGAATTATTGAATTCCTGGTTTTTCCGGCACTCCATTACCAAAGCCTGGCAAAGTCAACTTCCAGGTGATAAATGCAAAGGTCAAAAAGATGGGGATTTTGTTCTCAGGTATGTTTCGGCACAAATTCTGCTTGAGGCCGGTCTTTGGAAATCAGCTCTTCAATTGCTGCACTGCAATCTCAAAAGCTCAGCTCAATCGGTTCAGGCCAGAGTTGATTACCTTGCTGCTTTGGCTGAGACAGATAATTTGCTCAAAGCTTCCAGTCAACTCTATTCTCTTTTGCAACTGCAGATAAAAGATCCTTTGACTTTGTTTGCAATTGGATATGCAGCTAAAAAATTGAGCAAATTTTCCTCAGTGGAAATGGTGGCTGAAAGACTGGAAAATCTTAATCCCGGCAATCCTGAAGCCTTGTTGTTGAAAGGCTGGGTTGCCAGAAAG
>JAQICJ010000271.1 GCA_027858615.1 Deltaproteobacteria bacterium
GGCAAAAATTTTAAGACATATACCTTTTCCAATCTGGAAGAATTTCTTTCCTCCAGAAAACATTCAGTCTTCTCCCTGGTTTTCCTGGATGCCCAGGCTATTTCCACCGGTAATAATGGATTCTCAAATGAATGCCACAGCCAGTTGATCATTATCATAAATTCAAAACAACTACACCGGCTCAAGAATTTAATTCTTCCTGAAAACGTCCAATTCCTGCTTAAACCGGTCCGCAAAAAAGATATCGAATTTTTCTGCAGATTCTCGGCTTCAAAATCAAACTTTAACTTTAATAAAACAAATCCAGATCTTTCCGACCGTCTGAAAATTGCCATTAAATCCATGGGAATTGAAATTTTTGAGTGGAATCTCAAAGATAAACCTCCCTGGAAAAAATCTCCCGATCAGGATAACCAATCCTCATTAGCCCAATTTTCCAGAAAATTTGAAAACTGGATTAAAAAAATCCATCCCCAGGATCTGCAAAGAATAAAAAATGAGCTGGATCTGGCAATGGTTGGAGAAAAACCTTTTGATACTGAATTCAGAATTGTCTTTCCCAAGGGGGAAATCCGTCATCTGAAGGGAATTGCAGCTCTCATCAACGACGAGCAGGACAATCCCGAAAAAATGATTGGAATCAATTACGACATCACTTTCCGAAAACAAGCTCAACTACAGTTAAAACAAATCCAGGCCAATCTCAACGAAACAACAAAAATTGCCCACTTGGGCAGCTGGAAAGTAAATCTCGAAACAAATGAAACCTGGTGGTCCGATGAATTTTACAGGATTTGCGGCTTCGAACCGGGAACAGTTGTTCCCGACAGTCTTAAAATCTATCAACTGGTTCACAAAAACGACCTCAAAAAAGTAGTGAAACTAATTAAAAAAACAATAGACAGCGGAAAACCGGGAAATATGGAAATGAGGCTGACACTTCCAGACAATACCCAACGCAGAGTTCATCTGCTGGCTAAATCAAGCGTTGAAAACAACACTCCCTATCTCACAGGTTTTTTTCAAGATATAACCAGCATATGGGAAGCAGAAAAAAAATTCGAAATCGCCTTTAATTCCTCTCCCAGTTGGATAATTGTCAGTGAAATAGAAACCGGATTGATACTTGATGTCAATAAAACCTTCCAAAGGGAAACAGGATATGAAAAAAAAGAAGTAATCGGCAAAACTTCACTGAATATAGGACTATGGCACAATATTGAAGAGCGAAACAAATTAAAAAAGGCGCTGATTCCTTCCGGCTCTCTGAAAAATTTTGAAACCGGATTGTTTGATAAAAACAATGACCTCCATCACATACTCTATTCCGGTGAAATTGTCAGGATTGGAGGACACCGGGTTCTGCTTAGTGTTCTTTTGGACATAAGCAAACAAAAGAAGATGGAAGAGAATCTGCTGAAAGCCCGCAAAATGGAATCCATAGGCAAAATGGCAGCCGGCATAGCACATGATTTCAACAACCTGCTCCAAATAATCAATGGTTATTCTCAACTTCTGCTGGAAGCAACAAATAACAATTCCCGTCAATTCAAAGACCTGAAGGAAATAAACCGTGCCGGCAAAAGAGCATCCAATCTGGTAAATCTGCTGCTGCTATTCAGCACCAAAGCCCACAAAATCAATGAAAAAATCAATCTCAACCAGGAAATCAGAAGTGTTCTGGCTTATTACAAAGAAAATTTAAAAAACATTATTTCCATCAAGTTCAAACCTGCTGACAATCTGTTGATTACTCGACTCGACTCCGATCACTTTCGGATTCTGCTTAAAAACCTACTGGATAATTCTAAAAATGCCATTAGAAACAAAGGAATAAAAAATGGCAAAATAATCATCTCTACCCAGAATTGCACACTCATGGATCAGGACACCAATACTGAAATACCGGCTGTTCAACTTAATTTTCAAGATAATGGCTGCGGCATGGATTCAACAACTCTCAGCCACATTTACGACCCCTACTTCTCGTCTAAAAACTTTGATCGCAGTGGCCTTGGTCTTTCAGCCATCCACGGTATCGTCAAATCCCAACAAGGCAGCATAAACTGTCAAAGTAATCTTAGAAAAGGCACAACCTTCACCATCAAATTTCCTGCTCACATTCATCAACCAGAAACAGAAAATTCCTAATCTGTTAATGATCTACCCCAGATGGCGGTTAAAAACTCCCGCCAAATCAGAAATTTCAAAAGGCTTGAAAATACTGGGAGAGAAAGTGTTGGCAAATATCCCCTTGAACTACTTTGCGTATTTTAAAGGCAGGCAATTAGACTTGTGAAAAAACGAAAAACCCAATCAGGGATTTTTTTCTTCATTTCATTTTAGCCTGATAAGATCTGAGATTGTACCTGGTTTATTTTTTACCACCTATACAGCCTCCGAAATCTCCGCTACCTATACAGGCTGAACCTTCGGGACAATCATCGAGCGCTTCAGTTTCACAAACATGAAGACAAGACAAGGGTGTACCAAAGCAAGTAAGACCAGGGAGGCAATCGAAGGTATCTGTGCAACTTTGTCCCAAACCTGTAGTTCCTTCAGGTGTATGGCAGGTGGGATCATAATTAACCCCTGCTTCACTGATATCGACATAACACGAACCACTGTCGCAACCACTTCCATCCACCGGATTACAGGTAAAGCAGAATTCGGCATTGTACATGCATTCGGGATCAGCACAATCGATCATGCCGTCTTCATCATCGTCTTCTTCGTTGTCGCAAATTTCTCCCCCCATACAACCGGGTTCCATATAACAATCACTGTCCAGACAATCCAGGTCTCCATCATAATCATCATCAACTCCGTTGGTGCAATCTTCAGGAGGTATACAGGCTTCAGATTCGTAACATTCGGGATCATCACAGTCAACATAGGAATCTTCATCGTTATCTATCTCATCATCGCAAATTTCCCCGGTCTGGCAATGAGCTTCCCCGAAACAATCGGAGTCATCACAATCAACCTGAGTGTCCCCGTCATTATCCGAGCCGTCATTGCAGATTTCTGAGGAAGTACAAGCTGGATCATCGCTGCAAGCGGAATCATCACAGTCAACCTGGCCATCACCGTCATCATCCTGACCGTTAGTGCAATTTTCATTATCATTGTTGACGTTATTGATGTTATTGGCGTTGTTATCCGAGTCGGAGTCATCATCACATGCAACAATTACAAAAAAGGACAACAGCAGAAAGGTTAAAATTACAGTTTTATTTTTCATTTCGATCTCCTTGGATAATTGGATAGATAAAATTTAATCAAGATAAAAAATATACACAAAATTTTGTATTTTGCAATTTTAACTGCCAATAAGCCTGATTTCATGCAAATTTGTTCTAATCAGTTCCACCCCACACACCTTTTTTTTCCGGGGTTTATTCGGCGCCGAAGACAGGGATGCCCTGTGTATTTTTCAAGATTAGAATACTCTCAAGAATCATCATCTTTTAAGTCTTTCTTCTTTTCAGAATTTCCAATCCACCCCTTATGGAAAAAATAACCTGTCATTATTCCCACAGTCAACAGCATCAGAAAAATTGCAAAGGGATAACCATACTTCCAGTTCAATTCTGGCATATTCAATACTGATTTTTCCGGATTGAAATTCATTCCATAAAATCCAGCTATGAAACTGAGCGGGATAAAGATAGTTGCAATCAGAGTAAGCATTTTCATGACTTCATTCATATGATTACTCAAATTTGACATATGCAATTCCACCGTACTTGCACTCCACTCCCTGGTATAATCCACCAGATCCAGTAACTGATACAAGTGATCAGCGCAATCCCTGAAATACAATCTGGCTTTCAGATCTATGTAATCTTCATATTCCTCAGAGGTCAAACGCTGGATTGTTTCCCGCATGGCAAAAATTATCCTCCTCAAGTTATACATTTCTGATTTTATATAATGGGTTTCTGCCAGAGTACCGGTATCATTTTTGTTGATGATCTGATTTTCCAAGTGGGACAACTTGTCTCCAAGGTCTGTTACGACATGAAAATACTGCATCACAACAGAATCATACAACAAAAATAGCAGATAAGCCTCAGACCAGATTCTGACTTTGCCTTTATCCGCTAACAGTTTGTTCCTGGTTGCGTCGAAACAGGAATTTTTCCTTTCCTGCACAGAAATAACAAATCCCTTTCCCATGAAAAAACTTATTTGGGTGGTTGGATTTTCTTCAAGAGGATCAGGAACCCTGGAAACAAGGTAAATAAAATTTTTATATTCCTCTATTTTAGGACGCTGGTAAACACTGAGGGCATCTTCAACTGCCAGAGAATGCAATTTGAAAAAATCGCTAACTTTTTTAAATATCTCAACCTCCAGGTTTCCGGAAAAATTTATCCAGATAATATCATTTTCAGATCTAATCTTTTTCAGCATCTCCATATCAGAAGTATCATATTCACGACTCATTTCCTGGTTATAACCAATGATCTGCACTTCCATCTTTTCCGGAGATTCATTATTGCTTTGAGGCATATCGGCAGTATTAATCCGCTTTGAATGGCGGAATCCGAAAGGTAATCGTTTTCTTTTTTTCTTTTTTTTCATAACTACTTCCTCCTTGAAATTAAGATGTTTCAACCTTTTATCATTTTTTTTCCTGACATTGCGATAAAAAAATTAAAAAAATAAAGAAAAATGAAGATATTTTTAAAAAAAATTCGAAAATAAAGACAACTTTTTAAAAATCAAAATTTTATTCTTTACCGAAAAAACATAACCCTAAAGGAGTTCAAAATGAATATTGGTCTTGGAAATCTTTTATCTTCAGTAACCCAGAATCTGATTCCGGGGATCCAAAATCCCCTCTCTTCAGGAAAAACCTCGAATTTTTTAATGCAGGGACTGTGCTTTGGAGCATCTTTCATGATGCCTCCGGGAACTCAATTTCTCGCAGCCGGCCTCATGGGTGGACAGATTCCTGAATTTTTGAAGGGATTTAATTCCCTATTTCAAAAACTGCCCCTGCTGAGCAAAAACCTGATGCAACCCACAGGCTTGCAAGATCTAAATATTCAGCAAGGAAAAAATTCGAGTACCAGAAGGGTAAGAAGACACCACCATCAGGTTGAAAATACAAAAATCAACCGCCAGAACAAAATAGATGAAATTCTAAATTCAAACCTCTCCATTGAAGAAAAAATTATCCTGATCGCCGGACTTGTTTGTGAAAGTCTCGAAGATCAACTTGAAGGCAAGTTGGACGAACAGGCAAAAATGGCAAAAAAACTTGAAGGTAAACAAGCTGACGCTTCGGATGGCGGCAAAGCTCAGAATACGGAAAATAAAATACAGTTGCTCATGCAAAGATTGAATCGCATGCAATCAATGAGTTCCAATCTTCTGCAAGCGGTACATACTACAAAAAAAGCACAAATCATGAACATCAGAGTGTAATACTGAAAAAAGGGAGAAACAATGAAAAACTCAAATAAAAATAATCAAAAGAATAGTTCCAAAGATAAAAACCACGATGAAATAAAGTTCAAAGCTGAAAAACTGGCTTTGGGCAGAATGAATCTCAGAAAAATACTGAACATCACCGAGAAGGAAATCAGAGGTTCAGCTTCCCTGGCTCTTTTACTTGCCCTCCATGGCAAAAATAAAGATGCCCGCATTTTATTGGATGGATTGAAGGCTCTGGAACCCAAATGTGGTTACTTGCATTCCATTGAGGCCCAGATGGAATTCATCAGGAATAACAAGGAAAACTGCAGAAATATTCTTACTGTCAGCAGGGAATTTAAAAATATTGATAACACCATGAGGTTGAAACGAGCTGAAATGCTGCGCCGCTTGCAACACCCCACTGCCATGCAACTGGAATTGGAGTTTATCAATGAAAATAAACTGACCCCAGACCTGCACAAAACCCTGCAAACACTCCAAAAAGCCGCTGAAAAATAGAAAATCACTCGGAAGAGTTGATAATATTAAGGTCGAGCCCTCCTGGATAAAAATAGGAGGTAAAGGAAGCAAAACCATAAACCATAATTCCGAAAGGCTGATCTGAAACGATGGAGTGATCATATGGAGCCGAACTGAGATCGAGATGATAAACTCCATGGTAGGAACCAGGAACAGCAGTTGAGAAGTTGCTCTCGGCTATGGGTACTCCGTCTACATAAACTATCGGAGAATCAGTCTGCGAGACAGGTTTGATAATGGTTACATAATTTATGGTCATAGAGGACGGTACAACAAAAGAATAGGATGTTCTGTATTGTTCCATGGGAACAATAAGAGCCATGGCCGGATCACCAGTAGTGGTATTTGGTGGCAATTGCTGCCCCGGCAGATATTGCATTACTGAAGCAGGTTTGGTACTTGATACAGTGAATCTGGTGCTGCTGAGAAACTCAATATGTTCACCGGCATCAAGAGTTACTGCAGAATGAACCGAAGACGGAGCAAAGGTAATTACATTATTGTCTTCTGCAGATAATATCCTGAAAACATTGTTTGTTTTTATTTCAATCGGAACTGCGACAAAATTTTTACCCCAGGTTTCCAGAGGAAACATCTGCTCTTCAATATGATCACATGCATGATAACCATAAGGTATGTCAATACAATTGTTTCCGGCAAATACGGCGATTTCATGACCGGAAGGATTGGTAACCTGAATGGTGGTTCCGGTAAAATCGTAATCTGAAGAGCAATCTCCCCCGCAGGTACGGGATGGAACCTGCAGGACATCACCTTCATTAATAGTGTAGGTTTCAACACTGCCTCTGTTGGGACCATTTTGGACATGACCATTATAAGCGATCTCAATAGTTGTATTATCCGCAGTACCTACTACAGCCAGGAATCCGGGATAGGACAACCAGGATTGACGGTTGTGAACCATGTAATTTCTGGTCAATACGTGCTTGGGCAAAACCAAAGAAGCATCATTGGTATATGAATTAGAACCGCCGAGACTGAAATCAAAGGGGTTGAACTGATAAACAGTTACAGGAAGATCTGATTCAATTTTAAAAGCTCCTCCTGACACGATAACATAATTAGCCACAGTATTTTTCAGGGTTAAATCATAATCAAGATAAAATACCTGAAGATCATTGGCGGGAATAGTAGCCGACTCAAGAACTGCTCCTCCTTTGGTAATAGTAACATTAACGGCTTCGGAATTGACATTGTTTACAACTATACCAAAATTGGAGTTGAAGTTTGAATTCAAAGCTGAATTCATGGTAGTTGAAGCATAATACTCGCAACCTATATAAGAACGTTCATATTCGGCTATTTCGCAGGCAGAAGCACAATTCAGATCAACTTGTCCGTCACAATTGTTATCAACTCCGTCTCCACAAATTTCCGGTACTGAAGGATTAATTTCTTCATCCCAGTCATTGCAATCATTAACAGCATTGGAAACACAACGCAGATGACCGTCTTCATCTTTATCCGGTTCGGCATTATCAATAAAACCGTTGCAATTGTTGTCGATGCCGTCGTCACAAATCTCATCAGCTGCCGGGTGTATTGCGGCATTATCATCGTCACAATCATCCGGTTCCACAAAACCGTCGCCGTCGTTGTCTGAAACATCTTCACACCAGGTTCCAATACAATCCGGATCATCACAATCTGAAATTTCTCCCCCTCTGTTCTGATCTTCGGGATAGAGAGAAGAACATCTTTCATCAGGAACCATGCAATTAAAACTGCAATTGGCAACTGCCCCCCCGTTAATATCAGTACAACCAGCCGGGAGAACAACCGGGTCAAGACCGCAATCACATTCTTCGATACCTTGAACCACACCATCACCACAGGTATCAGGTGCACAAACAGCATTGCAACCGTCGCCATTGACAAGGTTGCCGTCATCACATAATTCATCAGCTTCAAGATTTCCATTTCCACAAGTGGAACAACAGCGAAATCCAGTATTGGCTGAAAAAGCATCTTCTACCAGACCAATAGTGTCATAACTGCAGGAAAGTGCATGGGAACCGTCTCTATAAGAACCACCCTTGAGACGATAAATGGCTTTGCCCCCATTATTGTAGGAAATGATATCAGTGGTCCACTCTCGCAAATTCCCACTCAAATCGTTAATATTGTAGCCATTTGACAAACATGAACCCAAAGAACCGGTGGCAACAACTGCTCCATAGCCGGCATCTTCACCATTACAGGTTACAGGATCATAGGTTGAACTGGAATAGGGATAATCCCAAGTTGCTCCTTCTCCATCACAAGCCTCTTCCCAAATTCCTGCCGAGCACAGTTTCATTCCGGCAGCTTGACAAGCAAAGCGGGCTCTTTCAAAGGTAACTTTGGACCAGGGCATGACATTGGATTGGGAACAGGCGCGCACTGTGCTGCCGCTGCCTTGATCTCCTGAGGAGGCCGTTGGTCGGGATGCTTCATATTTATATACAGTTACGGTTTCTCCCGAAGCCATCAGAATATCAACTGTATCATCTTCAACATAATCAGGATTGGACCCAGGATTATGGGCCGGCTCATCTGTGAGGCCATCGCAATCGTTGTCAAGACTGTCGCAGATTTCAGGACCGGGGCTGCCGGAACTGATGATATTGCATTCGGTTCCGCTTTGATCCCCTTTGCAAACATAAGTACCGCTGCCTTGACAAACTCCGGGAACATCATCTGTACAAGC
>JAQICJ010000074.1 GCA_027858615.1 Deltaproteobacteria bacterium
TTAGTGAATGATAAAATCAGGAGTCACGCTAGTTTGGATCCCAACGTACGCAGCTGATAAATATAATTTCTGGATTTATTTTTGAAGCAAGATTACAAAACATGAAAGGGTTCCTTTGGTTAGAGTTATTGAAATTGATCTTCTAAATCTTACCAAATGTGAACCCTTTTTTCATTTTAAAAACTTATTTTTTCTTTATTTACACCACCTTAACTCTGCCCTAAATAGATCTGCACCCTAAGAAATATCAAGGTAAAATTAAAAAAAATATTGTTTTTTTTAAAAGATCACTAATAAACCTATAGTTCCCATTTCCACAATAAGGAAGTTTGACGTCTGAGCACGGAAGTTGAATTTATCTGCTTTGTCGTAACTTATTGAAGTAGTGGTAACTTGGAGTTCTCGCATCTGAAACAAATTTTTTACTCAGCCAATAACCCCATTCTGGAAAGTAAACTAAGACCGGACAATCAATGATTCATCATAAAAAAATATACTTTTTTTCAAATTCAGCGTCGCTTTTGCTCGCCTGCAAACTGACGGCAGGTTTAATAATAAAATACAGTAGAGGTACAAGATGAAGTTGACAAACTATTTCGCCATCATGCTATTAATACTGGGTACTGCCCTGATCAGTTGCGATAACAGCAGCAACAGCAGTGAAGAACATATTATTGTTCCCCCGGGAAAAGCCGATGACTTTCTCTCCAAATCAGCCCAGGAATACGTGGTTTCCGGCACTTCAACAGTTACCCTGGAAAGTGAATATTCCGGCGAATCATACGAAGACAGGCTGCAAAGAGCCAAAGAACTGATCGAATACAAACAGGTTGTAATCGGCTGGTTTCTCAACTCCTATCTCATCGATAAATCCAGTCACAACAGCAACGAAGAATACGGCGGCTTTAAATCTTTGGTTAAAAACGGTGCCTTTGAAGATCTGGAAGTTACCGAAATCGACGAATTGAACTTTGAATTTAAATTCCAGCAGATAATCGGCGGAACCAACGATCTACTCAGTATTCTGCCTACAGAAATGGATGGAGAAGGCAAAAGATTCTTTACCCTCAAAATAGGCAAAATTACCAACTCCGAGATGGCCCAACTGGATACAAACCACGAGTGGTATCGTTCTTCTCCCTGGTCCGAATTCAATCCTGAAGAAGTTTCGGAAGACAGACTGGTTGATCAAAAATTGTACATCTGGCCCGAAGTTCGTTCTGATGATGCCTGGCTCGATTACAACCGCCTCTTTGCTGACGGCAAGGTGGCCATGGGAGTCCATTTCGGTTGGGATTATCACGATGCCTATCATGTCAAACATTCCGAAGCTCTCTACAACTGGCTGGTAAACACTCACGACTTTACATCACCCGTCGATTCTTTCGAAGACTATGAGAGAACTTCCGGTCCCCTCAGCAAAACCATCACCGCCAACGGCAAAGAAGTCACCATAGAGATATCCATCTATTATGGTAAAACAGGCACCGAAACCGATCCCGACACCGCTTCCGGCGGCATTATTCTTGAAGAAGACATGCGCCAAAGCTTTGCCGAAAAGGAAATCATCATCTACAGCGGCCACAGCGGCTATTTGTATGGATTTGCCCTGGCCAACTGGAGAAAAACCTACGAAGGCGATCTGGATGACTCCGAAATTGCCGACATGGAAATGCCCAACGATCTTTACCAGATAGTTCTGGCCGAAGGTTGCGACACTTACGCTCTGGGTCAGTCCTTTTTCGAAAATCCGGCCAAAGCCGATCATAAAAACATCGACATCGTTACCACCACCAGCTTTTCCAATGCTTCCACTCCTGAAACTGTTCAGGATTTCATCGAAGCTGTTGTGGGCAACAGTTACAGCAAGAATCATGAACCTGTTCTCTACTCCGAGTTGATGCAGGACATGGATTCCAACTCCTACTGGTTCAACACCATGTACGGCATCCACGGAATCGAAGATAATCCCCATCTGCATCCCTATGCCAATGTGGGTCTTCTTTGCACCGGGTGCCTACGTGATTCCGACTGCGGCGCCAGTGGAATGCAGTGCTCTACTTTGCCCAACAACAACAAGGTATGTACAGCTGAATGTACTGCCGATTCAGGTTGCCCCGCAGGTTATTCCTGCGAGCTTTCAGCCACTGCCGGCTATCTTGATAAAAAGCAGTGTGTTCCTCTGGGTTATTCCTGTGAAGATCCCGATCCCGAACCGGGCAAGAAAATCATGATCAACGAAGTTCTCTTTGATCCGGCTCCCGACCTTGATGGGGACGCCAATGGTGACGGCTATCGCCATTTCTCAGAAGATGAATTCATCGAAATAATCAATATTTCTTCCGAACAAATTGACCTGAGTTCATGGACCATAGCCGACGGTTATACAGTACGCTTTACCTTCCCTGAAGGTTCAACCCTGGCACCCGGCGCAGCCGCACTTATTTTCGGCGGCGGCGATATAGCCACCTTTGCCGATTTCCCCGGAGTCGAAGTCTATACAGCCAAAGACAGTCTGGGTCTCAACAATTCCGGTGATACCATCACTATCTCCGATGCCGAAGGCAAAGAGCTAGAACAGGTAAGTTACGGCTCCGGTTCAGCCTCGGATCGTTCCATAACCAGAGCTGTAGACGGTGATCCCGAAGCTGGTTTCATCCCCCACCCAGAGGTGTCCTTCTCTCCAGGAACCCGTGGCGACGGTTCTTCCTTCTGATTTCCTCCGACTTCGGCCATACTTCCCTACCCTCAGGCAACAACTCTTCTTTTTAAATCTTTCCTTTTTATTAGCACTCCAACAAGGTATAATCTTCTTCGATTTGGGCAAAATTCCCGGCGCTCAAACTCCGTTTTTAACAAATGCCCGGTGGAGTAAAAAATGATAAAATTTCCGGCAATTATTTTTTCTATCCTCAGTTTATTTTCACTTCCAGCCTGGGGGCAAAAAGCTGCTGCCACTTCAGGAAAAAACGCACCTGCAAGTGTCACAGGGCAAACACCTCCGGCGGACAAAACAAACAAGGGGAAAGCTCCAAAGCCAAAAATCTGCAAAGATCCCCCCAACTATGGAAATATCATGAAGCCGGTGCGCTATCTTGCTGAAATCACCATCTTTCAAGATTACTTCAGGGTAAAAAGAACCTTGTCTCTGGCTCCTGTTTCCGCCTGGAAAAACAATTGCATTCATCACCTCAAATTGGGACTGGCCAACAACAAATCGATAAAAGACGGCAAGAATAACCTGGTTACAATCAGCCATCCCCCCAGAAAGAAAGTTGAAAAAGAACTGGTGCATTTCAAAATCAAACCGGAAAAGGGAAGTGACAGTCCTGTACAAAATTACAGCGGAGTGGAAGTTGACATACCTCCCCTGCCGGGCAATCCACAAGATCACCACCTTATACTCACCTTGGAACAAGATGAGATCATACTTCCCGAGCTCAACGAAGATAAAATCAGGGAGATTGTCCTGCCCCTTGCTCAGTTGAAACGCTTCACCCCTTCGAAAGAGGTAAAATTTAAAGTGATTTTGCAAATGGGAGGTGATTTCAAATTTCTAGGTGCAAGTATCCCGGAAGCCAACAACATCAAAGACACCTTCAGTTGGGAAGGAAAAATATTACCAGGGGAAGATCTTATCTTTCTTTTTTCCGAATATGAAGTGGAACCGGAGAAAATCCAGCCCAAGGAAACGGGCTCCCTGAGTACAATTCTCATTTATGTAGCTATGATCTTCGGAGCTTTTCTGCTGATAGTCACTATTATTGCTGTAGTACGCTATCGCAGCGATTCTGAATAAAATTGGTGAAAAATTGCAATTATAATTCAAAGGGGCAATTGATTCTGACCCGAAGATCAGAAGAGGGTGGGATTTTTGTCTTTGTCGTCTTTGGATTTTTGGGGAGATTTGCTTGATTTGGGAGGATTATCGGTTTTTTTGGATTTGACAGTTTTTTTGACGGTGCGGGCTGCTTTTTTCTGGCGACGACGATAGACTTTTTTGCGCTTTACCGGCAACTCTTCGTCTCTGGTCTCAAAACGCTGCCGGGCAATTTCGAGATATTCGTCGTCGAGGTCAATCCCGATGAACCTTCGATTTTGCAAGGCCGCGGCAATTCCGGTGGTTCCAGAACCGGCAAAGGGATCAAGTACCAGGTCGTCCTCGCGACTGGCGGCTTTGATAATACGCATCAGCAGTTTTATCGGTTTCTGGGTGGGATGCTTGCCAAAACGTTTTTCCACCTTGAGGGGAGAGGTAATAGACCATAAACTTTTCATCTGCTTGCCGCCATTTTCCTTTTTCATGGCGTGATAATCGAAATAATGACGAGAATCCTTATGGGGAGCAGCCCAGATGATGGTTTCAGTGCTGTGGGTGAAATATCTGCAGGCCAGATTCGGAGGCGGATTAACCTTGAACCAGGAAATATCGTTGAGAATTTTCATATTCAACTGCTGCATGGCAAACCCAAGGCTGAAAATAACATGGCTGGTTCCGGAAACAAAAATTGAACCACTGGGCTTGAGAATGCGCTGACATTCACTGAGCCATCTGCGATTAAATTCGTGATTAGCTTCGATTCCCCGGCTTTTATCCCAATCTCCTTTGTCCACTTTGACCATCTTGCCACTTTTACAGGTAATCCCGCCGTTGGAAAGAAAATAGGGAGGATCAGCAAAAATAAGATCAACAGATGAGTCAGGAATTGAAGGCAGAATTTCAAAGACATCCTGCTGATAAAGCATGAAGTCCCGATTGTCACTCATGTACCAGGGAAAGGCACTCAAAAATTTGAAGGTCATAAAATCTCCTGAAGGATTGGGATTGGAAAAACCTGGTCGATAACTTGAAGCTCAACTTCCGGTTATTTAGTTCCCATTCTATCCAGGCTCCGGATCCTGGCAAATTTTTTATGGATAATGATCCAAACTCCTGATTTTTAGTAAAATTTACGAGGTTGTCCATGCAACTAATGATTTGAAATCAGTTAGTAACGGCAAGACGGGAAATCCTGTGCAAAGACTTTAGGCCAATTCAGTTGATTATTTGGTAAAATCAACTTCAGCTTGACTTTAAACAGAAAAGATTTATTTTACCTACCTGTTCAGTCAGTAAGGTCAATTTCACCTTAAACCTGATTGTCTTTACTGTTGTTTTCTTTCTGTTTTTACGTATTAGTCCCAGATGAAACTGAATTACAATTCCACTAATGTCGTCATCTTTAAATATAGACACAGGGAATTGCCAAAGGTGTGTGGAACAGGATAATAATGACAAATATCCGGTTACACTCCCGGACAGAATCAAACTGAAGCAGCGGGAAAACCAAACTTGCAACTATTTTTGAAACAATAACCGACTGAGCCGAGTCCAATCACAAGGAGAAATATAATGACCAAATGGAAGAACACTTACTTTTTTGCTAAAGACGTTTCCATCCCGGAATTCGAAGACAAAACCAAAGATGAATTGAAAACTGTTCTGGGTGGTAAAGGTTACGGCCTTTATCTCATGCACTGCGTTTTGAATATCAACTGCCCAACAGTTTTAAATCTGCCTGCCTTCCACGCCCACAATCTTGTTGAAGGCGAACTTCCCAAAGATTTAAAGGCCGATGTCAAAAAAGGTCTGCACGAAATGGAAAAATATACAGGCAAAAAATTTGGTGATCCAAAAAACCCATTGCTTGTTTCAGCCCGCAGCGGCGCCAAATTCTCCATGCCCGGCATGATGGACACTATCCTCAATATCGGACTGAACGATTCTATTCTGGCCGAGCTGGTCAAGGGAGACAACGTCCGGTTCTGGCTCGATTCCTATCGTCGTCTTCTGCAGATGTACGGAGATGTTGTTTTGCAGATTAAAAACAGCGAAGGCGAAGATCCCTTTGAAATGACACTTGATAACTTCAAAAAAGAATTGCAGGTTAAAAACGATCTGGAATTGGGAATTGATGAACTCAACAACCTGATCAAAAAATACAAAGAAATTTACAAGGAATTCGGTCATGAATTCCCTCAGAATCCTGAAATCCAGATTATCAAAAGTGCCGAAGCTGTATTTCGGAGTTGGAGTAACGAAAGAGCCATCTTTACCCGCCAGCAGGAAGGCATTCCCCATAATCTTGGAACAGCCGTTAATCTGCAGGAAATGGTATTCGGCAACAAAACACCTCGCAGTGCCACCGGTGTTTTCTTTACCAGAGACAAATCAACAGGTCACAAATCTGAAGACCATCTCGAAGGAACCGTTCTTTTCCAGGCTCAGGGTGAAGACGTAGTTGCAGGAATCCGTAATTCCCTGCCGCTGGAAGCTCTGAGAGATCACGAAGACAAGGCTTTCCGGGACATCTATTATGAAATCAAAGAAACCGGTGATATGCTGGAGAAAAAACTCAAAAATATGCAGGATGCAGAATTTACCATTGAAGAACAGGATGGAGAACCGGTTCTTTTCTGGCTGCAAATCAGAGACGGCAAACGCTCTGCCCAGGCAGAATCAGTAATTGCTGTTGCCATGCAAAAAGAAGGTATTGTCAATAAAAAAGAAGCTCTCAAAATGATCAATCCCGATCGTTTTGCCGAACTTCTCTTCCCCAGAATCACTCCTGAGGTCAAAAAAGAAGCAAAATTGCTCACCAAAGGTAGTTCAGCTTCCCCTGGAGCAGTAAACGGCAAAGTAGTTTTCAACAAAAACGACGCAATCGCTCTCAGTGAAAAGGGAGAAGACGTAATTCTGGTTACAGTGATGACTTCCCAGGAAGATGTCAAAGGAATGAAAGCCTCCAAAGGTATTCTTACTACCACCGGCACCAAAGTTTCCCACGCCGCCATCATGGCCACCGCCTGGGGTATTCCTGCCGTTGTCGGAGCCGATGAGATCAAAATCGACAGAAAAAAACAGCAAATCTCTGTCAATGGAACAACTATCAATAAAGGTGATTATATCACCATTTCCGGTACTACCGGCGAAGTTTTCGCAGGTCAGGTTTCCACTGTTATTCCTGAAGAATTGGGAGAAGAAGCTCAGACAATCCTGAAATGGGCCGCTGAATTCAAATCTCTTAAAGTCAGAGCTAATGCTGAAGCATCTGAAACCCAGAGCGCCAAGAACAAGGGTGCCCGAGGAATCGGTCTTTTCAGAACCGAACATATGTTCCTTGGAGACCGACTTCCCTTTATTCAGGAAGTACTTTTCGGCGATAATGATGATAAAAAGAAAAAATCTCTGACTAAAATCTATGAATTTTCCAAGGAAGACTTCAAAAAATCCATGAAAATCATGGACGGATACGGTGTTACTATTCGTTTGCTTGATGCTCCTCTCCACGAATTCTTTCCCCATGATTCCGGTATGGAAAGGGAAGAAAATCCAATGCTTGGACATCGCTCGGTAAGAATGGCCATTACCAATCCGGAAATTCCCCGGACTCAGATCAAAGCCATTTTGGTAGCCGCCATGGAACTCAAAGATGAAGGTTTTGACCCTAAACCTGAAATTGAAGTACCTCTGGCAATTATCCCAGCCGAAGTAAGCGAACTCAAAAATATTGCCTGCCAGGTAGCTTCTGAAATCCACGAAGAATACGGAAAATGGGTATCCTATGGTTTCGGTATCATGGTTGAAACTCCGGCAGCTGCTCTTCAGGGCAAAGAAATGGTTCAAACTTTACAATCCAAACTACCTGATTTCCCCGAAGAAGCCCATCCCAGTCATCTTTTTGCTTCATTTGGCACCAATGACCTTACCCAAACTACTTTAGCCATTTCCCGCGATGATGCAGACAAATTTCTGCCTCATTATGTGGAACATGCCTTTTTCAAAAGACATCCCTTCGTTTCCATCCATCCGGTTGTAGAAAAATTGGTCAAAACCTTCGTAGATGATGCCAGATCAGTTGATCCCAAATTTGAAACCTTCATTTGTGGCGAACACGGAGGAGATGTATATACCGTCGGTCGTCTCCATGAAATCGGACTCACTGGTATTTCCATGTCTCCGGGTAAAGTTTATCGCTCCATCATCAAAGCCGGCCAGGCTCAGGTTGAAAACCCCAGATAAGCAGTTTGGGCAATTAATTTATTTTTAGGTAATTAGCAGGGGAAATCTGTGAGTGTGCAGAATCAACAGGATCCTGTTTGCAGATTCAATATAAATTTTCGGGGGAAACCTCTGGGGAGAGTTGCAGCAATGGAAAAACGGAGAAAAAAATCAGAGCTATTTGCCAGGGGGAGAATCGGGAGTCTGATCGTCTTCTTTGAGGTTCCGGGAATTTTTATTGGAGCTGGGAGGACGAATGAGGTTTTTGATAAAAAGTTGATATCCTTTGACTTTTTTCATTTTCTTTGTCTTTTTGGCTAATTTTACCAGGTTTTTGTTGAAATCGAGGTAAGCATTGATGAGTTCTTTGTTGTTTTTGTGATCAGTGAATAAAGCCTCATAATCTTTGATGTCCATCTGCTTGTACCACTTTCTGATCTTGTCCAGGCTGGTTGTTTCTTTCTGGTGGTAAGTGTTCAGCATCTCAAAAGTGTCAGCTGGTTTTTTAATATTTTCTTTGATAATTTTATTCATGCTGGCAAAATATTTGGTCATGAGCTTGATTGGCGGCTTCAACTTTGGGGGGGTAGTTTTTTGTTGTGGCTCCGACTTTTTCTTGTTGGTGTTTTTCGGAGTTTTGTTGACTTTGGACGCAGAAACATCTTTATCCGATTTTTCATTTTTATTGTTGGTTTCGGGTTTATTTTTAGCTTCTTTGCCGTTTTCAACCTTGTTTTTATTACAGCCGCTCAGGGTCAATACCAAAGATAAACAAAGCAGAAATTTCATAAACAACCTCCATTGCAACAATCAATTGAAGCAAAAATTCAAATCAGTTGATTGCAGTTGAAACCGAGCTAAAATTGCAGTTTATGATGATCGTGTTCAACAAAAACAAACCAGTAATACAAAGCTCGGTGGAACATAATAATAAAATGATTATAGAAGAAATATCATTAATCACAATAACTAAAGGAGTTGAAATGAAAATTCATTTTCTTGGAACTGGAAATGCGAGCAATATGAGCGCTAAGGGTCATCAGAGCATACTTTGTCAAACTAAAGATTCTCATTTTTTTGTGGATTTCGGTCCCACCGCCCTTTTGAATTCATTCCGTTTCAATCTGAATATTAACGAAATTTCCCATCTTTTTCTTACTCATTTTCATGGAGATCACAGCGGAGGCATTCCTTATCTCCTGCTCTACCATCGTGATATCCTACAGCGCCAAACTCCCTTTTATTTTTACGGTCCTGCGGGTATCGAAAAATATCTGCGCAACCTGATCGAGGCAAATTATCCCGGTACTGAGTTTCCTTTCGAATTGATTTTCGAGGAAATTGCCCCTGAACAGGAAAAATATTTCATGAACAACAAACTCGAAGTTAAAGCCATCGCGGTAGATCACCGACCGGAATCAGTGGGATATCGGTTTAATTACAGTGGCCAAACTCTGGCAATCAGTGGTGACACCCGTTTTGGACCGTTTATGTACGAGCTGGCAAAAGGAGCAGAACTGTTTATATCCGAGTGTTCCCTCTTTGAAGAAATCTCTGATAAAGCCCACATCTCACCGGAAACAGTAAAAAGCAAATTCACTACTTTGGACGCCCGACAAATTGCTTTGATCCATTCCGATGCAGCCACAATTAAAAAATTAAAACAACTTGACCTTGAAAAGATGGTTTACCCCGAAGATGGAGATTATCTGGAAATTTGATATCAGAGATATTGGGGTTAAATTTGCAGGCAGGGGGAGCAGTTAACATGGAGGAGCCTGAAAGAAATGGAGTCAGTGGCTAGATTTGGTGGATAGAGGGGATTGATGTTGCACTCAAATTAGATGGAAGAGAAAGACGTGGTATTCAGAAGAGAATCGGGGGGAACAAATGGGAGGGAAAAATCAGCGCAGTCCTTTTCCTCGTGGGTCTTTTTTAGGATCATGACGTTGATTATGTTTGCCTCTGTTGCGTTTTATTCTTTTGCATTTTCCATTTTTCTCCACTGTTCCCGAAGGACAGCGACAACGTCCGCCAACATTCTTCTTTCCACCTGTACATTGCTTGACGCAACGTTTTTTGCGGGAATTGTAACTATAACCCTTGCGACATTTCTTGCCACCTTTGGCTTTACCGTGGGTACTTGGATTCTTCACACAGCGGCGACGGCGGGAATTGTAACTATAACCCTTGCGGCATTTCTTACCACCTTTGGCATTACCGTGGGTACCAGGATTCTTGACGCAGCGGCGACGGCGGGAATCGTAACTATAACCTTTGCGGCATTTCTTACCACCTTTGGCTTTACCGTGGGTACTTGGATTCTTGACGCAGCGACGACGACGGGAATCGTAACTATAACCCTTGCGACATTTCTTGCCACCTTTGGCTTTACCGTGGGTACTTGGATTCTTGACGCAACGACGACGGCGGGAATCGTAGTGATAACCGCGACGGCATCTTTGATCATTCTTTCTGACACATCTTTTGAGCTTTTTATTATACTCAAACCCGGCAGAGCATTTTTTGAAGGCTTTATCGTAAACACAGCGCTTGAGTCGTTTGTCCCAGCGAGTATTTGGTTGGCGACATTTTGATATGCAGGTTCCCAAGGTAGTAGCCATGGTTCCGGAAGGACACTTGGTATTTTTTTGTCGAATACAACGACGCTGTCCCTGATGCCATCTGGTATTGGGGGGACAAACACAAGCTCCCTTTCTTTTGATCATATTGCTGAGGCATTTTACTTTGTGCACACAGCGTTTGTTCTGAGGAGACCAGACTTTGGGAGGTTTGCACCTTCTGGTGGATAAACATTTGCCTTTGGCATAACTGAATTTGAATCCTTTTGGACAATTTAACCTGGTAAGGCATCGTTTTTGGTTTTTATTCCAATAAGTTCCGGAAAGACAAGTACAACGTCCATTTTGCAAAACCATGTTGGAACGACATCTCACCGCTCTAACACAACGACGGGTTCTTGAACTCCAGGTTTTTCCGGGCGGACAGTGACATTTACTATTGCGATAAACACTGCCTCCGGGACATTTTATTTTCATTGTTATACAGCGTTGTTTTTTTGGTTCCCAAACTTTGCCGGATTTGCAGACACAACGACGGCCACTCCATATTGAACCGCCTTTGCAGCGGATTTTATTGACACAACGACGGCGAGAAGAACTCCAGTGTTTAACACTTGGACAAGCACAACGTGCATGGCCATTTGAGAGAAACTTGGCAACCATTGTGGGAGGACACTTGACTTTGCGATTACATCTTTTACGTCTGGAATTCCAATGAGTACCTGAAGGACAGCGACAACGACCATTTTTATAGATAGTACCACGACGGCATTTTGGTTTGGGGCGAACACACCATCTCAGATCCTTGTCCCAATACTTGCCCGAGGGGCAGACACAACGACGGCCTTTACGGACAGTACCACGGGAACATCTGATAATTTTACGGGAACGACATCTTTTGCGTTTTGAATCCCAATATTTACCAGAAGAACAGGTACAACGGGTTCCGTTCCACACTGAACCACCTTTGCAATCAGGTTTGTATTTCTGATTTGCACACCATTTAATTCTAGAATTCCAATGTTTGCCCGAGGGGCAGACACAGCGGGTTCCGTTCCAAATCGAACCTCTGCTACAAAGTCTATTCATCAGATTTTTGATGGAAACACAACGGGATCTGGTTTTATCCCAAGCTGTTCTGGCAGGACAAATACACTTGCCTCGGTATTTATAACTTCCCCCGATGCAATTTCTGTAATTGGGTGGGGTAATATCCGATAAATCAACCTGGGGAGGAAGATAAATCAGAGGAATTGTGGACTGATAGGAAACAAAATTCTGGGGGGCACGCTTGAGCTTTTTATTGAATTTGACAAAACCTCTGGGCGGAGCAATATCAGTATATATTTCGACTTCCTGAGGTTGATCAGGCTGGGGAATATTGTATTCTACCTCAACTTTTTTGGTAACAGGCTCGGGATCTACAAAAACTTGCTCGGGTTCAGATTCATTGACTACCGGAGCATCCATAATCGGAGAGGTTTGATTGTTATAGTTATCACCGGGGGGAGGACTGGAATAACATCCAGTTACAAATATAAACAATATACTGATTGTAAAAAATAATTTCGTTTTAATTTTCATTATTAAGTCTCCTTGTTTCATTTTCTTTTTCCTACAATAAACCAAACTGCTGAAAAGTAAACTCCTTTTTGGATTTGCTCTCTTTTGAAACCTGATACTGAAGTTACAATTCCAAGAAAAATTCCTTCAATATTTTTCTGTAGTAAAACAGAATACACTACCTGAGCAGAAGATTTAATCTCATCTGTGTTGTCGTAACTTCCTGTAGTAGGGGCCAATTATATCTGCAAAGTTACTGGGCACATCCAAATTTGAACAAAACGAACTTGAATAAGGCAGGGGCACGAATTATATTAACGAAAAAAACAGGAAATTATTCACTGAAAGATTAAATTTTTATTACACATATGATATTCTACATTTTTGCAGATTGATTTTTTTTTCAATCAGGGTAAAAACTTCAAAAGGAGCCGGAATTATGAAACTGAACCTTGTCCTGTTTTTGTTGTTTGTTTTTGTTGCCTTCGCCTGTGATGATGACAACTCCAATAACACAAACAACATTAATAACATCAACAACACAAACAACATTAATAACATCAATAACACAAATAACATCAACAACACAAATAATTCAAATTGTGGAGATGGCATTATTCAGGAAGAAGAAGATTGCGAAGGGGAAAATTTCAATGGTTACAATTGTGAAGATCTTGGTTATACCGGGGGACAACTTTCTTGTAATCAGTGCACCTTTGATCTTTCAGGATGTGAAACCGAAACTTGTGGTAACGGTAGCCTCGATAACAATGAAGACTGCGATGATAACAACTTGAATAACTATGATTGCGAAGATTTTGGTTATCTGGGCGGCACTTTGCAATGTGATTCCAATTGTAATTTCGATCAGTCCCTTTGTTTTGACAGTGAAGCTGAAATAGTTTGTGGACGCTGGTTGAATGATCGAATTGACATGAGTGAAGGCAGCTGGACCGGTGATACAAATTCATGCAGTGCTGGAGATATAACCTCCGGTGGCCGAGAAAATGCTTTGAAAATTGTCAATCTCTATCGTTTTCTGGCGGATCTGCCCGAGGTCATCACAGATCCTGTCAAAAACCAGAAAGCACAGGAATGTGCCTTAATGATGACTGCCAACAGCCAACTTTCTCACAGTCCCCCTTCCAGTTGGACCTGCTATTCTGCTGACGGAGCACAAGCTGCAGGCTCCAGCAATATTGCAACTACAGCCGGAGTAGCCGCCGTTGATCTTTACATGGTCGACCCCGGAAATCCGCAAACTCTGGGACACAGAAGATGGATTTTATCAAACGCCCTCGGACCAATCGGCTTGGGTTCCACCAGTTCATATTCCTGCATGTGGGTATTTGGCAGTTCCAGTGCCGGCAAGAACTGGGTATCCTATCCACCGGAAGGAATTTTTCCTGCAGGAGCTGTAAGTCCTTCCTGGAGCTCAATCGACGAAACCGGATGGAGCCTGCAGAGCGACTCCATCAATCTCAACAATGCCCAAATAACCATCACCAGAGATGGTACTGATGACCTGCCGGTAGAAGTAAACCAACTACTGGCAAACTACGGCTCCTCCTACGCCATTTCCATCATTCCCCAAGACTGGATCACCCAAGCAGGACACACTTACACAGTTCAAGTAAACAACATAACCAATCCCTTCTCCTATGACGTCCAAATCGTAGACTGCAATTCCTTGTAATTTTTCTCCCTAAGGGGGTTAAGGACTTACCTGTCGACCCAAAATATTCTTTAGTTCAAA
>JAQICJ010000088.1 GCA_027858615.1 Deltaproteobacteria bacterium
AGATCAGGTAGCCAAGAAAAAGAAAAAAGAGAAAGAGAAAAAATTAAAAGATAAAGACAAAGAAAAAGATATCTATAAGAAAAAAGATATCAAAACCAAAGATAAGGCAGCAGCTCCCAGAGATGCCCGCTCCAAATCTAGTCCAGGTCAAGGCGGAGCCGGTTCAGGAATCAGTCGTGTATCAGGCGCTCAGGGCATGGGTGTTGCCAATGCTCTTGCTAATCAAATGAACACTATGACAGCTTCTTTAACTGCATCAAATACAGCATTTGGTCAGGAATCCGAAGTATTTGACGATCTCCTCGGTGAAGGCGATCCCGAAGGTGAAGCCATGGACGGCGGCTTCGGTGGTCGTGGTGGTGCCGGCGGCGGTGGCGGTGGCGGCGGCCTTGGAATCGGCGGCGGTGGTGGTACCGGAATTGGTGGTATCGGAATCGGCGGCGGTGGCGGCCTCGGCGGCAAGTTTGGCAAAATGGGTGGAATTGGAAAACGTAAAATCCGCGTAAGACAAGGTTCTGCCAGCGTTTACGGCAAACTCGATCCAAACGAAGTAAGAGCTGTTATCAGAGCGCATCGTCGAGAAGTTCACCATTGTTACCAAAAAGGTTTGATGATGAATGACAAACTTGCAGGTTCTGTCAGAGTTTCCTTTATTATTGCCACAACCGGCAGGGTAAAGAGCTGTAACGTTACAGAAAACCTTGCCATAGCCAAAGTTGGTAATTGCATCTGTGGCAGGCTTCGTACTTGGAAATTCCCTCAACCTCAAGGTGGTTTGGCACGAGTTGCTTATGCTTGGACTCTCCAACCTGGTGGTTGATCCCTTACCACACTTATTTCTCCCTCCTTTCTCATTTATTTCCCACTAAAAAATATAAAATGTAAGCAAAGATTCGATTCTGATAAAACAATTATTAAAGAAACTTGGGGAACTAGATAGATTTATAGCAACTGCTTTTCATCAAGACAAAGATAGTTTTCGATAGATGGGGATAAGCAACAGGAAGAAGAGATAGAAAAAGGCCTGATTATTTTTTCCATTTATGTGGTTATTGCAATTGCACCCTGTATTTTTAACAGAGGTTTCATTTTTAGAAACATCATTATCGTTGTCAACATCTTCGACAGTACAATCAACTGTTTCTGTATCAACTCCGGCATCAGAATTGTTTATTTTGGTTATAGGATCTTCATACTCTTAAGATTTGCACCCCAGGAGCGGGCAATTTCTCTGGTGCTGACTGAAGTGGAATTGATCATGTTTACTGTATCGGTATCCATTTGCCATTTCAGCCCCACGCCCATATTTCCCTTCTGTGATTTCACTGCGCCGAACATTACCTGAAAAGGTGATAGTAACATTTGTATCGGTTTCGAGGTTGTTTACTTCGGGAGTTGATTTAAAATCATCCTGATCATCGAAAGTTACTTCTGCCTGGTATTGAGACATAGTTGAATAGGAAAACAGATGAAAAACAAAACAAATTAAGGGGAATTAAATAATTTCTTAGGTAAAAATCCTGAAATAAACCAATAAACTAATGGCGTTATTGATTTACGACCAAGAATCACAATTCTGGGACGGAAACTACTAATATTTTAACAGGAATAATAATTAAACAAAGAAAAGGCTCAAAAAAACAATATTTTGCCCCTCTGTTGAATTTAAAAGTTTCTGGTGTAATTGATGAAAATTTAGAACTTGGCAGAGGTTACGATGGCAGCGCCAAATTTATGTGAGTCTTCGAAAACTCTGGCGGATGTATTGTTGTCGAGGGTTTTGAGAGTAGTGAAATTGGGGTCGTTTTGATAGAGAACCATCAGGGAGATGGTCATCATATCGCTTAACCGTAAGGTTGCGCTGAGTTTGGTACCAAAGATGGGAAGAGCTTCTTCACCATTGGGAAGTACCGAGATTTGTCCTTCATCTCGGATAACCAGGGTACGTACACCATAATCTACTTGTGAGGAACCGGTACTGGCACTGAGTTTGACCTGGGAATTGGCAGGCATCTGGAAGCCTAAGGTCATGCCCAAGGTGAGATGCAAGGATGGAATGAAGTAGTCAATCCCTGCAGCTGCAAAGACTTCGGGTGTGGTGTCCAAATCTTCAGATAAAGCCTGATAGGGTATATAGGATGGAACATTACGAAGGATAAAGGAGACGGAACGGGAAAATACAGTGAAATGACCCCGGAGGAAGTTTTTTCTGAATTTGAAATTGAAAGCGCCCGCATAGGCAGGTTGCAAGATTGTGTCTCCGTAGTTATCAGGATCTTCAAGAGTCTGCATGAGGTAATTACCTTCGACGGAAAACAGATAGTAAAAACCAGGAGTATAATTGGGTTTTCTGGTGATTGAGCGAACAAAGGCAGGGTCGTTACGATAAAGTCTCAAGTCGGCACTGGTACCGATGCGCATCCCGTTGAGAAAAGAGAGGCGGGAACTGACCCCAAATAATTGAACAGATTCACCTTTGACACCATTGTTGGGATTTTGTCCCATTTGCACAAATCCACCATTGGCTTCAAATTTAAATTTACCCATTTGATGACCAAAACCGGCCAGAGCAGCATAGAAGGTTTCCATTTCTCGACCCAGATTTTCTTCGGGAGGAGGATTGGTGAGCATTCTGGCGGTTTTAAAACCGGCAAATCCATAGGTGTTTTTACTCTGATAGGCAAATTTGATACCAGGTGTCAGTCTTCTGTAACTGTCTGGAAAAGAACTGGCTCCGGCCCAGGTAAGATCGTAAAGATAACCGAGGCGGAATCTGTCCGTGGAAACGGGGAACATAGTAAGTGAAAGTTCACTGTTGTTGGGACTTTTGTGTCTTATCAGCAGATAGGTTCCATCATCTTCGAGGTTGCCGTCGCGCGCGGAAGAAAAGTCATATTTGGTGACAATTGCCCCTTCGGTGACAATACCAGGAATATATCCTGCCAACTTCTTGTATAAAACAAGATGAAGTTGGTTTTCACGACCGGTTCTGGCTGAGTTGAGGTTGTCGAAAAAGAGTTCGTAACCATCGCGGTTGCCAAATCCGGGTAAAGGTGAATCGACTATGGTTTCACCGGCTTTATGCAGAAAATCATCATCACCGAAGATAAAAGAAATTCGGGTATCAACAAAGTTTGATTCGGGAGATGAATGCAATGGTTGATTGAGCAGCATTGGTTTTGGTGCCGGAGTTGGAACAGCGGCTGCAGGTTGTGCAGGTGGAGGCACTGGTTTAAGAGGGGGGGTTGTTACCCCGGTAATTTGGGACGCATCGTCAGGGGGTACAGTTTTGGCTGTAGCAGTAGCTGATTTAGTGACAACAGGCTGAGTATCCTTGACAGTTTTGGTGCTGTCTTCGGTAGGTTGATTATCCACGGTGGCTGAATCAGTTGTATCCTGGTCTGAGTTTTCCGGTTCGGCAGTTGTTTGAGCATGAGCTGCGTCAGTTAGGAATGGAAAGATTAAAAATGAGAAAAGAAGTGTTAGTTTACGCAAGATATGCCTCCGTAAATTGTTGGGGACTTATATTATGACTCTAAATTTGTATTATTGGCAATCGCTCTGGTTTATACACAGATCAGATGGAGTTCTGGGCAAGATAATCCAGGCGGGTTTTCCGAAGTATAAATGTTTAAGATTTCCGGTAATGGAATGAATATTGATGCCCTGGTTGGCCGGATCCTCGGGATCGAAAGGAACAACGCCCCGAGTTACAATGCCCACTTCAACACCATCCATGTCCACTGTCCAGGTAAAATATTGATCAAAATCTTCTTTGACTACGCAATCGACTTGGGTGCCGCAGTCATCTTTGCACTGGTCTTCTTGATCATCGTCAAAATCAATGATTCCGTCGTTGTTGAGGTCGCAGCGACGGAATTCTGTATTGGAAACAACATTGGTAACTTTAACCAGACTGGCTTCCAATTCTTCCATGGAACGGAAATCATTGAAAATAGAAGTGTTGAGTTCAACAGGAGCAGGTAATTGGCCAGTACATTTTGGTTCGCCTTTTTCACAGAAATCATCTTCCTCGGTACATTCATCAACAGTCCAGAAAGGATTTTTCATTTCGGTAAAAGATTGAAATTCATCGATCGAACCCTGGAAAGAGAGTAGGCAATCACCTATGGAAAGTTCTTCCGGAGTATTAAAGTTGTAAATATAAAGAGAGGCAAAATCACTGACGATGGGATCTGAAGGATTGTTAGGGTCGAGACGGTTACAAACGTCGGTTACGTATAAACCAGCAACTCCTACTTGAGTTACAACCAGGCGGGATTCGCCAGCGGCACACTGGTTGCCTTGATATGGTGAACCGTCTACTTGTACCCGGAAACCTTCAAGGGGAGAATAATCGCCATATTTTGATTCAATATTTTCGAGATCTTCGGGTCGTTGAATGTCATAAATACGGGGATTATCGAAATAAAGAAAGTTAGAAACACCTGCAGCACCAGAACCAGGTAGGGGATTGTCATCGTCAACAGCAAAACAGCCCTGGGTATATTTCTGGTAGCAGGTTGCTTCGGATACGTTGGCAGCAGGTTCGTAACCGACATCTTCAGCTATTATGGAGGTAGGACCGAAGGCTCCTTTGAAAGAAATCTGACCTTCCCAGACCCCTTGGACCAACTTTATGATGATGACGTCTCTGCCGTCGGGAAGATCGCGAAAATTTGGATCATCCCTGTCAAAAATACCAGAGGGTACTACGCTGACAATGACGGAGCTATTGAAATTGGTATTGATGCTACGATTTGCCAATAATGCTTCTACTTTGACATCGATGGAAAAGGAATTGTCTTCTAGTGAAAAGAGGCATTCATCTTCTGAATCAAGACCACAGGAAGGAGTGCTGGTTAGAGAAACCCTGAAGGAAGTGATTTCTTTGTTCATGCTTTTGTTGTCCAAGCAGGAGTTTACGAAAAATGACAGCAATAACAGGAGGGAAAAATTTTTGAATTTCATATGAAATACCTATTCGGAAATGGGGAAGATTCTTTCGATTCTTCCTTCTTCTTTTGCTTCAATACAGGGGATATCCAGACACATTTTCACAGCTGTAAGAATTTTTTGGATTTTGCATTCATCTTTATGATTGTTTGTAAGATAGTTGCAGTCTTTTTGCATAATTTCTGATATGTCCTCTGCACATGAGGCATATCTGGTAAAATCGTTGTTTTCGAGGTTTGAAATCAGATCTTTAAAATCGTCACTTACGGTAGTAACACTAGAATTATTGGAAGAATTGACGAAATTATCGATTTCTCCAATAGTTGAATTGTCCAGGCGGACACCGCAACTGTCAAAATTGAGATAGAGAAAATCAATGACAGAGTCACGCAAAGGAATACCTGTATTGTATTGAGTTGTATTGAATTGCAATACTCTGAAACCACTGCCGCCTCTGGCGATATAGTCGTTGGCTGCCAAAGTGTAGGATGCCAGCATGGTAATTGGTTGACCACAACCGAGAGGGGTGCAGAGTTCACCAGCCGGGCAACAGCCTCCGTTGCTAAATTCGGTTCCTGCGGGACAGGAGGTTGCTGGTTCAACCTCATCAGAACAAGTATCGGGATCGTTGGGATCACCACCTGAGATACAGCGGACTCCGTCATATTCACAGCGGGCTTTATCAGTTGCGGGATCAACCCCGTAATTGTCAGGATCGGTGAGTCTGCTTCCACCAATAGTAATTCGGTGGGCAGTTTCATATGAGCCTTCTTCTTTGAAGGGAGGAAGAAGTTGGTTATTGCAGTTCATTAAAAAGGTGACGCCGGCAACCTGAGCTTGAGCCTGACAGCCACGTCGTGATGAACGCAGGGCTACATAATCAAGCAGGGATTTAATTTCGGCTCCGGATAGAGTTAGAGTGGTAATTGTATTTTCAAAGGGGAAAACATTATACATAGTTTCAATGGTCACTGGACCCGATTCTATGTTGGAACGTATACCCAGGGTGTTGGTAAGAGCAAAATCTGTTTCTACCCTGCGTCTTGTCTGCATTGAAGTAGCAACCAGGTTACCCAGGGCACTGTCACCGTAACCGCTGGCAAATCTGCGGATATTAGTGGGTGCATAAGCAATGAATCTGGTGAGGGGAAGTCTGCGGTAAAGAACCTGTTTGTATTCATCAAGCAATTTCAGAATAGAAGTATCAAATTGTTCAGGGCTTACATGATTGTCATCCATAGGATGGAGAATCTGTCTGAATGCTTTAAGTTCCCAACCATTGAGATTGTGGAGAGCAACTTTTTTTTCATTAAGGTTTTCATCAGGCTCATCTTTGGAGAAAATGGCATCAAGTTGCCCGATGAATTTGAGGAAAGCACCACTGTGCATCAAAGGTACTCTCCGGGAGTTGGTAAATTGCAGCTCAGTGACAGTTCCATCACTGTCTCTGGTTGCCTGCAGACATCCCTTGTTTTCTAGATTGGCGATAATTTCAGGGCAATGGATGTCGGGTCTACAGTCTTGAATAATTTCAGGTGGAGACAGAACAATGTGGAGATGCCCGCCAAAGACAATGTCGATGCCTTCGGTGTTGGCAATGAGTTGCTCATCTCCCACCAGACGCTCATTGGAGATGCAAAGAGGAGTGGTTTCACAAGTGCCTTCATATTCACATTCATCAAGAAAATTGCCTTCCATCTGGTCTTCAGAAGCTCTGTACATTTGTTTTTCAGCACTCAAGCCAAGATGGCTTGAAACGACTATTACATCTGCCAAAGGACGGAGAAAGTCTATGTAGAATTGAGCAATGTCAATGGTATCGATGGGAGTGATCCCCAGAGAGTTTCCTCCTTCATACATGGAAACAATTGATCCGAGGCTGCCGATGCCTATGATAGCAACTTTGATCCCTTCAACATTGGTGATGAGATAGGGATGAGTAATTGAACCGAGAGGCGAATTGCCGGGATAATTGGGATTTTCAAGCGCATAATTTATGTTGAGCATGGGAAAGGTGGCCCAGGCTCTGGCTTGATCCGCAAAATTGTTGACACCCATGTCAAATTCGTGGTTGCCAATGGCAAAGGCATCTACATTTAATTGGCTGTAAATGCGTAATTCCGGTTCTCCGAGAAATTCGTTGAAGATGGGAGCTCCCTGAAAAACATCACCTGTATCCAGATGAACAACTCTCTGACCTCCGCTGCGGATATCTTTAATGACCTTGGCGGCTCGGGCTGCTCCCCCAATGGTGGGGGAAGTGTCGGACAGACCGAGGGATTTGTCGGTTTCTCCAACTTCAAGATAGTAGGGAATCAACCTGGAATGCCAGTCGGCAGTATGAATGAAGGTGATTTTGATGTCGTGACCTTCAATGTCCGGCGATTCACTGTCCTGAAGACAGGAAGAAAGACCAAAAATCGAAATAAGTAAAAAAGAATAAAAAGTTTTAAAATTGTGATGCAGATACATAACAGATAACCTCGTTTGAACTGCAGAATAAGGTTATACCTTCATTAAAGCAAGGAGAAAATTGATATAAACCTAAACTGAGCTTGATTGCCATGAACTATGATTGTCCATGCTCTGATAGCTCTAATAAATGATTGCTGATTTTGGAAAGAGCTGCAGGGAGTTTCTGTATTTGGATTGAGAGTTGAGAAGCAACTACACAGTTACGAGTGGTTATTGCAAATTGAACAATTCAAATTGCAAGCTGCAGGCAAAGAGCAACCAATGATTAAATGAGGCAAACTAAATTGATTCCACCTCTATTTAGTTCCCATCCCAAAAAGGAAGGTTGCAGTCTGAGCACGGAATTTGAAATGATTTGCTTTGTCGTAACTTCTTGAAATAGTGTCAACTATGTCTGCGAAGTTACTGGGCGCATCTCAATCCATCTTCTTACTCAGTCAATAACCCCCATTCTGGGATGGGACCTATTTAGTTCCCATCCCAAAAATGGATGTCATCGTCTGGCGACGGAATTTTACCTCATCTGCTTTGTCATAACTTCTTGAAATAGTAGTGGCTATATCTGCGAAGTTACTTCGCACATCTGAGGCAAACGTCTTCACCAGCCAAAAACCCCATTCTGGGAATGGGAACTATTTAAGAAATTGTAGTGATGAAAAATTAAAAAAACAAGTCTTGACAGCCATTTTCCTTATTTTCTAATTAGGGCAAAAATAATTTTTTGAAAAAACCGGTTTATCTCATTGCAAAAATTAATGAATTATGGGAATTCTTTTTAATGGAAACTGAGGGCTTTGTGAACAGTCTTTTGGTTTTGAGATGAGAATAAGACAATTCCCGGATAAGAATTAAAGTTGAAATCAAGGAGAAAAATATGTCTAAGAAAGTTTTGCTTACAGGAGCTGCGGGTTTTATTGGTAATTATACAGCTCGAGAATTGTTAAAACAGGGATACGAAGTTACAGGGGTTGATAATCTCAACCATTATTATGATCCCCAACTCAAATATTATCGTTTGGAACAATTACGCAAATTGGATAACTTTAATTTCTACAAATTGGATATAGAAAACCAGGAAGCACTGAGAGTGCTTTTTGAAATTCACAAACCAGACATGGTAATAAATCTCGCTGCCCGCGCAGGTGTAGGATACAGCCTTGAGAATCCTCATGTCTATTTGTCCACCAATGGAGCAGGGACTTTAAATTTGCTGGAATTGATGGTGGAGTTCGACATTGAAAAAATGGTTCTGGCTTCTACTTCTTCTCTCTATGCTGGTCAGAAGATGCCCTTTTCCGAAAAACTTCCTGTAAATACCCCGATTTCTCCTTATGCTGCTTCCAAAAAAGCAGCGGAAGTGATGTGCTATACTTATCATTTCCTTTATGATCTGGATATAAGTGTTGTTAGATATTTCACTGTTTTTGGACCCGCCGGCCGTCCTGACATGTCAATTTTCAGGTTTATCAAATGGATAGATGAAGGCAAAGACTTGATTCTTCGCGGAGATGGCAGCCAGAGCAGAGATTTTACTTATGTTGAAGATATTGCCAGGGGAACCGTCAGGGCTATGGAAGAAAAAACAGGTTATGAAATAATTAATCTGGGTGGAGGTCGCAATCCTCGTTCCCTGAATGAAATGATTGCCTTCATCGAGAAAACCCTGGGTAAAAAAGCAAAAATTAAAAGGGAGCCCATGCCCAAGGAAGATATGATGTCCACCTGGGCTGATATCAAAAAAGCTCATAGTCTCCTCGGTTGGAAACCCGAGGTTAGTTTTGAAGAAGGTTTGAGCAGAACCATTGAGTGGCACATGAAAAACCGTGATTGGTTGAAAAAAGTTGATCCTTTTCTGGTGGAAGGTTCTAAAAAATCAGGTTAAATATTTTGAATAAATATGATAAAGTTCAGAAAAATTTGGAATTACAGCCTGCAAGTTCTGAAATGGGAACCTTAGGTTTAGTTTTATCATTGTATGAACTGAAAGGTGTCATTTTTCATTTCAAACAGAGGGTTTTTGCCGGGAAGAGGTAGCAAATCATGAATATAAGTTATAGTGCTTTAAGCGATGTAGGACGCAAAAGAGATCATAACGAAGATAATTACGGAGTAATTCCGGAACTCGATATGTATATGGTGGCTGACGGTATGGGAGGCCATGCTGCAGGCGAAGTTGCTTCCTATATTGCGGTTGAAGTAGTCAAAAACATGGTTCAGGAAAATGCAGATATCATTCAAAAATATAAGGATGGAGATAGTTCTGTCAGCAAATATGATATCAGACAGATGTTGGAACAGGCTGTGCAATCTGCCTGCTTGTCTATTTATAATGAAGCTCTCGAAGATCCAAGCAAACGAGGAATGGGAACCACCGTTGATGTTCTGCTGCTTTTTGGTGAAAGGGGTTTTATTGCTCATGTTGGCGATAGCCGTATTTATATGCAGAGAATGGACAAAATACTTCGTTTAACTGCCGATCACAGCCTCATGAACGAATTGCTCCGCAAAGGAAAATATAAATCAAAAGATGATTTCATGGAAAGTCCTTATGTCGATCATAAAAATGCTTTGACTCGGGCAGTGGGGGTCTATGAAACAGTAGAAGTAGAAACCATCGATTTCCAGGTTTTGCCTGGAGATAAATTTTTACTCTGTTCCGACGGGCTTTCAGAGTATTTGACCGACACCATTATTGAGCAGACTTTCCAACTTGAAGAGCTGGATCAAGTTACCAAAAGATTTATAGAAGTAGCCAACGAAGGTGGAGGGCATGACAATATTACCTCTGTAGTAGCCAGTGTTCCCAAGGCTAAGGACCAGTCAGAAACTGTTAATCGGGCAACAGAAATAAATCTTTCCGTGGAAGTGTTGCGTGGCATTATTTTGTTCCAATACCTCAAAGAACCTGAAATCATCAAGGTTTTCAATATGACTGAGATGCGTACCTATGAGCCGGAACAGATGATAGTAAAAGAAGGAGAGCTTGGAGATGAGTTCTTTATTGTGTTGCGTGGTACTATTCGACTGGAAAAAAATAACAAGACAATTACCAAGCTTCATGATCGAGATCACTTTGGCGAGATGGCGCTGGTTGATAAAGCTCCCAGAAGTGCAAGTGCCATAGCTGAAAGTCATACCAAAGTTTTGACAATAAGCCGCAAGGATTTTTACACAATCATCAGAACCGAACACGGACTGGCGGTAAAACTTCTTTGGAGTTTTCTGCAGGAGCTTACCAAAAGGTTGCGTAAAACTACCAACGACTACAAAGATGCACTGGAAGCGGAAACCCTGGATGCAGATCTTATAAGTGAAGACTAGAACGACCGGTTTTATCTCTTTGTTGTATAGTTCAAAATTATAAAATTAAGATTTGAAGTTGGGGGGTCATTGCCGAGAAGCTAAGGGAAGGTTGGGGCGCAGAAGGTCTAGAATTGGTAGTTTTGCAGGACGGTTTCCAACTCTGTAAGATCGGGATCTGTAGAGTAGTTGGGATGACTTTGAATTCTAGTGATCAAACCCAGTTTGGTTTCCTCAAATTCGGCTTCATTGTCAATTTGGTCAAAGTTGGAGAGGAGATGAGCATATTCAATCAGAATATTAGCTTTTTCAAGGTTGACAGCTTCAGTATCAAGCAAGTCTGCAATATTTACAGTGATTTCTTCAAAATACTCTTCTCTGGTGAAAGGATCTGTCCAAGTAACTTTAAGGATAATATCAGTATCTTCCAGTTCTTCTCTGGTCATTTCTTCCGGGGGACACATGAGTAAATTGGAGTGATAGAGCATGGCATCATTGGGAGCCAGATGCTGCTCTTTAACTTCCTCGGGATTGGTACTGATTTCTTCCCCGTGAAATTCTGAAATTACCAGATAAGGGGGAAAGGTAACTTCTAGTCTTACATCCAGAGCTGCAACTTCAACATTGGAAAGAAGTTTTTCTTCATTGAAAACACGATAAGCTTCATCTTCGTCAGGAATGTAGAGATAGGCACCTTTTCCCATGTCGGTTACGGTATCCATCAATTCGTGTCCGGTCAAATTTGCAGTGCCGATTCCAACCAGAAAAATTCCGTCTGTTTCATTGAACTCAGCCTGGTCTCCAATGAGTTGGGCATCTGTAACTCCTACATTGGCTCCGCCATCGCTGATCAGAAAGACACGGTTGATCTTGTCGGAGGAATAATTGAGATTGGCTAGCTCATATGCGGCTTCCAGACCAGCGTTGAGGTTGGTGCCTCCACTAGCTGATAAACCATCGATGGTTTCAAGGAAAGCGGGATCATTGGGTCCTGTTATTTCATGACCGTCAAGAATTATATTTTGGGAAGTATTCCAATCGACGACAGATACAATGTCTCCGTCTTTCATCACTGCTGCGAGGGCTCGGAGCGAATCTTTCAGGGACGCAATGGCTAGGCCGCCCATGGAGCCGGAGGTGTCACAACTGAAAGTGAAGTTGAAGGGACGGCGTTCAGCCAGCTCAAAAGAAGGGGCAACCACTCCGGTGAGAAATGAATATTCCTGGGTTCCGGGGTTGAATTTCAATTCCGGAACAATACTGAGAGTTCCGGAAGTTGCCGGCTCATAATCAAAGTCGTAATAATTGAGGTATTCATATTCTCTGGGGTTGTTGCCATACGAAAAATAGGCATTTGCTCCATTATAGTAATTATTGAGGATTAGATCTCTGATAAAGGCCGGTTGTGCCTGGGAATTACTGTCATCGGCACTCATGAAAAAAGTGGTTTCCACCCCAGTGGCATCAAGACAGATTAATTCTTGTTGGGTCAAATTGTTGGTATTGTTGGTATTATTGGTGTTATTAAGATTGTTAGTGTTATTAAGATTATTGGTGTTATTAAGATTGTTGTAATTGTTTCTGTTGTTGGCGTTGTTGATTTCGCTGTTGTTCGTATTGCTGTTGGTATTGTTAACATTGTTAACATTGTTGGCGTTGTTGGTGTCTGCTGAATCATCCGAACCACCACAGCCTGAAAAAGCAAAGATTGAGAATAAGAAAATGCAAAACATTATGCGTTTCATAATAAGACTCCTTTGGAAACTAATTTAAGAAAAATCTAATAATAATTATTATTGCTTGAAATAGTAAAACATGGTTTTAGCGGATAGCAACCATTTTTTATATATTTTTTTAACTATTTGGAAATGATGGTGTAATGATAGATTCGGACGATGCTTTCTTGTTTGATACGGGACCTGGTTACTTTTCTTCCGGACTATTATTTTCTTCTTTTTTTGGGAGTAAGTTTGAGGACGAGTTGTTGCAGAAGGGGTTTGAGAGAGGAAAAAGTGTTTTCTGAGGCGGCAAAGACTTTATAAATTATCGATTTATCATGGAAAACATAGAGAAGTCCTTTGAGGGTAATATCCAATTTCGGGTGTTCAAGGGTATTGTAGTAAATTTTGCAGTTTTTCAGGGGGCAATCCTGTTGGGAATATTGTTTGAAGCCTTCGGTTATCGTCTTGTTTTTATTTTTGTAGAAAGATTGGACTCCTTGAGCTGTTTTGAAAATATAACGGGTATCAATAATAATGAAAGACTTGCTTTTCCAGATTTTAAACCCGGTATGAATGCCTCCTGATTTGATAAAAACCGGATCTTTGAAGTTTTTATTTCTGCTTTTTTGTTGAACTTCTTTAATATCTGGCAACTGAAAATCTGATTTTTTCAGATAATATTGTTGTGGATCAATATTTTGATTGAGTTTTTTGGGGTTTTCAGAATTGGCTGTTTTTGAATTTTCGGATGAAAAGCAGCCGGAGGTGAACACAATTGTTGAAAACAGAATTGACAATAGAAAATATTTGCTCATTGTTTCTCCTGATGGTTGAACTGGTCAATTATCGGTCGGTTTTGCTGTTTTTTGCTGCCAGAAATGAAAAAGAATAAAAAAAACGGCCATCATTATATAGCCGAGAGCCCATTTCAGACCTGAGCCAAAATAAATTTCATAAATACTTCCCGAAGGACCAACTTTGCCGGCATGGATAAACCCGAAAAAACTGGTGAAGGCAGCTGCAAGTGCCCACAAGGAAGCTTTATTGAATTGTTTTTCGATTAATTGAACGCTGATAGCGGCCCAGAACAGGCAGGTGAGCATAAATCCGTTTGAAATGGCTATGAGTCCGTCAAGGTGAAGCCCTGCCATTTCAAAAGCAGCAGTGTTTTCGAGAACTCGGGCTGATAAGCTGGGGTCGCCGTTTACAATGGATGCTGCATTGAGGGCTTGGGTGAGAATTTGCAGACCCCAGGCCGCTATGGCGGGAAAAAGTCCGATGGCGACAGCGGGAGCATGGGATTTTTTGTTGGATTGAAAAGCCTGGGCGGTGATGATGATTCCAATCCATAGAACAATGGCCATTCCGGATTCTATGGGAATAATTGCTGCTATCAGACTGGAAAGACCCATAAGGGCAACAAAGGAAAAAAAGATCCCGTTCAAGATGGAATAGCCACTGCGAGCACCAAGTTTTTTCCAGCCGGGATGTCCAATATAAATTGTAGTAGGGAAGCAGGAGCCAAAAAGAGATGCTGCTATTGAACCCAGTCCGTTTACCGCCAAGGAAGAAGCGGTAGGGAATTTATCCCCCGCTGCTTCGGCCGATTCGAGATTCTGCAGAGAACCCAGAACATTGAAAATACCCATGGGTAACATAACGGGGATGAGAAATTCCCGGGCCAGGGGATGGGTGAGTCCCTTAATCAAGTCGCCAATTACCGGAACTGGAAGGTAAAAACCAAGATGGGAGGTTGAGGCAACTACCTGGTTGCTGTTTACCGGAGTAGAACCTTGATTGAGAAAGTAGAGGATCCAGGCGGCTGATGCCCCGAAAAAGATAGCGGCGGCACCGCCGGGAATTTTAAAGGGCATTTTGAGGTGGGAAAAATATGTTGTCAGGATAACTGCCAGGGGTAAAAAAGCAATTAGAGGACTCTGGAATGTTTTAATGGCAAAGTCGATGGCGATAAAACTGATGGCAATTCCGGCCAGGGTTGAGAGTAGGGCGGCTCTGGGAGTTGCCTGGCGGATTTTGCGGGAAATAAAAGAACCTCCAAATTCGATTATTCCGCTTACAAAGCAGGCCGCCAATCCGATTTGCCAGGAGAGATGAGCGGCATCGGCAGAATTGATGCCGTTGGCTTGAGCTTTGAGTTTAATCGGCAGCATTACCAGAAAAACATAGGCAAACATGGAAACTGTATTGATGCCGTAGGGAAGGGCCGTTACATTTTTGCTGCCAGTTCGGGCTGATAATTTTTGCGCCTGCCAGGAATAAAAGAGATTGCCCACCAGGATGGAAAGGGCTGCTCCGGGAAGAATAGTGCTGATAATCAGAGAGGGAGGAAATCCAAGTACGGTTGTTCCCAAAGATATGATAAGCAAATATTGGATGAGATTATCGATGGCCAGTCCAAAAAAACCATCGATGTCACCTGTAACAAAGAGAGGTTGTGAACCCTCCGGATTAAACAAGTTTTTAAACATCTGTAACTCCCGGATTCATGGAAATGAAAAACCATTAATTTGACCGAAAGTAACATATTTTTATCAGCAAATGAATGAAAACAGCCAAAATATTTACTCAGCCAAAAAACCGCTTTCTGGGATGGGAATTAGTTAGTTCCCGTCCCAGAAATGGATGTCATCGTCTGAATGCGGAAATTTACCTCATCTGCTTTGTCATAACTTCTTGAAATAGTGTCAACTATGTCGGCGAAGTTATTCCGCACATCTGAAGCAAATTTCTCATTCAGCCAAAAACCCCACTTCTGGGACGGGAACCTTTGTATTCATAGATAGGAATCAACTGAGGATTAGGAGAAGGAGTTGAGTTGTTCATTGATTGTTGTCAGCAACTCCCTTTTGCCGAAGGGTTTTTTGAGGAAGCCTTTGCCGCCTGCGGCTAAAAGAGAATCAATTCTGCAGTTTTTAACAAAGCCGCTGATGAAAATGACTTTTAGGTCCGGATTGATTTCTTTTAATTCGTAGAAAGTTTTTTTTCCGTCTTTGTTGGGCATGATTAGATCGAGTAAAATAAGGTCTACTTCCGGGAAGAGACTCTGGTAAGAATCCACGCCTTCTTGTCCGTCTTTGCAGGTGATTACTCTGAATCCCTCTTTGGTGAGGATTCTGCTTACCACTTTTCTGATAAAACTCTCGTCATCAATAAGGAGAATAGTTTTTTCCTCATTGGATTCTTCAATTTCAAACTCGTTATCGGTTGAGAAAAATTGGTTTTGAACAGGTATGAAAAGGGATACTTCAGTTTCTTTTTCAGGTATTGTTTGTATGTCAACACAACCTTTATGCATTTTGATGATGTTGAAAACGGTGGCCATTCCCATTCCGATATTGCCTTGATCTTTTTTGGTAGTGAAGAAAGGTTCAAAAATCTTTTCCTTTATTTCTTCGGTAAGGCTACCAACATTGTCCTTGATCGAAATTTTAAGATATTTGCCCCGTTCAATCTCAAAGAAATTAAATTTATCTTTGTTCAGATAGACGGTGGATGTTTTGATTTCAATTTTTCCCGAGTCCTGAATAGCTTCTTTGGCATTGAGCATGACATTGAGGAGGGCGTTTTTAATTCTGGACATGTCTCCAAGTATTTCCAGTTCCCCGGCCTGATAGTCACTGACAATTTCAATATCCCTGCTGGAATGGATGATCAAATTACTGAGATCGTCGAGAATTTGGTTGATTTTGATGGGAATGGAGTATGATTCAGCTTTAGAGGCAAAAGAAACAAGATTTTGAGTAATATTTGAACTTTTCCTGATGGCTTTTTTTATTTCTCTCAGATAATCAGAAGGTTCCTGGTGAATATCCAGGTTATTGCGGATATATTCATCCAGAAGATCAGCATAACCCATAATTCCCGATAAATAGTTATTCAATTCGTGGGAGATTTTGCCGGAAAAATCACTGAGAATTTTCAATTTTTCCAATTGGCGATTTTTGATTTCCTCTTCTTTTTGATCACTTATATC